>NZ_JBEPTK010000005.1:0-300000 GCF_040549485.1 Constrictibacter sp. MBR-5
GCCGGTGGGCAGTCTGATCAACGTCACCAGCAGGGGGTCATTTTTGAACGCCGATACCCCCGCCAAGGGGGTCAAACTTGCACGCCGAAACACACCGACGACATGATGCAGATCATCCGTAGCTATCGTCTTTTCTTCGATCGTAAGCCCGTTCTCGACCTGCGGCCCTTGCGGCTGGTGGCGCCGGACGATGTACCGATCATGTCGGGCCGTGTCGGCTATACCGGTGGCTACTGGCTCCACCCCGAGTGGCGCGGCCGCGGCCTCTCGCGCCTGTTGCCGCGGATCAACCGGGCGCTGGCGCTACGACACTTCGATCTCGACTGGCTCTTCTCGCTTGGGCGCGACACCGAGAGATGGGCGCGCGTCGCGCGGGAGGATCTGGCAATGCCCAACCGGTTCTCGTGTTTCGATGGCTACTTTCCCGGCCGTGGCGAGGACGGTAAGTATGCGGTCTTCTACGCCGACCGAGGCGATCTGCTGTCCGTGATCCGCGCCGATGTCGGTGATGATATCGGGATCGGTGCAGGCGGCGCGGAACGCGCCGCCTGACCTCGTGTCTCCACGGGGATCTGCAGGCCGAGAAGCTTGTCGTTGAAGATGCTGGGCGTGGTGCGGAGACCGCGCACGATCGTCGCAATCCGAACGACGCGTCCCGTTTGATCGCCGAGCGGCAAGGCCAAGCGCACATATGCGCGGTTTACCCCGGCGTGGCGCTGCGAGATCGACGCCACATGCGGCTCGGCGGACTGTTTCACCTCCTGCGTCTCTTGCGCGAGAGACTGGGCGTGAAGCTTGAAGCTCAAATCGCCGATCGCCTTCTGGCCTGCGAACGCCTTGAACTGCATGGAAGTTGAGGAGAGATGTGAGAGCAGGAAGCCTTCGGGGGTGTCCGGTGTGGTGTCGATGATGTTGACGGTACCGCGTGCCAACTCATCCGCGAATGGACCGGTCAACAGTTCATCGTAGCGCGGCAGGCGACCGAGCGCCCGACGCCGCATAACCCACTGCCAATAGGCGAGGAACATTCCCGATTGAGGGGTGAGATCGAGCCGATCGCGGTTCCAGATCGTCCGGCGATCAAAGTCTTCCTTATCGCGGGTATAGCTGCTGCGGTAGCGCGGGTCGCGATGTACGGCTTCATCCGACGGCAGCGGACCGATGATGCTGTGAACGCGCCGTTCGCTCGCCTGCTGCCAGTAGTAGAGAAGGATGAAAACGCGCACAGCTGCGGTATAACTAGATGATCCGTGGCCGAGATAGATTCCCGTGCACAATTCTTGAATCGTTAGCGATTGGGTATTCGCGATGTCGACCAGACAATTCCAAAGTTCTGGCTCGAGCCGAATGCTGGTGCGCCTGTCTTGGATCGTCACATTGTGTGTCACGAGCATCGACACCTACACGCCCTCCCACGCCCTGAATGTTTCCAGCCCAGCGCGGGGCGTGTCCCACCTCACGCGAAGTTGATCCTACATCGCTACGCGTGCCCTGAGGTAGCGCAAACAACAAAAGCTATCTGCCTCGTCGGAAGCGGGCGGGCGGCGCTACCGGTGAGCGATGGCCTTGGCGAAGCAGGTGCCGGCAACCTTATGGCCCTCCGTCTCAAGCACATGTCGCAACCACGCAGATTCGTGCGGCACCCGCGTGAGCAGCGTGGTGCAACCGAGACTACGCGCGTGTTCCTCCGCCTGCCTGATCAGCAATGGTGCGAAACGCGCCGGGTCCAGTGGATGGCCCGATGCGAGGTCGTCCAAGAACAGGGCATAGCCGTGCTGCAGGGTGCGCTGGGCGGTAAAGCGGCAGATGGCCCGGATATAGCCGCGGCCACACACCACCAGCAGCGTCCCGGCAGTCGGCGATGCGTCGTGACACAGCGCCGCCCAGTCGTCATAAGTCAGCGCGGGGTTGCAGAATCGCGCGAGGGGATAGGCTTGCGCGACGCGTGCCACGGTCAGCAGCTCAATGTGTACGGCGTCACCGTCGCTGGCGTGGGGCCCGGCCGATCCGGGAGAAGGGAGATGCCGTTCATCCACGGCTGGTGCCCTCCAACTCGCCCAAAACGTCAGTGGCTGAGCAGGATCGGCACATCCGCGGCGGTCATGACGTGGCTGGTCACGCCCCCGAGAATCATCTGCCGCATCCGGCTGTGTGTATAGGCGCCCATTACGATCAGGTTCGCCCCCAGCCGCGCGGCCTCCTGCAGGAGCGCCTCGCCGGGGTCGCGATAGTCGGCAGCGAGCGTGGCTATGGAAGCGGAAATGCCATGCCAGGCAAGATAATCTGCCAGCTCCGACTTCGCAGGCGGAGTGTCGGGATGCTCGTGGAGTTGAATAACGTGCACTTTGGCGCACCGCCGAAGGGCCGGGAGCGCAGCACCCACTGCACGCGAGGCCTCGGCGCTTCCATTCCAGAAGATCGCGGCGGCATCACGGCGTACCGGCGCGCCGTGAGGTACCAGCAGAACCGGGCGCCCGCTACCGAACAGCGCCGCCTCGACAGCCGCCTGTCCGTCGACGCCGCTCGTCCCCGGGCGGCCCAGCACGATCAGATCCGCCAGCCGTCCGGTGGTCGGAACGATGGTTTCGAGCCGGCCGACGGTCTCTGTCCAGCGCGTCGTAAGCGTCTCCGAAGCGCAGGGCTCGGCCGAGATGTCTGCTCCCGATCGGACTCTCCAGGCGTCGAAGGTCGCCCGCGCATGCTGGGCGCGCCGGTCCGTGTCCTGGGCCGCTTCGTCCAGCATCCGCTGCACGAGATCGGGGGACAGGCCTTCGCCCACCAGAGGTATCGCCTCCCGCGGATCGCGTCGGACGTGGAGGACTTCGACGTGACCTCCATCGAAGGCTGCGGCCGCATGATCGAGTAACGTCGTGTCCGCGTCGCTCCCTGTCACGACCGCCAGGATAACCGCCATCGTCGCCTCCTTGGTACGGTCTCTAGCGACGACGCGACGTCGCGTTCGTTGCCCACGCAAGGGTGATGGCGAAGGCCGTCATTCCAGCCACCACCATCGAGAGGAAAGCAATCTCCGAACCGGTCATCGCAACGCTCCATTGCTTCATTGCCCGTACAGAATGGCGGTTCGCAGGGCGGGACACCTTGATATGAATCAAGATCAAAATCAGAGGTGGAAGGCCGGCATCTCGTGGATGCGGGCCATAAGAAAGGAGCTCAAGACGATGACCAACGTTCGAGGGGAGGCCCTGCGGGGTATGCTGGCGGGCGGTGAGTTCGTGCTGGCGCCGGGGGTGTTCGACGGGATCTCCGCACGGCTGGCGGATGGGATGCCGTTCCGGGCGCTCTACATGACGGGGTATGGCGTGACCGCCTCGCATCTGGGGCTGCCCGATGCGGGGCTCGCGACCTACACGGACATGGTCGGGCGGGCGCGGGTGATTGCGGGGCTGACGGAGAAGCCGGTGATCGCCGACGCGGACACGGGTTATGGCGGTCTGTTGAACGTGCGGCATACGGTCCGCGGCTACGAGGATGCCGGCGTCGCGGCGATCCAGATCGAAGACCAGGAGATGCCGAAGAAGTGCGGCCACACGCCGGGCCGCCGCGTGATCCCGCTGGACGAGATGGTGCTGAAGATCCGTGTCGCGGTCGAGAGCCGCAGCAGCGCGGACACCCTGATCGTGGCGCGCACCGACGCGCGCACCAGCCTGGGCCTGGACGAGGCGCTGCGGCGCGCCGCGGCGTTCCAGGCGGCGGGTGCCGACATCATCTTCGTCGAGTCGCCGGAGAGCGAAGAGGAGATGCGGCGCATCGGGCGCGAGGTCGACGCGCCGCTGCTGGCCAACATGGTGCCCGGTGGTCGCGGACCGGCGATCGACGCAGACACGTTGAAATCCTGGGGCTTCGCCATGGCGATCTGGCCGGAAGCCGGGTTCACCGCCGCGGCCGAGGCGATGCGCCGCGCCTATGGGCACCTGCTGGCGCACGGCACGACCCAGGGGATGGACGTTCCCACCCTGTCGCTAGCCGGCCCGATGCACGAACTGATGGGCTTCCCGGACGTGTGGGACTTCGAGAAGCGGTGGGCGGTGCCGGGGAAGTAGAAGGCGGGCGGTCAGCCGCGGGCAGCGTACTCGTCCGCGGCCTCCTCCATTGTCATGAAGACCGCACCCTCGTCGAGCAGGCGGCGGATCAGCCGTTCCAGCATCATGATCCGGTGACCGCGGCCGATGACGTAGGGGTGGCAGGTGTAGGTCAGCACGCCCCAGTCGCACGTCTCCTTCATATAGAGGAAGTCGTCGATCCAGTTGGTCAGCACGCTGCCCGTGTCGCGCAGGCCGGGGGCGACGCTGTTGCCGATCCGCACATATTCGAAGTGCGGATAGTCGTCGAGCGACCAGCTGATCGGCATCTCGATCAGCCGCGTCTCACGGCCGAACACCATGGGCTCGTCGACGGTGACGATATCGCCGGTGCGTGCGCGGTAGGGCAGGTGGTCGTGGCCCATCATGCTGCTGTCGTAGACGAAATCGTGCGCGAGCAGCAGGCCGATGGTGTGCGGCGACAGGTCCCAGGACGGCGAACGGTAGCCGCGGGCCTTGCGCCCGGTGAGTGCCTCGATCGCCTCGTTGCCGCGGACGAGGCCTTCCTCTTCCTCTTCGCGGCTGAGGTTGGCCGGTGGGATGTGGCTCCAGCCGTGATGGCCGATCTCATGGCCGGCCTCGGCGATCCGGCCGCTGACCTCCGGATATGTTCGCAGGACGATGCCGGGCACGAAGAACGAGGCCCTCAGTCCGTATTTCGCCAGCAGGTCGACCAGCCGCTGCGCTCCGACCGCACCGAACTCGCCGCGCGACACGGGCGTCGGCGACATCTGGCCGCGCGCCGTGAAGCCGGTCATGGCGTCGAAGTCGAATGTCAGACAGGCGATGTGGCGGCTCATCTGGAATCCTCGTACACGGATGGATGCAGGACAGGCGCGTAGCCCGCGGCCAGCGCGGCGACGGTCGACGGCGGCGTCAGGACGGTGACATCTGCATTCGCAGGGCGGCGCTCCGGCCGGCCGTAGCCCTCGAAACGCCAGGGTAGCAGGTGCTCGCCCAGAAGGAGAAAGGCGGTGCCAGCGCCGTCAGCGCCAGCAACGACCGTGCCGTCGGGCAGGGCGTCGATGTTGCCGGTCCAGGTGAGCTTACGGCGGGTGCGGGGGACGACCCGTTCGGTGTGGAGGCGGGAGTCGATGTCCGCGACGCGCGGCGGAGCCTCGGCCGCCCAGCCGTTGCCCGCTGCCCACGCGTCACGAAAGGCGAGGAAGGCGCGGCGGCGGCATTCGAAGCAGGGACGATGCCCGGCGGCCAGGGCCGTCGCCTCGTCCAGGAAGAACAGCTCGGTGTAGCGGTTGGGCGCCATCACCTGCCGATGGCGACCGCGGAAGTCCGTCCTGCAGACCAGCCATGCCTTCAGCCGCCAACGTGCCGTACCGACACGTCCGTCGGCGTCGTGCAGGATGCCGCGATTGCCCATGAACGTGCCGCGCACCGAAACGGCGCGGATCTCGCCGAACGGGTCGACGCGGTTCTGTCGGGGCGACGGCTGCGGCATCGCCGAGCCTAAAGGATGTCGGCCAGGAGAGGCTTCACCTCGCGCGCGAACCGTTCGATCTGCCGGTCGCGTTCCTCGTAGGGGCCGACCAGATCCATCACGATGTGACGCACCCCGGCATCGTAGAAGGCGTGCAGCCTCTCGGCCACGTCTTCCGGCCGGCCGATCGCGGCGTAGCGTTTGGTGGCCTTGCTGAAGTCCATGGCGTACCGCGTGCTGAGCGTCTTGTTGGCGGCCTCGAAGGCGGCCTCGTAGCTATCGTCGATGCGCGCGAAGAGCAGGTGCGCGGTGTCGAACCGGTCGATGCTGCGGCCCGCCTCGCCGGCGAAGGTCTCGATCTTGGCGAGGGCTTCGGCGAACATGTCGGGAGTGATAACATAGGATACGTAACCGTCGCAGAGCAGGGCTGCGCGCTTGAGGGCCGCGTCGGTGCGTCCCCCGACCCAGATGGGCGGGCCGCCGGCCTGGCGCGGCGGCGGCAGCATCAGCGTCTCCGGGAACTGGAAGAAGCGGCCCTGGTGCGCAACCTTCTCGCCGCGCCAGAGCTTGCGTACCACCTCGATGCCTTCGTTGACCCGGGCGCCGCGTTCCTTGTGGGGGATGCCGCTTGCGGCGAACTCTCCCGGGAATTCGCCGCCGACACCGACGCCGAAAACGAACCTGCCTTCGGTAAGGTGATCGAGGGTGGCGATCTGCTTGGCAACCGGCGTCGGGTGTCGCAGCGCGAGGAGGTAGACGCAGGTGCCGAAGGTGAGCCGCCGGCTGAACGCCGCCGCCTGGGCGATCTGCAGCAGCGGATCCAGGATCGGGATTGCGAAGGCGATGTGGTCGCCGGTGAAGAGCGAGTCGTAGCCAAGGCCGTCAACAAGTTCGACGAGGTGGCGCAGTTCGTCGATGCTTGGCTCCCACGGTCCCGTCGCCGGCTCGCTGCGGCGGTGCAGCGTCATGATGCCGGTCTTGAGCTTCGAGGCGAGCGGCAGGGTCACGCGTCTTCTCCCTTGGGATTCTGCTTCGGTGCGGGCAGCATCGCACGCGTCGTCCCTCCCTTGAAGGGGAAGGGCCTCCTCGCAAACGGGACCTGCCGATGACCAGATCGCCCCATGCCGTCGCGACCCAAGGACGAAGCGCCCATGCCGATTGATCCGGGGGACCCGACCAGTGCACGGTCGGATGGGCTGCCCGGCGCGCCGCCCGGCAGTGCGCTCTCAGACAGGCTCGACCCGCTGCAGCGGCTGCGCGGGCATGTCGTGAACTTCATCGTCGGCCGGCGCAGCCGCTGGGCCGAGAGGCGGCTGCGCGCCAACCCGGTGCTGTGGGACCTGTTGACCCGGGTGGCGCACGGCACCGAGGTGACCGGCGCTTCCTATTCGGACTACTGGACCCTCTACGAGCAGGTGCGGGAGCAGAAACCGGTCGAGATCCTCGAGATGGGAACGGGCATATCGACCGTCGCGATGGCGCAGGCACTGCGCGAGAACGAGGCCGAAGGCGCGCCGCGCGGGCGGATCACCTCGATGGAGGAGGATGCCTATTGGCATGGCGTGGCCGTGGAACGGCTGCCCCAGGAGATGCGGCCTTATGTGGAGATCCTGCACAGCCCGAAGGTCGACGGCTTCTACAAATGCTTCCGCGGCGTTCAGTACGAGAGCATTCCTGATCGCCCTTACGATTTCGTCTTTTCCGACGGGCCGGAGCGCCACTCGCCGGTAAACGGCGACAAGCTGTTCGACCTGGACCTGATCCACGTGGTGCGGCGCAGCGACCGGCCGGTGCGGGCGCTCGTCGACAACCACTATTTGACCTTCTACGTCCTGCAGAAGGTGTTCGGACCGAAGCTCGCGCGTTACAGCGTGCCTCACCGGCTGTTGTTCGTCGGGCCGGTGACGCGGGCGGACGTGCGCTTCCTACGGCATGAGAATTTCCTGCCGGACCTACGACTGACCGGTTCCACCATCTTCAAGCTGCGCATGTCGCGCGCGGACGGTGACAGTTAGGTGATCGTCGTTGACCCTGCAGCACGGTGCTCCCAGGTGATCCGGATGATGATCCTGCGCTCGATCCGCCGCGGCATCGCGGCCCTCGCATGTCTCGCGGCAGTGGGTGCAGCAGGCGCCCAGGCGGCGGAATCGCCGCCGAGCATCACCGACCTGACCGAAGCCCGTCTGATTACCGAGGGCACTGCCGTTCCCGGCGGAACCGTTTGGGCCGCCCTGCTGCTCGACCATGCCCCGAAGTGGCATTCCTACTGGCGCAACCCGGGCGATTCGGGGCTTCCCACCACGATCGAATGGACGCTGCCGCAGGGATGGTCGGCAGGGGAGATCGTCTGGCCAGCGCCGCACCGCATTCCGACGGGGCCGTTCGTCAACTACGGGTTCGACGGCGAGGTCCTGCTTCCGGTGCCGCTTCGCGTGCCGGCCGACGCCGTGCCCGGAAGCACGGCGCGGGTCGAGGCCTCCGCCCAGTGGCTCGTCTGCGCCGACATCTGCATCCCTGAAGAAGCGAAGCTCGCGCTGGACGTGACCGTCTCCGGTCCGCCAGCAGCCACCGATGGCGCCTGGGCCGGTCGCTTTGTCGAGGCGCGCCAGCACGCGCCGAAACCGAGCCCCTGGTCGGCCGTAGTGGATGGCAGTGCCGACACGCTGCTGCTCCGCATCGACGCCGCCGGTCTCGATCGTGACCGCCTCGGCGACATCGCCTTCTTTCCGTACGACCCCGACGCGGTGGAGCACGCGGGCGAGCAACGGGTTTCGATCGACGCCGACGGGCTGACCCTTTCGATCCCGAGGGGCATCGACAAGGGCAAGCCGATAGCGCCCATCGATGGCGTGCTGGTGGTTGAGGAGAGGCTGGGCTCGAATACCGTTCGGCAGGCCTTCCTGGTCGAGGCGTCGGTTGGAACCGTCGCGCCGCCGCCGGCATCCGTTGCTGGCGCAGTAATCGGGGGCCTGACGTCCGGATCGATCGGATTGGCTCAGGCGGGACTGCTGGCGTTGGCCGGAGGCCTGCTGCTTAACCTGATGCCGTGCGTCTTTCCCGTGCTGTTCATCAAGGCGCTGGGGGTCGCCCGTCTCGGTGCAGGGCATCGTCGTGAGGTGCGGCTGCACGGACTGGCCTACACGGCGGGCGTGCTGGCTACCTTCGGTCTCCTGGCTGGCGGGCTCGTCGCACTGCAGCAGAGCGGCGCAGTGATCGGATGGGGCTTCCAACTCCAGCATCCGGCCGTGATCCTACTGCTCGCGTATCTGATGGTGGTGATCGGCCTGAATCTGGCCGGTGTGTTCAGTGTCGCCGGCGGAGCGAATCTCGGCGCGGGTCTCGCCGCGCGGCAGGGGCATGCCGGTGCCTTCTTCACCGGGGCCCTGGCGGTGATCGTCGCGACGCCGTGCACCGCACCCTTCATGAGCGTGGCGCTCGGGTTCGCCGTGACGCAGCCGCCGCCCGTGGCGATCGGGATCTTCCTGGCGCTCGGGCTGGGCATGGCATTGCCCTTCCTGCTGCTCAGCCTGTTCCCTGGTGTCGCCCGGTTCCTGCCCAAGCCGGGTGCCTGGATGGAAGCGTTCAAGCAGTTCCTCGCCTTCCCGATGTTCGCCACGGCCGCTTGGCTCGTGTGGGTATTGGCCCAACAGGCGGGCCCGACCGGCGTCATCGCGGCACTGGGTGGTATGATCCTCATCGCCTTCGGCGCCTGGTTGTGGAATCTCGCGCCGCGCGGAGCAGGCCGGATCGTCTCGCGCGCCGTCGGCGTCGTCGCCTTCGTGCTGGCGCTGCTCCTCGTGCGGTTTCCCGCCGAGGCTCCGGCACAGGCGGATGCCGTCATCCGTTCGGACGGGGCGGTCGCCTGGGAGCGGTTCGACCCCGCGCGGATCGGCAGCCTGCGCGCCGACGGCAAGGCCGTACTGGTAAACCTGACCGCGGCCTGGTGCATCACCTGCCAGGTCAACGAACGCTTAGCCTTGTCCTCCGCCGCCGTCGGTGCGGCGCTCGCCGATGGCGGGATCGTCCCCCTCAAGGGCGACTGGACGAACGGCGACCCGGTCATCACGCGCTATCTCGCGGAATTCGGTCGGAATGGCGTGCCCTTGTACGTCCTCTACCCGGCCGATCGCGGCGGAACCCCGATGGTCCTGCCGCAGCTTCTGACTGAGGCGATCGTCCTGGACGCGATCGTCGGTCTCACCGCCACCACCGATGGGGACGCACGGACATGAAGCGACAGAGTCATTTCCTTGGGTTTATGTGTGCCGCCGGGCTCGCTGCGCAGTTCGCGCTCGCGGGTACCGCCGCGGCCGGCACTGCCGCCGTCGGCGAGCCGGCACCGGACTTCCAGGCGGTCGACACTAACGGCAAGCCGGTGAAGCTCTCCGACTATCGGGGCAAGACCGTCGTGCTGGAGTGGACCAACCACGAGTGCCCGTTCGTCCGGAAGCACTACAATGCCGACAACATGCAGGGCCTGCAGAAGACGACGACCGGCGACGGTGCCGTCTGGCTGACGATCGTGTCGTCCGCGGAAGGTGAGCAGGGTTACGTGACACCGGTCGAGGCGAACAAGATCATCGACGAGGAAAAGGCCGCACCGACCGCCAAAATCCTCGATCCGAAGGGCGACATCGGCCGCGCCTACGGTGCTCAGGTGACGCCGCACATGTACGTCGTCGACGCACAGGGCAACCTCGCCTACGCTGGCGCGATCGACGACAAGCCGTCGACCAAAGTGGCCGACGTCAAGACCGCGCGGCCGTACCTCAAGGAAGCCTATACGGCCGTCACCAAGGGCGAGACGCCCGATCCGTCCCTGACCCGTGCCTACGGCTGCACGATCAAGTACGCCAGCTGACCGTTATGCGGCGCGGCGGCTTAGCCGCGCCGCATACTGTGGTCTTGGCTGCCGCACTCACGGTTGCCCGGGTACCTGCCAACTGAGGAGTGCCACCGGTAAGGTGTCGAGCAGCGTGTCGAGCTTGATGAAGCCGTCCCGTTCGATCGGCACCTTTTTGGTGGAGAAGGCGTCCGTCACCACTGCACCGTCCGGGAGGCCTTGCAGGGGAAGCCGCATCCCTTCGAAGGCGGCGGCAGAGACGGTCATCGATCCCTCGTCGCTCATGAACGTACTGCACAGACGCGGCACCAGCACGAGCATCCCGCTGCCGTCGGCGAGGTTTCGCCGGAACGCGACGATCCTCGCGCTTTCGCCGCCTTCGGCCTCGACGCCCGAATAGTCGCCGGCGGCGAACAGCTGCGGTGAGGTTGCCCGCAGCTGCAGGATCCGGGCGATGACGAACTGCTTGATGCGGCCGTCGCGCCATTCCCGAAGAAGCGGCGCAGGGTCCCGCACACGCGCCGCCGCCTTCAGGGCGTCGAAACGTGCGACATAGTCGACCGGGCGCCGATTGTCCGGGTCGACGAGACTGAGATCCCAGTATTCGGTGCCTTGGTAGACGTCCGGGACGCCCGGAGCGGTCAGCTTCAGGACGGTCTGACTCAGCCCGTTCAGCGCCCCCGCCGCTGCGATCCCCTGGTGAAAGGCTGCAAAGTCCGCCAGGAAGGTGCCGCTGCGCTCCCGGTCGAGCGCGGCACGCACGAAATTCTCCAGGCCGTCCTCATAGTCGACCTTGGGAGCCGTCCAGTTCGTGCGTGCCTTCGCCTCTCGCACGGCCTTGATCATGTAGGCAACCACGCGATCAGGCAGATCGGCCATGTCTTGCTCGGCCAGCGGCCAGACACCGACGAGCGCCTGATAGAACAGGTACTCGTCGTTGCGGCCGGGGGCCGGTCGGCCGTCGACATCGCGGACCTTGAGCCGGTTGAGCCGGTGCCAGCGCCGGACTGCGCGGCCCCAAGCCTCCGGCATCTCGCTGAGGACGTTCAGTCGCGCCCGCACGTCCTCGCCGCGCTTATGGTCATGCGTGGCGGTCGCCAGCATCGAGAAGGGGTGGTTCTTCAGGCGGTCGGCGTTGAGATAGTGAAATGCCGAGGGGGACACGCCAAAACGCTCAGGTTCGCCGCCGACCTCGTTGAGCGAAATGAACCGGTTGAACCGGTAGAGCGCCGTGTCCTCGAAGGCCTTCGCCATCACCGGGCCGGTGAGCTGCTGGAACTTCATCGCGGCATGGATGACGTCCGCTCGGCGATAGGGACGGCCGGGCTCGCGCTTGAGGTCGGTCGCGACCAGGGCGGCGACGAAATCGAAGATCGACAGGTCGTCGGCTGTCGAATCGCGGCGCGCCTGGGTCATCGCCCAGTTGAGATAGTGCCGGTCGCGTTCGTCGACGCCGTCGCCTGTCACGTAGGTGCGGTAGACCGGAAAATGCGCGATCAGTTCGGTCAGCGCATCGCGCACTCCCTGCCGCGTGAAGTCGCGCGTCGTCAGGCTCTGCCGGGCGATGCGGTAGACCATATCGGTCAGGACGTTCAGTTCGCTGGACAGGTTGTTGCGCAGGATCTGCCGCTTTGCGGCAATCACCATCTCGGGGAAGTCGGACGGGCGGCCCAGGAACCGCTCGTAGATCTCGGTCAGCGGCTCCATGGCGGACTGGTCGACGAAGACGCCGTTGACCAGGTTCATGAACTCGTAGCCGGTGGTGCCGTCGACCGGCCATTCGGGCCGGAGGTGCTCGTGCGGCGCCAGGATCTTCTCGACAAGGAGGTAGATCGGGTGTCGCGGCTGCTGCCCCTGGCCCGCGGCGGTGGCCTCGCGCGGCGGCACGAGATAGGCGGCCCGATCCTGCAGGCGGCGGCAGTACTCCAGCGGGTCGTACAGTCCGTCGATATGGTCGAGACGGATGCCCTGGAGCTTGCCCTCGGCGATGAGCTGGAAGATGAGCCGGTGGCTGATCTCGAACAGTTCCGGGTTTTCAATCGCAAGTCCGGCGAGATCGTTGATGTCGAAGAAGCGCCGGTAGTTGATGTCGTTCGACGCCACGCGCCAATAGGCTATGTGATAGGCCTGTCGCTCCAGCAGGGCATGCAGGTCGCGGAAGCTGGCCGGATCTCCGGGCGTGCCGTCCAGCCGGTCGACCACGCGGTCGATCGCCGCCGCGATGTCACCATCGGATTTCGCCAGGGCCGCCAAGCCATAGCGCAGCGCATCAGCTTCGCGGCGGAGCATGGCCGCCTGCCGGGCACCGCGCGGCTTCGCCGTCAGTCGAGCGAAACCGGCCACCAGCGGAGCGAGCGCCTTGCCGGCGCCCTCCGTTTCGGCCTGGACGGCGCGCAGGATGCGGGGATAGTCGCGGACGGCGATGGGGAAGCGGTGTTCGAAATACCAGACGCTGAACGAGCCGTTGTCGCGGTCGAAGCGCAGCACCAGTTCGCCGCGTTCGAGCACGTTGCCATAGTGATCCCCGAGCAGGGGCAGCAGCACCTTGCCGCGGAGATGTTCGACCGTGGGCGACCAGTTTATGTCGAAGAAGCCGGCATAGGGGCTCGACTGGCCCCATTCGAGAACGTCGAGCCACCAGGGATTGTCCGAACTGCCGATGCCCATGTGGTTCGGAACGAAGTCGAGGATGAGCCCCATCCGATGGGCGTGGAGCGCCGCCACCATCCGTTCGAACCCCGCAGCATCGCCGACCTCCGGGTTGAAGCGGTTGTGGTCGACGATGTCGTAGCCGTGGCTCGATCCAGGTCGTGCCGCCAGGAAGGGTGAAGCATAGACATGGCTGATCCCGAGACTGGCAAGGTAGGGCACGAGTGCCGTGGCGTCGTCGAAGCCGAACTCCTTGCGAAACTGGAGCCGATAGGTGGCCCGTGGCAGCGGCGGCGGGCCCGGCGGCGTCTTCTCCTCGGCCACTATGTCTCTCCCTCCGGCGGTCAGCGACGTCGCTCTTCGTTGAGTGCCGCGATGATCCGCCCGGCATGCGGATGGCTGAACAGCTCGCCGACGGTGCAGGGGAGGCGGCGCTGCCAGTTCGGATGCTCGCTGCTCGTCCCGGGCAGGTTCGCCTGCTCATCGAGATCCAGGAGATCCTCCAGCTGCACCATCAGCAGACGAGACGGGGTGCGCGCGATGAAGCGGTGGACGGCCTCGGCCAGTCCGGGTGTCGGCTGGTCCGCCGCATCGTCCCCCGGGTCGAGTCCGGCATCGCGCAGCGCCGCGATCGTCGATTGCCGCGTCCGCCTGCGATCGGCGTGGCTGCTGTCGACCCATTCCGGCGTGATCCCTTCGACCACGCGGCCGCGCCAGTCGATGTCGCGACCGACCCATTGCCCGCGCACTGTCGGCATATCGTGGGTCGCGACCGCCACCAACGCACGCTCGGGATACTGTGAGGGTTGCTTCAAGCCACCGTCATCGTTCCGCTCGAAGCTCATGATCCGGTAGGACAGCACGCCGAACCGCTGGAGCGTTTCGGGGAAACCGGCGGGCAGCGTACCGAGGTCCTCGCCGATCACGATGCAGCTGTGCCGGCGCGACTCGAGCGCCACGATCCGGATCAGGTCTTCGAACGGATACTGGACGTAGGCGCCGTCGCGTCCGGTCTTGCCGGGCGGGATCCAAAAGAGACGAGTCAGTGCCATAACATGGTCGATGCGCAGCGCGCCCGCATGCCGCATGTTCGCGCGGAGTGCATGGATGAACGGAACGTACGCCGTCTTTCGCAATCCCTGTGGAGAGAGCGGACTAAGACCCCAGTTCTGACCCATTGGGCCGAGATCGTCGGGCGGCGCCCCGACGCTCGCTCCCGCCAGCACGACCTGCGGCCAACTCCAGGCCATGCTGCCGCCGCCGTCCGAGGCGACGGCGAGGTCGCGATAGACCCCGATCGGCATGCCCGCCTCGCGCGCACGTCGATGGGAAACGCAGAGCTGCAGGTCGGCGATCCACTGCAGCCAAGCGAAGAAGTCGACGCGCTCGGCGTGTTCCGCGGCGAAGGCCGCCACTTCCGCGCTCTCGCAGTCGCGATAGGGTTCCGGCCAGGTCCGCCAGGACCATAGATGCATATCGGTCCCGAAGAAGTGCGCATGGAGCGCCTCGAAGATCGCATGGCGCTCGAGGCTGTCCCCCCAGCCCTCACGAAAAGTGGCGAATGCGCGTTTCCTGTCGGGCGATGCTGCTTCGACGAACCGCCTGTGGAGCGCTTCGAGTACAGGCAGCTTCGCTGCGGAGACCGATGCGTAGTCGACGAGGTCCGCGGCGCGCGCCGTCTCGAGTGCCCGGCACACCTGTTCACTCGCCATCAATTCCCTGGCCAGCGGGCAGTCCGCGAACTCGGGTACCGCAGTGACGTCGATGTTCAGATGGTTCAGGAAGATCCGGGAGGAGGGAGAGTAGGGGCTGAAATGGTGTGGATCGGCGGCGAAGCCTGCGTGCACGGGGTTGATGCCGATCGCGGCCGCACCCTTTCCCGCGCCCTCTGCAGCCAGGTCACCGAGATCGCCATAGTCGCCGATGCCCCAGTTGCGGTCGCTGCGGAGGCCGTAGAGTTGGGCGGCTATACCCCACACGCGTGCATCGCCGACAGCATCCTCGATCCCGTAGCAGGTGTCCGGCGTGACGATGAGTGTGGACGTGTCTCGCTCGCCATCCGGGCCGGTGACGTCCAGGGAATGGTAGCCGATCGGGAAGGGGCCGGCGTCGAGTTCCAGAGCCCGCAGAGCCCTCGGGCCGGTCGGGGAAGTGCGACGGTCCGTCACCTGCGGCGCAGTCGTGCCCTCCCATCTCTCTCCGGTCTCGGCAACCATGGTCCAGCGCAGCTCACCGCCGTCGCGCTCAGCGCACCACACGGGCACCGAACAGCGGCCGCTGGTACTGCAGACGATGACCGGCGGCAGCATCCGGGCGCACTCGGCCTCCTCCAGCGCACGGAGACTCGCTTCGGCCGCCTCCTCGTTGTCCGCTACGACTCCCATGGTGCGCAGGAGGGCGCGCTTAGTCCCGGCCGACGCGGCGTGCGCGGCACCCCAGATGTCGTGATAGGAGGCGACGATGCCGTAGCGCTCCGCCAGGCGGTCGAGTGCGTCGGCACCGCTCATCGCCGCACCATCCACGCCACGCTCCATGGGGCGACCGGTCGTCCGCCGGATAAGGCGTCCGCTGTGCCCGGCCTGCTCTCGTATAGGAGCTCACCGGGATCGTCCGCCGGACTGCTCCGGCTCCATTCATCAGGACTCAGGTTCGCCGTGAGCGTCAGCGCGCCGCCCGGCAGCCGCCACGACACCTGCAGTCCGTTCATTCCCTCGACCGAAAAGCTGCCGCCGCCTTGACCGTCGGCGTTTGCGCCTCGCAGCAGGGGAACGATGCGATCCCGCCGCAGCCGCAGGAGTTCCTTGACGTGGGCGAGCCGACCATCGTGCGGATCGGTGGCTCGCTCGTCCCAGTCGAGCTTCGAAGTCGCGAACGTGCTCGGATCGTTCGGGTCGGGAATATGGGCCCGAGCAACCGGATCGGCGAACTGTGGAAAGCGTGCGAATTCCCGGCGACGTCCTTCGCGCACGGCGTCGGCGAGTTCGTCATGGAAATCCGTGAAGAAGAGGAACGGTCGGCGCGAGCCCCACTCCTCGCCCATGAAGATCAGCGGTATCTGCGGCGCCAGCAGGTAGATCGACGTCAGTGCATGCAGTTCTGCGGTGCCGGCCAGCATGTCGATGCGCTCGCCGAAGGCGCGGTTGCCGACCTGATCGTGATTCTGGATGAAGGCGACGAACGACGTCGGCGGAAGGTGGCCGCTCGGCTCGCCGCGGATCTCGCCGTGCCGGTATGCGGACGGATCGCCCTGATAGACGAAACCGGTCGCCAGCGCCTTTCCCAGGCGCTCGACCGCATGATCCGCATAGTCGGCGTAGTATCCGCCGGCTTCGCCGCTCGCGAGGTGCTGGTAGACGTGGTGGATGTCGTCGTCCCACTGCGCATCGTAATATTTCGGCCGGCCCGCAGACCTCTCCAGAAGAGCCGCCTGATTGCGGTCGTTTTCCAGGACCAGATGCACGTGACGCCCCGGCTCCTCGGCCGTCAGCCTGGAGCGGACGGTGGCGGCGAGTTCTTCGAGAAGGTGTTCGGCGCTGGCATCGCGGATCTGATCGACGGCGTCGAAGCGCAGACCGTCGAAGCGATACTCCCGCAACCAGTACAGGGCGTTCTCGATGACGAAATCGCGGACCGGCCGCGCGGCGTAGTTGACGGCGCTCCCCCAGGGGGTGTGGACGTCGGGGTCGAAGAAGCCCGCCGCATAGGCGTTGAGGTAGTTTCCGTCAGGTCCGAAGTGATTGTAGACGACGTCGAGAAAGATCGTCAGGCCGCGGGCGTGGGCTTCGTCTACGAGCCGCTTCAGATCGTCCGGCGTGCCGTAGACGGCGTCGGGCGCGAAGTGAAGCACGCCGTCGTAGCCCCAGTTGCGCGTCCCGGGAAAATCGGAGATCGGCATCAGTTCAACGGCCGTGACGCCGAGGTCCACTAGGTGGTCGAGACGCTGTCGAACGCCTTCGAAGGTTCCTTCCGCGGAGAAGGTGCCCACGTGCAGTTCGTATAGGACCGTCTCTTCCCAGGGCCGCCCCTGCCAGTCGCGGGTGGACCAGACATAGGATCCGGGGTCGACGACCATGCTTGGGCCATGGACATCCTCGGCTTGCCGGCGGGATGCCGGGTCGGGTACGCGCAGGCCGTCCGGGAGAACGAAGGAATAGCGGCTTCCGGTTGGGGCGGCGTCGCTCTTGGCCTCGAACCAGCCGTCGGCGAGTTGTGTCATCGCGATCGGCGCTCTCCCGTCGATCTCGATGCCGATCTTCTCGACGGAGGGTGCCCATAGCCGAAAGCGGGTGCCGCCGTCGGCGCCGACATGCGCGCCGAACCTCATGTCGTGGATGAACCGGTTCTGCATCTGTGGCTCCGTCACGCTCGCTCTTCGGTCAGGACACGTCCATCCAGGCGAATACTTGAAGCGACCGACCGGGTACGTCGTACGCGGCCTCGTCCTGCCCAGCGTCGGCATCGACGTCCGGGCGGTCCGTATCGAACAACCGTCGCCATGCCCCGGCCGTTCCCAGGCGCGGAAGTCTGAACGGCACCGCCTCGTGATGGGAGTTCATCACCAGCAGGAGAATCTCGGGCAGGTCTTCGCCCGCCTCCTGGCGCGTCTTCTCGTCGACCTCGCCGTTGAGGAGGACCCCTATGCAGCGGGCGTGCGAATCGCGCCACTGCTCGTCGGTCATCTCCTTGCCGCTAGGCGCGTACCAGGCGATGTCCTTGATGCCGTTGCCGGGCATCAGGTTGCCGTGGCGGAAGCGCGGGTGGCGCAGAGCCGGATGCATCCGTCGAAACGCGATCAGCCGCTTGGCGAAATCGAGAAGGCTGCTGTCCTTTTCACCGAGCGCCTTCCAGTGAACCCAGCTGATCTCGTTGTCCTGGCAGTAGGCATTGTTGTTGCCGTGCTGCGTGCGGCCGAACTCGTCGCCGGCGAGCAGGAACGGCGTGCCATGCGCGAACATCAGGGTGGCGAGCATGTTGCGCTTCTGCCGCTCGCGGAGTTCGACGATGGCCGGGTCCTTCGTCGGACCCTCGACCCCGTGATTCCAGCTGTAGTTGGCGTTGTGGCCGTCCTGGTTGTTCTCGCCGTTGGCCTGATTGTGCTTGTCGTTGTAGGAGGCCCAGTCGTTCAGCGTGAAGCCGTCGTGCGAGGTGATCTTGTTGACGCTGGTCCACGGACGGCGACCACGATGGTCGAAGATGTCGGCCGAGCCGGCCAGACGCGCCGCCACCTCCGGCAGCATTCCGTCGTCGCCCTTCCAGTAGCGGCGGACCGCATCGCGGAACTTGTCGTTCAGCTCGACCCACCCGGGTGGAAACTGGCCCAGCTGGTAGCCGCCGGGACCGATGTCCCAGGGCTCCGCGATCAGCTTGACTTGGCTGAGCACCGGATCCTGTCGCACGGCGTCTAGGAAGCCGCTGCCTTGGTCGAAGCCGTGCGGTTCCCGCCCGAGGGTCGCGGCGAGGTCGAAACGGAAGCCGTCCACGTGCATCACCTCCACCCAATACCTCAGAGAATCGAGGACCATCTGAAGCACCCTGGGATGGCTCAGGTTGAGGGTGTTGCCACAGCCGGTGTCGTTGATGTGATAGCGGGGATTGTCCGGGAGCAGACGGTAGTACGCACCGTTGTCGATGCCGCGGAAGCTGAGGGTCGGACCCTGCTCGTTTCCCTCGGCCGTGTGGTTGTAGACGACGTCCAGCAGCACCTCGATGCCGGCATCGTGAAACCGCCGGACCATCGTCTTGAATTCGCGGGAATCGCCATTGCTCAGATAGGACGGCTCCGGGGCGAAGAAGCCTATGGTGTTGTAGCCCCAATAGTTCCGCAGGCCGTTCCCCACGAGATGCCGGTCGTCGACGAATGCGTGGACGGGCATGAGCTGTACCGCCGTCACGCCCAGGTCGACCAGGTAGTCGATCACCGGGTCGGTCGCGAAGCCGGTGAACGTTCCGCGCAACCGCTCCGGGATCATCGTGTGCAGCTGCGTGAAGCCGCGCACGTGGACCTCGTAGATCACGGTCTCGGACCAGGGGGTCCGGGGACGCCGGTCGTCGCCCCAACTGAAGGCGGGGTCGACCACGCGGCATTTCGGCATGCCCGACGCGCTGTCGCGACGATCGAGCGACAGGTCGCGGCGTTGGCTGCCGACATGGTAGCCGAAGTGCGCGTCGCTCCAGCGCACCGAGCCGTGCAGTTCGCGGGCATAGGGGTCGATCAGCAGCTTGCGCGGATTGAACCGCAGCCCTTCCGCGGGCCGATACGGCCCGTGGACGCGATAGCCGTAGAGCTGCCCCGGGCCGACTTCCGGCAGATAGCCGTGCCATACCTCGTCGGTATATTCGGGCAGCGCGATGCATTCGGTCTGCCGCCGGCCGCCGGGGTCGAACAGGCAGAGTTCGACCTTCGTCGCACGGCCGGAGAACAGGGCGAAATTAGTGCCGGCGCCGTCCCAGACGGCGCCGAGCTGGTTGGGAGATCCGGGTAGGATTCGACGGCGGTGGCGGGGCATATGGTCTCGTGCATGCGGCTGGAGGGAGCATTGGCCCGCCGCGGCATGCGGCAGCCCTCCCCTCCGGGAGGCTGGTCGAGGACAGGTTATCCCGGCTGACGCTCAAGCCAGAGCGTGGCGAGTGGCGGGAGCGTCAGATTGAGCGAAAACGGCCGTCCATGAGCCGGTACGGACTCCGCCATCACGCCATCGCCGTTGCCGACGCCGCTGCCGGCATATCCGCCGAAATCGGTGTTGATCGCCTCGCGATACCAACCTGGCTGCGACACGCCGATGCGAAAGCCATGCCGGGGAACCGGCGTGAAGTTGGAGACCACGACCACCGTCGCTTCAGGGTCTTCGCCCCGCCGGATGAAGGCGATCACGCTGTTGTCGCTGTCGTTCGCCTCGATCCACTCGAAGCCGTCCGGGCTGCAGTCCAGTTTGTGCATCGCCGGCGTGGCGCAGTAGGTGAGATTGAGGTCGCGCACCAGCGACTGGATACCCTTGTGGCGCGGGTCGTCGAGCAGGTGCCAGTCCAGGCTGGCATTGTGGTTCCACTCGCGCTCCTGCCCGAATTCGCCGCCCATGAACAGCAGCTTCTTCCCTGGATGGCCCCACATGAAGCCGTAATAGGCACGGAGATTGGCCGCCTTCTGCCAATCGTCTCCCGGCATCTTGTTGATCAGGGACCCCTTACCGTGCACGACCTCGTCGTGACTGAGGGGCAGCATGAAGTTCTCGCTGAAGGCGTACAGCAGCCCGAAGGTCATGTCGTGATGATGGTAGCGCCGGTAGACGGGCTCCTTGCTCATGTAGCGGAGCGTGTCGTGCATCCACCCCATGTTCCATTTGAAGCCGAAACCGAGCCCGCCGAGATAGGTCGGGCGGGACACGCCGGGCCAGGCGGTCGATTCCTCGGCAACGGTCATTGCACCGGGGTGGGAGCCGTAGGCGAGTTCATTCATCCGCTTGAGGAAGTCGATCGCCTCCAGATTTTCCCGTCCGCCATACCGGTTCGGTACCCACTGGTCGTGCGACCGGCTGTAGTCGAGGTAGAGCATCGATGCCACGGCATCGACCCGAAGCCCGTCGAGGTGGTAGCGGTCGAGCCAGAAGAGCGCGTTGGCATGCAGATAGTTCCGCACCTCGTTGCGCCCGTAATTGAAGATTAGGGTGTTCCAGTCCTGGTGAAATCCCTGGCGGGGGTCGGAATGCTCGTAGAGATGCGTTCCGTCGAAGCGGGCCAGCCCGTGGGCGTCCGTCGGGAAGTGACCCGGGACCCAGTCCAGCAGCAGCCCGATGTCCTCGGCATGGCATCGGTCGACGAAGGCGGCAAACTCTTCGGGGGTGCCGAACCGGCTGGTGGGTGCGTAAAGACCGACGGGCTGGTAACCCCAGGATCCGTCGAACGGGTACTCGGAGATCGGCAGAACCTCGATGTGCGTGAAGCCCATGTGCTTCACGTAGGGGATCAGCCGGTCAGCGAGTTCCCGATAGGTGAGGTAGCGATTCCCGTCGTCCGGCGAGCGCATCCAGGAACCGAGATGGCACTCGTAGATAGAGATTGGCGCGTCGGTGCCGGTCCGTGCCTGCCGGTGCCTCATCCACTCCGCGTCCGCCCACTCGTGCCTCGGCATCCCGTGAGTGACCGACGCAGTTCCCGGCGACTGCTCCATCAGGAAGGCGAGGGGGTCCGCTTTCAAGGGCAGCATGTGCCCTCCCGCACCGCGGATCTCGAATTTGTATGGTTCGCCGCGCCCCACCCCCGGGACGAACAGTTCCCAGACGCCACATTCGACGCGGCGACGCATCGGGTGCATGCGCCCGTCCCAACCGTTAAACGCCCCGACGACGCTGACGCGTTCGGCGCTCGGCGCCCAGACGGCGAAGCCGGTGCCCTCGGCGCCGTCCAGCGTCATGGGGTGGGCGCCGAGCCGGTCATGCAGATGCTGATGGTTGCCTTCGGCGATCAGATAGACGTCCGTGTCGCCGAGCAGGGCCGGGAAGCGGTAGGGATCTTCGACGTCCTCCGTTACCCCACCCTTCTCGATGCGGAAGGCGTGACTGAAGCGGCCACGCTGGCCGGTCGGACCAGCGAAGAAGCCCTCGTCGCGGACCCGCGGCAGTTCGGCCAGGGCCTTGCCGTTCTTTCTGTCCGTTACCCAGACGCGATCCGCCGACGGCTGAAAGGTCCGGACTACGACACTCTTCCCGCTGCCGTGCATCCCGAGCACGCTGAAGGGGTCGCCATGCGTGGCGGCGATGATCGCGTCGATGTCGGCTTCTGTCTTATCCATTTCCGCTCCTTGCGGCGGCATCGTCCAGGACGGAGGCGAGCCCTCGTACGGGAATGCCGAGCCACCCGGGCCGGTTCGCTGCCTCGTACCGAATTTCGTAGAGGGCCTTCTCCAGAAGGAAGAGGTGCATGAGCCGCTGCGCCGCTTCTTCGTCGGCTGGCCAGCTTGGAACGCCTTCCATCTCCGCCTTGTAGGCATCCAGGAATGCGGCACAGGCCGCATTCCGCCACGCCACCGCTTCCGGCAGGGCACGTGCGGCGGACTCCTTCTCCAGTTCGCCGAGGCGCATCGTCGCCGCCCATGCGGCGTAGTCGAAGGATCGAAGCATCCCCGCGACGTCCTTCGCCGGGGAACCCTTCGCCCGACGTTCTTCCAGCGAGCGTGCCGGCTCCCCCTCGAAGTCGAGGATGTGGAAGTCGTCCTTCACGACCAATACCTGACCCAGATGGTAATCGCCGTGCACCCGGGTCTTCGCACAGTCGGGAAGGTCGTGGACGAGCCGGTCGATGAGCGCCAAGCACTCCTCGCGCCGCGCCGTGACAGCTTCGATCTGGACCCTGTCCGCCTCATCCGCGTTGGCTCCGGCCCTTGCCAGTGCGTCGAAAACGCCGCCGGCTTCGTCCCTGATCGCGTCGCGGAGGCGATGCAGATCGTCTCGCGTCAGCGGCTCCCGCGCGAAAGCGGGATCGTCGGTGTCTATGGCCAGTGCGCGGTGAAGCTGCCCCGTGCGCAGGCCGAGGGTCGCCGCCTGGGTGAGGTAGACACCGTGGAGTTCCTCGATCGGCAGATTCTCCATCGCGTCGCCCGGCAGAGAGCGTTCCTCGAGGAAACGCACGAGATAGTCGACGGTGTAGGTCCAGCCATCGCCCTGGTTGTAGAGGAACCCCTGCATGATCCCGAGCGCGGATGTCTCTCCGTTATCGGGAACGTGCTCGATCGATCCGAGATAGGCGGGGGTGTTCTGGAAGCCTGCGACCTCGGTGAGGAACCGGCTGACCTCGAGTTCCGGGTGGATACCGGGCGACAGTCGCCGGTAGACCTTGATGACGCCCTTCTCGCCGATGATGACGGAGGAGTTGCTCTGCTCGGCACCGATCCGCCGCGTGGAAACGTCGGCGGGCAGATCCATCGCGCGGAGAGCATCCGTTGCCGAGAAGCGAATGACGCCAGACGATGCGGGTATCTCGCGACCCTCGCGCATGGCTTCGACCAGCGAAAGGGCGAAGCGGTCATCGGCGAGCGCATCATAGATGGGCCCGGTCACACGGCCGCGTCGTCCCTTGGCGACTGTATAGGGGAACAGCGGCGATGACGGGGACAGGGCCTGTTCGTCGGGCGACGACGCAAGCGGGACGAAATAGCGCTGCCTGTCGCCCTTCTTGGTCGTGACGTCGGCCTCGACCAGGAGATAATCGCCGTGCTTGGTTTCGAACACTGCCGCATTGGCGCGCTCGACACCCGCGATCCCGACTTCCTTCGCCGCGAACCAGCGCTGCTTCGGCAGATAGTTGGGATAGACGTCGCGGAACAGGGCCGCCGCCTCGCGGCCTTCGGCAATCGACCGCATCCCATCGCGCATGACGAGCGTCACGAACTCGGGCAGCGGTTCGGGCACGGGTTGGTGCCAATGCGGCACTACCTCCTCATCCGCCAGAAGGAACCAGTAGAAGCCGTATCCGTCGAGCGTCAGCAGGTAGGTCAGGTCGCCGACCGGCGGAAAGTGCGAGCGGCCGAGCAACTCGATCGGGACGCGGCCCCTGAAGCGCGAGAGATCAAGTTCGACGGCTTGCGCGGCACGCGACAGGTTGACGACGCACAGGATCGCCTCGCCCTCATATTCCCGGAGGTAGGCGAGAATCTTGCGGTTGCCGGGATAGAGGAAGTTGAGCGCGCCGCGGCCGAAGGCCTGGTGCATGCGCCGCGCGGCGATCATGCGGCGCATCCAGTTCAGCAGCGATGAAGGGCTGCGCTGCTGGGCCTCGACGTTGACAGATCCGAAGCCGTAGATCGGGTCCATGATCGCGGGGAGGTAGAGGCTCGCCGGGTCCGCGCGCGAAAAGCCGCCGTTCCGGTCCGGGGACCACTGCATAGGCGTGCGGACGCCGTCCCGATCGCCAAGGAAGATGTTGTCGCCCATGCCGATCTCGTCGCCGTAATAGATGATCGGCGTGCCCGGCATGGACAGCAGCAGGCTGTTCATCAGCTCGATCTTGGCGCGGTCGTTTTCCAGCAGCGGTGCCAGCCGGCGACGGATTCCCAGGTTGATGCGGGCTCGCCGGTCCACAGCATAGAAGTTCCAGAGATAGTCGCGCTCTTCGTCCGTGACCATTTCGAGCGTCAGCTCGTCATGGTTGCGGAGAAAGATCGCCCACTGGCAGTTCTCGGGAATCTCGGGCGTCTGGCGCATGATGTCGGTGACCGGATGCCGGTCTTCCTGCGCGATCGCCATGTACATGCGCGGCATCAGCGGGAAATGGAACGCCATGTGGCATTCGTCTCCCTGGCCGAAGTACTCCTGCGTGTCCTCGGGCCACTGGTTCGCTTCGGCGAGCAACATCCGATCCGGATGCTTGGCGTCAAGCTCGGCTCGGAAGGTCTTCAGGATCGCGTGCGTCTCGCGCAGATTCTCATTGTTCGTTCCCTCGCGCTCGACGAGGTAGGGCACGGCGTCGAGGCGCATGCCGTCGACGCCCATGTCGAACCAGAAGTGCATCACGTTGATGATCGCGCGAAGCACGGCCGGATTGTCGAAGTTCAGGTCGGGCTGGTGCGAATAGAAGCGGTGCCAATAGTAGGCCTTGGCCACCGGATCCCACGTCCAGTTGGACGACTCCGTGTCCAGGAAAATAATGCGCGTCTCGGGGTACTTCTGATCCGTGTCGCTCCAGACGTAGAAGTTGCGGTGATTGGATCCGGGCGCCGCATTACGCGCTCGCTGGAACCACGGATGCTGGTCCGACGTGTGGTTCACCACCAGTTCGGTGATGACTCGCAGGCCGCGTACGTGGGCTTCGCGGATCAGGCGCCGCAGGTCCCGCATCGTGCCGTAGCGCGGGTTGACGTCGCGATAGTCGGCGATGTCGTAACCGTCGTCGCGTAGCGGGGACGGGTAGAAGGGCAGCAGCCAGATCGCCGTCACGCCCAGGTCGCGCACATAGTCCAGCTTCTGGATCAGCCCCGAGATATCGCCGATGCCGTCGTTCGTCCCGTCGAAGAACGCCTTGACGTGCAGCTGGTAGATAATGGCGTCCTTGAACCATAGTGGGTCGCTGCGATCGAGCATCGCCGGTGTCGCTTTCATCTTCGGAAGTTCCATGTTCGCTTAGAGCCCCGGCGGCCTGATACGCCAGACGGCGCACGGATTGACGGCGGGATCGAGCCAGACCTGCTGTACCTTGCCATCCCAGGTGAAACGGTGGCCGGTGAGAAGATCCTCGACTTCCACCCGGCCGTTGTCGGGCAGGTTGAACTCCCAGAGAGGCACCTCGAAGCTGGCGCCCTGGGGATGCTCCTGGTCGAGGTTGACGGCAAAGAGTAGGAAGTTGTCCATCGCCGGCGTGGACTTGCCGTAGACGAGAATGTTGTCGTTCCAGGCGTTGTAGAACCGGACGTTCACGTGGTCGTGCAGCGCCGGGTTCTCGCGCCGGATATGGTTCAGGCGCGTGATGAAGCCCCGAATGTTGCCCGGCCGATCATAGTCCCACGCCCTGATCTCGTATTTCTCGGAGTCGAGATACTCCTCCTTGCCCGGGACAGGACGCCCCTCGCAAAGTTCGAAGCCGTTATAGAGCCCGTAGACGCCCGAGAGCGTCGCCGCGAGCAGCCCGCGCACCTTGAAGGCCGCCGGCCGGCCGGTCTGCAAGTAGGGTGGGTTGATGTCCGGGGTATTGGCGAAGAAGTTCGGCCGGTAATACTCGCGCGCCTCGGTCTGCGTGAGCTCGGTGAGATACTCGATGATCTCCGACTTCGTGTTGCGCCACGTGAAGTAGGTGTAGGACTGGGTGTAGCCGAGCTTCGCCAGTCGCTTCATCATCTTCGGCCGAGTGAACGCTTCGGCCAAGAATATCGTGTCCGGGAACCGTGCCTGCACGTCGGCGATCATCCACTCCCAGAACGGCAGCGGCTTCGTGTGCGGGTTGTCCACGCGGAATATCCGCACGCCCTGCTCGGCCCAGAACAGCACCACGTCGCGTAGCGCGTACCAGATCGACGGCAGTGCGCCGCGGTAGAAGTGGACATTGACGATGTCCTCGTACTTCTTCGGCGGATTCTCGGCGAACTTGATGGACCCATCCGGCCGCCAGTCGAACCATTCCGGGTGTTCCTTGAGCCAGGGATGGTCGGGCGCGCACTGGATCGCGAAGTCCATCGCGATCTCCAGCCCGTGTGCATGCGCGGCGGCAATCAGCCGGTGGAAGTCCTCCATCGTCCCCAGTTCGGGATGGAGGGCGTCGTGCCCGCCCTCCTCGGAGCCGATGGCGTAAGGGCTGCCGGGATCGCTCGGTCCCGCCTTCAGGCTGTTGTTGCGGCCCTTACGGTTCTTGCGGCCGATCGGATGGATGGGTGTGAAGTAGAGGACGTCGAAGCCCATGTCTCGGACATAGGGAAGTTTGCGGATGACGTCGTCGAACGTGCCGTGCCGGTTGGCGTCGTCGCTCTGTGAGCGCGGAAACATTTCGTACCACGCCGAGAAGCGGGCTGCCGTGCGGTCGACGATGACGCCGTGCGTCACCGGATGGCGCGACAGGTTCGTCCGGGGGCCGGCGGCGGTCATGGCTGCGGCGAGTTCATCGGACATCAGTGCCGAAAGGAGGCGACCCTCATCGGTGCCGGCGCGCTTCAGGAGGTCGAGCGGCAGATCGAAGGCACCGTTGCCGCCGGAAGCCTTGACGGCACTATCGACCAGTCCTTGGCCCTCGGTGAGCTCCAGCGAGATGTTCTGGCCGGCGCCGTGCTTCTTGCTGACCTCGTCCCGCCAAGAGGCGAAGAGATCGCGCCATGCCTGCACCACATACTCGTAGCGGCCGTTGCAGGTGAGCGGAATCGCGCCGCGCCACCGATCGTTGTCGACATGCGTCATCGGCGCCTCGGACCAATCATCCGAACCGGCGACGCGATAGCGGACGCTGGCGGCGATCTTGTCGTGACCGTCGCCGAAGATGTCCGCCTCGACCACCAGCGTATCGCCCACGACCCGCTTTACAGGGAAGCGGCCACCGTCGAGTTCCGGCGTTACCTTCTCGATGGCGATGCGATCGGCGGCGAGCGCGAGAAGTGCTTTCGCCGCTTCGGCATCGTCCACCTTTCCGCCGGAGGCGGCCGTACTGGCCTGTGCATGGAAGAGGCGTGCCTGGAGCGGCCGCAGCGTCACCGTGGATCCTGGCGGAACGATGTCGCCGATAAAGTCCGGCTCAGCTTCGACGAACGCGCCGAAACGGCCGCCTGTCGCGGTGATAAGCGGCCCGATCTCGATGCCGTGCTCGCGTCCCGGATCGGCGTTCAGCAGGAGCAGGGTCGCGTTCGTGGCGATGCGCGCGTCCGGAGCATCGAACCGCGCCAGAGCGAGCACCGGGGCGTGCGGAGCGCTCACTCTCAGCTGCAAACCCTCGGTGGTCAGCGCCGGGATATCGCGCTTCATCGCGTTGGTCGCCGCTATGAAGCCGGTAAGGTCGAGCCGAGGCTTCGCTGTTTCCCATTCCCAGTCGGCCGGCCGGGACTCCACCACGTGAAGGCGCTTGACGAACCCGTATTCGAACCCCATCGGCATCATGACGGCGCTGGAGAAACAGGCGGCGAAGCGATAGCGCAGCCGGTATGCGGCCTCGAGTTCCTCGACCCCCATACCCTGGAGTTCATGCGCCAGGCGATCGGTGTCGTGACTTTCCGGAAAAGCGATGGTCGGCGCGATGTAGCGATACTGATCGTACTGGTCCAGCAGCCAAGGCGAAGAGAAATCCCACCACTTGGCGCTGTTGAACAGCATGTCGAAGCCGGCATCCGCGAGTGCCAGCGCCTGATCTGTCGTGCAGCCCAACGTCTCGGCTGCGAACAGCGTCCCGGGCACCGCGCCGCGCACCCGCTCGATCAGCGCACGCCAGAAGTCGGCGGGAACCTGATAGGCGGCGTCGCACCTGAAGCCGCCGATGCCGGCTTCGGCGTAGCGGATCGCATACGCGGCCCAATGGTCCAGCTGGGCGCTCCTCGTGTCGGCATTGCCGTAGTCGATCTCCGCCAGATCGCCCCACACGGTCGATTTACGCGGATCGACCGGATCGACCGCCCGCGGCGAGCGGAGACTGCCGTCGTCTTCGCGCAGATACCATTCAGGGTGAGCCTTGACGAGCAGGGCGTCCTTGGAGGTGTGATTGACCACGAGGTCCATCATCACCTTCAGGCCGCTCGCGCCGGCCGAGGTGGCAAAATCCGACACAAGATCCACAGTGGAGCGAGCGGAACCGCCCCGCACGATCGGGTGGAGTTCGTCGAAATCCTTGATGGCGTAGAGGCTGCCCGAGAAGCCCGGATAGTGGAACGGGTTCACGTACACCCAGTCGAAGTTCATCTCCCTGATTCGCGGGAGATGGTCCGCCCAGCGCTCGATCGGCCCAGCCAGAAGCGGGAACAGATTGTAGATACATGTCGCTTCCGGCAAGCGCTGCCTCCCGATGGATGATGGAGTTCGGTTCATCAAACGCGGCAACGCACCGGCTTGTTCCGGAATGCGTACGACTCGCGCCGGCGGCCGCCGCGAGAACATGGTCCCGATCGATGACGGCGACTCATGCGGCACTGTGACGAATTGCCATGATTCGGGCAGATTCTTCCGTTCAGCATGCATTCAGGCTGACTATATCAGCTTGGCCTCGGTTGCTCGGCTTCTGCCCGGCTGTCGGCCCGTGGCCGGCCAGCAGGCAACCGGCGTTCTGCAGTTCTTGGAGGCAAAGTTGCGCAGCATTGCGATTCTCTCGGTAGTGGCGGCTCTGGCGGTCGCGGGATGCGATACCAGCCGCGGTGGCGTCGGCGGCATGGGGCAGAAGCAGACGGGCGGCGCCGTACTGGGCGCGCTGGGCGGCGGTCTGCTCGGATCGACGGTCGGCAAGGGCTCGGGGCGTCTTTGGGCCGTCGGCGCCGGTACCCTGATCGGCGCGCTGGTCGGCAGCGAGGTCGGCCGGTCGCTGGACAAGGCGGACGAAGCCTATGCGACGCAGGCGTACAACCAGGCGACGACCGCACCGATCGGCGAGACGATCAACTGGCGCAATCCGGAGAGCGGCAACTATGGCACCGTTACGCCCTCGCGTGAGGGTCGGACTAACGACGGCCGCTATTGCCGCGAATACCAGTCGAGCATCTATGTCGGCGGCAAATACGAGCAGGGCGTCGGCACGGCTTGCCGCAATCCCGACGGTACCTGGCAGATCGTGTCGTGACACGGACAGCGACTGCCAGGGGGCTGGCGACGGGAGCAGCGGTGCTGCTCCTCGCCGGACCGGTGGTGGCGGCGCCTTTCGCCGTTCGTCATCAGGCGCCGATCGCGCCGTACGGAGTGGTTCTGGTTCAGGACGCGCGCGAACTGCCGCCACGCCAGGAGGCGGCCTTGGTGCGCGCGATCCAGGAACAGCTCCAGCAGCAGGGCTTCGACCCCGGGCCGGCGGACGGCGTCTATGGCGGCAAGACCCGCCAGGCGATCCGCTCCTATCAGCGGAAGGCCAGGCTTCGCGTCGACGGCGTTCCAACGAAGGAACTGCTGGACCATCTCAACTTCGCGACGCGCACCGAAGCACCGGCTCCGCCGCCGCCGCGGGCCGACCGTGCGCCATCACCGCCGGAGGGAGGGCGGGGTCTTGTGCTAGACGTGCAGCGGGAGCTTTCGGTGCGCGGCTACTACAGGTCGGCCCTCGACGGGCTGAGCGGCCCCGGCACCAAGGCGGCGGTCCGCGCCTTCCAGCGTGACGCGGGCTTTCCCGTCACCGGCGTGATTGACGAGCGTCTGTTGGCGGAACTCCGGGTGGTGGATTCAAAGATCCGCGCCGACCGTTAGGTGGCGGACGGCGAGGCCTGCAGGGCTTCGGGCGGCACCAGGATCCATGTCGCCCATGCCTGGGCGATCAGAGCACCGTTTGCGCCGAAGACAGCGGATCCGGCGAAGAGCTTCCGACCGTCCCGTCCGCTCGGCCATGCCGTAACGGCACACGGCTCGCCGGCTTCCGGTCGCCTCAGGATGGTCGCGGTCAGCTTGCCAAGCAGGACGGCGGCCGCATCGTCGTCGGCGACGACCGCGTAGCCGCCGGGGCAGTCGAGGGCGGCCCACACGAATTCCGGGGCCACGAGCCCATCGGAGACTGCAAGGTCGGATGCAGGGGTCCAGGGGGCGGCCAGCACCGGCGCTCCGCCAATGCCAAGCCGACCGGGCCTGATGTGCATCCCGTCCGCGGGGCCACGGCCAGGACCGCAGACGAAGCACTGCGGAAGCGGGTGGCGGGCATTCGGGATCGATGGCACGCCAGCCGCCGTCACGGCCTGGTGGCGGCTCGCCCGCTGCGCTTCTTCGACGGCAGGAGAGGCGGGCCGGGCCTCGGCCAGGACCGAATCGCCGTCCATCAGAAGGACGCGGTCTTGGGCATCCACGACGCTCAGCGGGCGGTCCAGCGGCGTCGGGCGCCTGAGCGTCACTTCCGCCGGGCCATCGAGATAAGCGGCCAGCCTGCCGCAGACATAGCCGCCGTTGCCCATGCCGGGCGGGCCGCAGAAGCGCGCCGGAATGACGAGCGAGTTCATCGCGTCAGGCGCATATCGGGTGAGCCGCGGTGAAGCCGAGGATGTGGCGGTTCGCCGTGTCCGGCGCTTCGAACTGAACCCAGTGTCCTGCACCGGTGACGATGTGGAACGGACAACCGGGCCGGATGCGCTGGAAGAGGTCGCGCCGATCCGGGACGTGCCGCCCGGCGGTCTGATCGGCGCTGCCCCATATCCCCTGAATGGGGCAGGGAAGCTCCGACAGTCGACGTGCCAGCGAGTCGCCGCGCGGAATCTCGCCGCTGCGCAGCCGGGCTCGGCGCGTGTTCGTGTTCTGGATGTGCAGCGCCAGCGCATCGATGTTCGCGGGGTCCGCGATCATGGTGATGCCGAGATTGTGCCGGTGTACCTCCAGCAGTTCCGCCTCGGTCATCCTGCTCGACGCCTTGGCCATGTTGGTCCGCTCGCCCATGTGCAGGCCGAGGGCGTTCGAGCCGAGTGCCGTATAGGTCTGCACACGCTGCGCCTGCCGGACACAGACATGGCCGCCGACGATGCCGCCGAACGAGAATCCGGCGAAGTGAAAGCGCGCGGTCGGCGGCAGGACCATGTCGAGCCCGGCGGATACCTCGTCGGCGAGGCTATCGATGGTGAATGGGAGGGACGGCTGATCCGAATCCCCCATGCCGGGAATGTCGCCTGCGATCACTAGATGCCGTTCGGCGAGTGCCTGGACGTTGCGCACCCAATGGGTCCAGGAGCCGAAGCTGCCATGCAGCAGCACGAGAGGCTCGCCTTCGCCCCAGAGCCGCCAGACCATCCGGCCGCCACCCGTCGGCGTCTCGATCTTCAGCGCCTGCGCTTCGATGCGCGCCAGCACGTCCGCCGGCGTATCGTCGGCTCCGATCGTCGCACTCATCAAACCCACGCTCTCGCCTCCCTTATCCTGGCCGACACGAATAGCCGGACGCCACGGCCTGCAAAAGGGGCAGTCAGGACCGCCTGAACAGCGGCAGCGCCGCGAACAGCGGTGGCAGCGCCGCGATCCAGAAGCAGACGCCGTAGTTTCCGCTGACGCTCAGCGCCGCAGTCATCGTCAGCGGGTAGACGATGCCCGCGGCACTGCCGAAGGCGATGATCCCCCCGGTGTTCGCGCCGACCATTCCGGGTCCCGAAGCGCGGGCCACCTCCGACAGCGTCACGCCCTGCCAGCTGACGGCTGTGGCGGACAAAGCGAGCGCCACCGCCACGACGCCCCAGAGCGGCCAGTCTGGCGTGACGAAGCCGAGCAGGGCGGACACAGCCGCCATCCCGACGCCCAGGATACCGAGAAGCCGGCGCGGCCCGCCGATCACCCCTCCGAGCCATCCCCAGAAGATGCGCGAGAAGATCGCCACGACCTGCGAGGCGGCGAAGATCTGACCCGCGACAACTAGGTCGTAGTCGAGCTGAACCACCAGAAACGTCACGAAGAAGGTGAAGAACGTGCTCTGCAGACCGACATAGGCGGCCTGTGCACCCGCCAGCGCCCGCATCGCCGGGTCGCGCACGATGCCGCGCATGGTGGTCAGCATGCTGGGACGGGACGTCCCCGCCGAAGCGCCGTCGCGGTTCAGGCGCGCGACCAGCGGAAGCATGCAGGCAGCGAGCAGGATTATGCTGCCGGCGGTCGCGATCAGCCCCGCACGCCAGCCGAACAGGGCCACGCAGAACGGTCCGACCAGCCCGGCCAGCATCGTCCCGGCAGGAACGCCAGCCTGCTTGATCGAGAAGACGAGCGGCGCCCGTTTCGCCGGCGCGTACCGAATCAGAATCTCCGAACTGGCGGGGGTCGAAATCACGGTGCCGACGCCGACGATCACCGCCGCCAGGCCTATCAGCGGCAACCATCCGGTGAGGGCGAGGCAGAGGCCGGCCGCCGTCAGCAGCAGGGCCATCTGGCTCATGCGCATGGCGCCGAGCCGCTGAATCCAGGAGCCGCAGCCGGCGGCCGCGAAGGTCCCGGCGATCCCCGAGATTGCGACGAAAACGCCGACCAGCTCCGGCGCCACCCCCAGATCGGCGGTGATCGCGGGCCCGATGACCGAGACGATCACCTTTCCCCAGGTCGTGAATGTCTGCTGGATGAGCATCGCCCCGAGGACGAGCCATAGAATGCCGTTCAATGCAGTTTGAGCTCCGCCGGTGCCGGTTCCGGCTGTCCACGGCAGCCGGTCCCTGGATAGAGCACCGGAGCCCCGGCCAAGCAAGGAACAGGCCGCGTGCCGGTCTCCCGGCGCGCGGCCTGCTTCAGCCAGTGCCGCGCTGCCTGCGAAGGCCAGCGCGGTACTCCCCGTTAAGCGGCTTCGGCGGTGGCACCGGCCAGAGCGAGGCCACCTTCGCCGACGGTGACCCGGACGGTTTCGCCGTCCTTCACCTCACCGCGCAGGATGAGGGTGGCCATCTGGTTCTGCAACTCGCGCTGGATCACCCGCTTCAGCGGGCGGGCGCCGTAGACCGGGTCGTAGCCGGCCTCCGCCAGCCAAGCCAGCGCCGCGTCGTCCAGTTCCAGCGCGATCTTGCGGTCCGCCAGCAGCTTCCGCAGCCGGCGCAGCTGGATTTCGACGATGCCCTTCATGTTGTCGCGGCCCAGACGGTGGAAGACGAGCATCTCGTCCAGCCGGTTCAGGAATTCCGGCCGGAAGTGACTCCGTACCACCTCCATCACCTGATCGCGGAGCTTGGCATCCGGCGTGCCCTCCGGCGCGTGCGCCAGATACTCGCTGCCCAGGTTCGACGTCAGCACGATCAGTGTGTTCCGGAAGTCGATCGTACGGCCTTGGCCATCCGTCAGCCGGCCCTCGTCGAGAACCTGCAGAAGGACGTTGAACACGTCCGGATGCGCCTTCTCGACCTCGTCGAACAGCACGACCTGGTATGGCCTGCGGCGGACCGCTTCGGTCAGCGCGCCGCCCTCGTCATAGCCGACATAGCCGGGAGGCGCGCCGATCAGCCGGGCGACGGAGTGCTTCTCCATGAACTCCGACATGTCGACCCGTGTCATCGCGGTCTCGTCGTCGAACAGGAACTCGGCGAGCGCCTTGGTGAGCTCGGTTTTGCCGACGCCGGTCGGGCCGAGGAACAGGAACGAGCCGAGCGGCCGGTTCGGGTCCTGCAGTCCCGCGCGCGCCCGGCGGACCGCCTCCGACACCGCCTTCACCGCCTCAGTCTGGCCGACGACGCGGCTGCCGATCTGCTCCTCCATGCGGAGCAGCTTGTCGCGCTCGCCCTCCAGCATCCGGTCGACGGGTACGCCGGTCCAGCGCGAGACGACCGATGCGATCTCCTCGTCGGTGACGTCCTCTTTCAGCAGATGGCTCTGGGCGGCATCTGCCGCCGAGGCGAGTTTCCGCTCCAGCTCAGGGATGATGCCGTAGGTCAGCTCGCCGGCCCGCGCCCAGTTCCCCGAGCGCTGCGCCTGCTCGACCTCGAGGCGCGCCTGTTCGAGCTGTTCCTTGACGTCGTTCGCCGAGGAGAGCTTGTCCTTCTCCGCCTGCCAGCGTGCGGTCAGTTCGGCCGACTTCTGCTCGAGATCGGCCAACTCGCCCTCTAGGGTGGCGAGTCGATCTCGCGATGCCTGGTCGGGCTCCTTCTTCAACGCCTCGCGTTCGATCTTCAGCTGGATGACGCGCCGGTCGAGTTCGTCGATCTCCTCCGGCTTCGAGTCGACCTGCATGCGCAACCGGCTCGCCGCCTCGTCGACGAGGTCGATGGCCTTGTCGGGCAGGAAACGGTCGGTGATGTAGCGGTTGGAGAGAGTGGCTGCGGCAACGATCGCGCTGTCGGCGATCCGCACCTTGTGGTGCAACTCGTACTTCTCCTTCAGGCCGCGCAGGATGGAGATGGTCTCCTCCACCGACGGCTCGTCGACGAACACCGGCTGGAAGCGCCGCGCCAGTGCCGCATCCTTCTCGATATACTTGCGATACTCGTCGAGCGTCGTGGCGCCGATGCAGTGCAATTCACCGCGCGCCAGCTTGGGCTTCAGCATGTTGGAGGCGTCCATCGCGCCTTCCGCCTTGCCGGCACCGACCAGCGTATGCAACTCATCGATGAAAACGATGATCTCGCCGGCAGCGCTCTCGATCTCCTCCAGGACGGCCTTCAGCCGCTCCTCAAACTCGCCGCGATACTTGGCGCCGGCCACGAGAGAGCCGAGGTCTAGAGCCAGCAGGCGCTTGTTCTTGAGCGTTTCCGGCACGTCGCCGTTGACGATGCGCAGGGCGAGACCCTCGGCGATGGCGGTCTTGCCGACACCGGGCTCGCCGATCAGCACCGGGTTGTTCTTGGTCCGGCGGGAGAGGACCTGCATGCAGCGGCGGATCTCCTCGTCGCGGCCGATGACCGGGTCAAGCTTACCATCGCGCGCAGCCTCGGTGAGGTCGCGCGCGTACTTCTTCAGCGCGTCGTAGCTCTGCTCGGCCGAGGCACTGTCGGCGGTGCGGCCCTTGCGGAGTTCGTCGATGGCAACGTTCAGCTTCTGCGGCGTCACGCCTGCCTGGGAGAGTGCCTTCGCCGCCGTCGTACCCGACGACAGGCTGATGGCCTGGAGCAGCCGCTCAACCGTGACGAAGCTGTCACCCGCCTTCTTCGCGACCTCCTGTGCCTGCTCGAACAGGCGCGCGGTCTCCGGCGCCATGTAGAGCTGTCCGGCGCCGCTGCCTTCGACGCGCGGCAGTTTCGCCAGCTCGGCTTCCACCGTCTGCTTCGCCAGAGCCGGGTCGCCCCCGGCAGTTCGAATCAGGTTGGCGGACAGCCCCTGATCGTCGTCGAGCAGAGCCTTGAGCACATGGTCGGGGGTGAAGCGCTGATGCCCGCGGCCGAGAGCAAGCTGCTGTGCAGCCTGCAGGAAGCCCCGTGCGCGCTCCGTGTACTTTTCCAAGTCCATCGCGTCACTCCTTCGGCGTTCATCGGTGCCGGCCACCCCTGATGGGCATGGCCTGCAAGAACCCGTTCGTCATGGAGAGATGTGGTGTGGCCGTTGCGCCACACAAGAGATCACCTGGAGCCCGCCGACCGCCACTTCGTCGCGGGCCTCCGCGCCGCCTCTCTCCCGCCCTTTATGTGGCGATTCAAAGGTTTCCCGCGGAACCGCGGAACCAATGGCGGCGCCGAGCGTCCGATGGACGTGCTTCAGCACACAGCAAGGAGATGGTTATGCGTGTTTCGTCTCGTGCGCCCCTCGGCCTAGCCGCAGCGGCAGCATTCATGCTCGGCCTTGCCGGGCCGGCTGCGGCTCAGGCGCAGGGCGCCCCTCAGAACATGGCCCCCGGTGGAGCGACGACCGCCCAGCCCGATGCCGGCGCCGCATCAGTGACGGTGACCGACCAGCAGCTTCGCACCTTCATCGACGCCGCGACCGAGGTGCAGACGATCAGCGAGAAGTGGCAGGCGAAGGCTGCTTCGTCGGAATCTTCGGAGGAGGTCGAGGAAGTCCGGCAGAAGGCCACCGACGAGATGGTGGGCGCAGTCCGGGACAAGGGAATGACGGTCGAGCAGTTCAACACGATCTCAAAGGCGGCGGAGAGGGATCCGCAGCTCAAGTCGCGGATCGTGGCCATGCTTCAGCAGCAGCGCTGACCACATCCAGCGAGTCGCACGGCGGGCGTCGAGCTGATCGGCGCCCGTCTTGTGTCAGTCGGCGCGGATGAAGCGGTGGACGCCGTCGTCTCCGGTGACGCGTTCCAGGCGTCCCTGGTGGAAGAGATAGTGCAGGTGGGCGAGAGCCTCACCGATTGCGAACGACTGTTGATGCAGGTCGAGTTTACGGCGGAACAGCACAGGCAGCATGTCGATGGCGTGTTTCGGCGTGGCGCAGGCCTCCCATGTAGCCTCCAGGCGTTCCTCGTGGTGCTCCCGCAACTGCACCAACCGCTGATGCAGGCCGAAGAAAGGGCGGTCGTGGGCGCACAGCGTCAACGTGTCGGGCGCGAGATGGCCGAACTTGTGCGTCGATTCCATGAAGAGGCGCAGCGGGTCTGCCAGCGGCTCCTGGTAATGCACGGAGATGTTCGTCGTAATTCGCGGCAGCACCTGATCGCCGCCGAGTAGCAGGCCATCGTCGGAACACGCGAGACAGATGTGTTCCGGCGCATGTCCGCGTCCGACGATGGCGTGCCAGACCCGTCCGCCGATTTCGATCGCATCGCCCTCCGCGATCCGACGGTAGACGATCGGCGGCCGGGCGACGTTCTGCGCATAGAAGTTGCCGCGACCCCGCATCGCGTCGATCGTTTCCGTCGCCATGCCGTGCGTGCGCCAGAAGGCCAGCATCGCCTCCATGTTGCGCTCGTGGGACTCGTACGCAAACTGCGACCAGAGCCATTCCGTTTCGCTCATCCAGAGGTCGCCGCCGAACCGGTCGATCAGCCAACGGCAGAGGCCCATATGGTCCGGGTGGAAGTGCGTGACGATCACGCGCCGCACCGGCCGGCCGCCGAACAATGTGCCTGCCACGCGCTCCCAGATGTCGCGCACGGAATCCTTGTTCAGGCCACAGTCGATCAGGGTCCAGCCGTCGCCGTCTTCCATAACGAAGACGTTCACATGGTCGAGCACGAAGGGCAGGGGCAGCCGCAGCCACCAGATCCCCGGTGCCACTTCGGTCGGCGTTGCCGGATCGGGTGGCGCCTCCCAGGGATAACGGACGACGACCTGCGAACTCACGCCGTCACCATGCCGTATAACCTCCGTCGACCAGCAGATCCGCCCCGGTCATGAACGAGGCGTCGTCGCTGGCGAGGAAGACGGCCGCCGCGGCGATCTCCTCCGGTTCCCCCAACCGGCCGACCGGATGCTTGGCGCCCCAGATGCGCTGTGCGGTCTCCATGTCGCCGAAGCGGCGCGTCATGCGCTGCGTGGCGATCCCGCCCGGCGACAGCGTGTTCACCCTTATCCCTTCGGAAGCATGGTCCAGAGACATGGCTTTCGCCAGTTGCAGCAGTCCGCCCTTCGTCGTGCAGTAGGCCGCCTGTCCCGCGTTGGCGACGCGCGCCATCTGCGAGGCTATCAGGATGATGCTGCCGCGTCCGGCCTTGCGAATGTGGGGTACGGCATGCCGGGACATCAGGAACGACCCGGTCAGATTCACCGCGATCGCCTTGTGCCACTCGCCTTCGTCGATGGCGTCGACCGAGCCATTCTCGGTGAAGACAGCTGCCCCGCTGACCAGGATCTGCACGCCGCCGAACGCGGCCACAGCAGCTTCGACCGCGGCCTTGGCGGATCCGCTGTCGGACACGTCGCAGCGGCAGGCCTCCGACCTGCCGCCCTCCGCCGCGATCTCGGAAGCGACGGACGCCGCCGTCGCCTCGTCCACGTCGGCGCACAGCACGGCGGCTCCCTCGCGGGCGAGCGCGATCGCGGTGGCGCGGCCGATTCCGGCGCCCGCGCCGGTAACGATTGCGGGACGTCCGTCGAGCTTTCCAGGCATGTCGGTTCTACTCCGGGAAGATCTCCCGCATCGGGGAGACGGTATAGCGGTGCATCAGCCGCCGGTTCAGGACCGGATCGGAGAGGGAAATCTCGATCGTGCCGCCGTCGCGCGGCGGCTGGCGCTTCGTCGGCACGGTGCCGCTGAAGATCATCCGCCCCTCCGCTTCGTCGCCGTCGTGCTCGGCGACAAAGTCCTGCAGCGCCTGCGGGCTCATGATCATCGAGAGCGGGCCTTCCTGCAGGATGTCGTCGCCGCAGGTTGCCTTCAGGATGAGTTTGTCCCAATGCGGCAGCACCGCCGTCAGTGGCCATGCGGTCTTCGCGATGGGCTTGGGACAGAGGTTCTTCGAGATGACGATCGACTGCGCCTCGACCTTGCGATCGGTGTGGTCGCTGCCGACGGTGACATAGTCGAACCCGAGCGTGCGGAAGAGCACGAACTCGATCTCCGGCGTGCTGTCGTAGCCGAAGGGGGCAATCTCGTCGGCGGTGGTGACCAGTGTCGGCGCGAGGGGGAAGAGCATCGGCACGTTCTTGGGTGGGGCGATGCCGATCGCCTCCAGCTCCCGAATGTGTTCGTCGACCAGATGGCGGTCGCGGCCCGTATACCCGGCAGCGAGGACGCGTTTCACGTCCAGCGTGGCAGGACCATGACCGGGGATGTCGAAGACGATCTGCTGCATCATGATCCGCAATCCATGCGAGTTCCTGGGACGGCCTAGCCGTGCGTCATCTAACGGCAGTGCGGTGGCCCCGGCAACGAGGGCGTTTGCCGCGGCAACCTCAATTGCCCACCATCACGCCGGGCAGGAAGGTGACGATCTGCGGGAAGGCCGTGATGATGGCGATGCCCAGGATCATCAGGAAGAAGAACGGCATCGAAGCCGCCGTCACCTGCAGGATGTCGCGACCGGTCATCCCCTGCAGAACGAACAGGTTGAAGCCAACCGGCGGCGTAATCTGCGCCATCTCGACGACGATGACAACGTAGATGCCGAACCAGAGGGGGTCGATCCCCGCCTGGATGATCATCGGCAGCACGATCGACGACGTCAGCACGATCATGGACACGCCGTCGAGGAAGCATCCGAGAACGATATAGACCAGCGTGAGCGCGACGAGCAGCATCGTCGGGGAGAGGGCGAGGGTGTCGACCCAGTTCGCCAGCGCCCGCGGCAGTCCCGTGAAGCCCATCGCCATCGACAGGAACGCCGCTCCCGCGAGGATGAAGGTGATCATGCAGCTGGTGCGTACCGCACCTAGGACGCTGGCGGAAAAGCTCTCCCAGTTGAGGGTCCGCGTCACGGCCGCCAGCGTGAGCGCGCCGAGCACGCCTACGGTGGCGGCCTCGGTCGGCGTGGCGAAGCCGCCGTATATCGAGCCGATGATCGCGACGATCAGGCAGACCACCGGAATGAGTCGGCGCGAGGCCCAGACCTTCTCGCCGAAGCTCATGCGCATGTCGTTCGGCGGGGTCCGGTCCGGTCGCAGGATCGACCACACGATCACGAAGCCCATGAACAGGCTGATGAGCAGCAGGCCGGGCAGGATGCCGGCGATGAAGAGTCGCGAGATCGACTGCTGTGCGACGATCCCGTAGACGATCAGCATGATCGACGGCGGGATCAGGAGGCCCAGGGTGCCGGATCCTGCGAGGGTTCCTATCGCCATCCGTTCGTCGTAGCCGCGCTTGCGCAACTCCGGGATGCTCATCCGACCGACTGTCGCGCAGGTCACCGCGGACGAGCCCGCGACGGCGGCCATGACGCCGCAGCCGACGATGTTCACGTGGAGGAGGCGGCCCGGCAACCAGGCGAGCCAGGGCGCCAAGCCCTTGAACATGTCCTCGGAGAGCCGGGTCCTGAACAGGATCTCGCCCATCCAGATGAAGAGCGGCAGCGCCGTCAGCGCCCAACTCCAACTCGAATCCCACACCGTGCTCGCCAGCAGGGAACCGGCCGGTGCCGGCGTGAAGGCTGCCAGTGCGATGAAGCCGACCCCGAGCAGCGACAGCGCGACCCAGATGCCGCTTGCCAGGAAGCCGAACATCCCCACGGCGAGGACGATGCCGATGATCGTCTGATCCATGCTCTTCTACTCTGCGGCGAGGCGCATCTGTGCGCCGTCGGCTTCGGCGGCCGCCATCGCGGCGGCGGTCGGATCGTTGCGCTCATAGGCGGGAATGAGGCCGGCCAGGATGCAGACGAACTCGTCGACGAACGCGACGACCATCAGGGACGCTCCGATCGCCATGCCGAGCTGCGGAATCCAGAACGGCATCGCGAGAAGTCCCGGACTGAGGTCGCCGAACGTGTAGGACTGCCAGACGAGGTCGAAGGCCCACCAGGCGAAGATCGCCATCCCGACCGCACCGAACGCGCAGCACCAGAGTTCGATCAGACGCCGGGGCCCGGGCGACAGGTAGCGGATCAGCAGGTTGACCCTGATGTGCTCGCCGGACTTCAGGGCATAGGCAAGCCCTAGGAACGACGAGGCGGCCATGCAGAACCCGGCGCTCTCGGTCGAATCGATCGTCAGGCCGGCGAACCGTCCCGCGATCTGCAGGATGATGGTGACCGCGATCCCGGCGAGGAAGACGCCGGCGAGCACGCCGGAGGCGAGATAGAGTGTGTCGAGGAAGCGGCGGATCATGCGCCCTCCGGAACGCCGGCCGCACATCGGCGGCCGGCGGCAACGGGACTACTTCTGCTTCGCGTAGTACGCGTCGAGCACGGCGATGGCTTCCGGACTGGCGGTCTTCTTCCAGTCCTCGACCATGACCTTCCCGATTTCCTTCATCTTCGCGATGATCGGGGCCGGGGCGTTCTGCACGGTCATACCGTTGCCGGCGAGGATCTTCATCTGCTCGTCGGTGGTGGCCGCGCTCATCTCCCAGGCGCGCTTCTCGGCGGCCGTGGCGGCGGCGCCGACGGCTTCCTGTACCGGCGCCGGCAGCTGTCGCCACGCACGCTCGTTCACGATGACGGCGTTCTTCGAGTAGATCGCGCCTGCCATGGTGAAGTACTTGGTGTTGTCCCACGCCTGCACGTCGATGCCGGTCTGCGGGCTGGTGAACAGGGCCTCGATCAGGCCGGTCGAGAAGGCCTGCGGCACCTCGGCGAAGGGCAGAATGGTGGCCTGGAAGCCCAGCATCTCACCCATCTTCTGCGTGGCGGTCGAGTAGATGCGGAGCTTCTTGCCCTTGAAGTCGTCGACCGTCGCGACCGGCGTTTTCGTATAGAAGCCCTGACCCGGCCAGGGGCCGTAGTAGAGAACGCGCATGCCGTTCTTCGAGAACAGCTTGTCGAAATAGGGTTTCTGCTCGTTCTTGAGCGTCCAGGCTTCGTCGTAGGTGGAGGCAACGAAGGGGACGCCAGACAGGATGTACATCGGGTCTTCGTTGCCGTAGACGCCGAGGCGCACCTCGCCGATCTGGATTTGACCGGCCTGAACGGCGCGCTTGATGTTGTCGTGCTTGATCAGCGTGTCGTTGGAATGCAGCGTGATCTTCAGGTCGCCGCGGGACTTCTTCTCAACGTCGTCGATGAACATCTTGATGTTCTTCGTGAAGAAGTTGCTGTCCGGATAGCCCGTCGCCATGACCCATTCGGTCGCGGCAGCGGCAGGACCGGCGAGCGCCGCCAGTGCGAGCGTCGCACCCAGCAGTTTGGAAATTACCCTCATTTTATCGCGCCTCCCATGCGCACATGCTCCAGAGCGCGGCAGTGCAAGCGCCGCGCCATTGGTGGCGCGGCGCAGTGGAGCATGGCACGCCCGGAGGCAATGCGCAAAAATAAGGCAGAAGTGGCCCGGATATGCGCTGCGCGACCGGGACGGTCGCGGGGGTTAGACCACGGCCTTGCGGACCATCTCGATCCACGGGTTCACTGCCGGCTTGTCCAGCCAGCGGCAGACCGCGACGAGGTCGTACTCCGGGCAGACCCAGAGGACGTTGCCGCCCGCACCGCTGCCGAAGAAGCTGCGTTCGGTCCCGGCGTGAAAGCGCTGTCCGGGGGTGTTCAGCCACCACATGAAGCCGTATTCCGGACAGATGTCGCACGGCGTCACAGCCTGCTCGATCCAGCTTTCGGACAGCAACTGCTTGCCGTTCCACCGTCCCCGATTGAGCATCAGAAGGCCGAAGCGGGCATGGTCGCGGCTGGAGATGAACAGGCCGCCGCCCCAGTGGCCACCACCGGACACCGACTGCATCCGCCGGCCGTTCAGCTCCACCCAGGAGTTGCGGTAACCGTTCCATTCCCAGCTGCCCGAGGCGCCGATCGGATCCATGATCCGTTCTTTCAGCAGTTCGGGCAGCGGACGGCCCACGAGCCGCATGATGGCGTAGCTCGCAAGATTGACGCGAACGTCGTTGTATTCCCAGTGGCTGCCCGGCGCCTCCAGTGGGCGGGCTTGGCCCTTGTTCGGATTGGCACCCTCCGTGGTCAGGTCGCGGTTGCGGTCGACCATGTCGGGCTTGCCCCAGAGCTCGCCCTCCCACTCGCTGGTCTGCTGCAGGAGGTGGCGCCAGGTGATCGCGGCATTGTGCGCCGTATCGAAGGCGGGGTCAGGTACGCGCTCGCGGACCGGCTCGTCGAGGTCGGGGAGCAGGCCGTCGTCATAGGCGAGGCCGGCGCAGGTCGAAACATAGCTCTTGGTGATGCTGAAGGTCATATCGACGCGGTCGGTCGTGCCCCATTCCGCTACGATCTTGCCGCCTTTGGCGATCAGGCCGTTGACGTGTCCGCGGTTCTTGAAAGGGCCGAGCGGCTCGTTCCAAGGCGGCGGCTCGAACACACCCCGCGCCGTGGCATCGTGGAGGTCCTCCGGCCACTTGGTCTCGTTGCCGACGGCATGGTCGACGGCGGCACGCAGGGCGGCCGGATCGAAGCCGGCATCGCTCGGTTCGGCCTGCGCCCACTGCGACGGGCCGGGCGGAAAATATGTCATTGGGTCACTCCGACTTCGACAGGACCGAAAGCTTGAGCGGCAGGATCGCGCCCATCCAGAGCGCGTGATCGCGATGATCGGCGACGGCATCCGTGGATTCCGGGTGGATCAGGACGGTCAGCCCGTTCCGATTGAGCGCCAGCCAGGGGAGGATCGACGCCAGCGCCTCGGGCGCGAATGCAACCTGGAACATGGCTTGGGGATGCGGGCCGACCAGTACGTCGTGCATGCGACCCACGGTCACCGGAAAGAGCGCGCCCAACCGGTCGCGCAGGTCGGCCGCCTGCGGCCTGGTCGATCCGTCGTAATAGATGTGCGCGTGCCAGTGGCGGATGTCCGCGGGATCCTGTTCGCTCATGTGCCGTCTCTCGCTTCCAACGCGCGTGCGATGGCGTCGTTGACCGCACGGACCCCTGCGGCAGCGCCGCCCCTGTGGTCCCAGACGCCGGACGCGATGCAGAGGAAGTCGGTCCCCGCCTGCACGAGGGGACCGCAGTTGTCGGCCGTGATGCCGCCGATCGCCACGGAGGGTACCGTCGCGACCTCGTTCCACCACGACAGGAGGTCCGGATCGGTCCGTCGCGTCACCGCCTTCGTGGTGGATGGAAAGAACGCACCGAAAGCGACGTAGTCGGCGCCGGCCTCGGCGGCTTCCATCGCCAGATGGCGCGAATCCTTGCACGTGACGCCGACGATGGCATCGGGGCCAACGTGCCTTCGCGCCTCCTCGTAGGGGGCGTCTTCCTGTCCGACATGAACGCCGTCGCAGCCGAGTTCGGCGGCGAGGTCCGGCCGATCGTTGAGGATGAAGGCGGCACCGGCATCCTGGACGCGCGGCATGATCGCGCGGACCGCGGCGCGGATCGTGTGGTCGGGTACGTCCTTCAGGCGTAGTTGCAGGGCCGCGACGTCGCCCGCCCCGAGGGCGGCGTCGAGATGCGCGAGGAAATCGTCCAGGTCAAGGCCGCCAGTGACCAGGGAGCCCGGCGTCAGCAGATACAGGCGACAGGTCGGTGAATCGTCTTCCGGGGTCAGGCGACGTCCTCCTTCTCGACTTGCGGCCGCCAGCGGCCTTCGCTCGCGAGACCGTTCATGCGGGCGCGGTGCAGGTAAGTGCGCCGCGCCGCCGCAACATTCTCCCGCCGCCCGGCCCAGGTCGCCAGGGCCGACTGCTGCAATGCCCGGCCGTAGGAGAAGCTGAGCCGCCAGGGGTGGGGGCCCATCGTCGCCATCGCCGCGAGATTGGCGGTAGCCTCTTCCTCGGACTGGCCGCCGGAGAGGAAGACGATGCCCGGTACTGCCGACGGCACGCATCGACGCAGCGTCCGCACCGTTGCGGCGGCGACATCCTCGGCGGAGGACCTGTTGAGGCAGTCGTTACCGTCGATGACCATGTTGGGCTTTAGCAGCATCCCTTCGGGGGCGACGCGCTGACGGTGCAACTCGTAGAAGACGCGGACGAGCACGGCCTCCGTGACGATCCGGCAACGCTCGATATCGTGCCCGCCGTCCATCAGCACTTCCGGCTCGACGATCGGGACCAGCCCCTGTTCCTGGGCGATGGCGGCGTAGCGCGCCAGCGCATGGGCATTCGTGTTGATGCAGTCGGTCGTCGGGAGACGGTCGTCGATCTTGATCACCGCGCGCCATTTCGTGAAGCGCGCACCGATCGTCCGGTACTCCGCGCATCGTTCGCGCAGGTCGTCCAGTCCTTCGGTGATCGTCTCTTCGGGCGCGAAGGGCAGGGGCTTCGCTCCCTTGTCCACCTTGATGCCCGGGATGATGCCCGAGGCGTTCAGGACATCGACGAATGGCCGTCCGTCCGACGCGCTCTGGCGAAGCGTTTCGTCGAACAGGATGACGCCGGATATGTGTGCTTCGGCGCCGGGTGCGGCGAGCAGCAGCTCGCGATAGTCCCGACGGTTCTGCTCGTTGCTCGCGACGCCGATCCCGTCGAATCGGCGCTTGATGGTTCCCGAACTCTCGTCGGCGGCGAGGATGCCTTTCCCCGGCGCAACGAGGCTGCGGGCGATGCGTTCCAATTCGGCGAGGTTCATTGTGCGCCTCCGCTCCGATCGCGAGCGCCGGTTCTAGATGCGCTCGATTGCAAAGTAAACGAGATCGGCGTGGCTCGTCATGGGTCGCGGCTCAACCCTTCTTGCTCGAGCGCACGCAGGTATGTCGCCCAAGTTTCGTCCTGCGCCTCGCCGAGTTCACGGAGATAGCGCCACGTGTAGATGCCGGTATCGTGCAGGTCGTCGAAGACGATACGGATGGCATAATTGCCCTCCGGCACGAGTTCGATGATGCCAACGTGGCGACGCCCCGAGACGATCCGCTTCTGCCCCGGCGCATGTCCCATCACTTCTGCCGAGGGACTCTCCACCCGCAGAAGTTCGGCCGGATAGCTGAACGTCCGCCCGTCGTCGTAGTCGATTTCCAGTCGCTTCTCCGCGCGTTTCAGGCGGATCTCGACGGGCCAGCTCTCCGGAGCCTCGCTCAACCGGTTGCCTCGTGCGTCGGATCGTCGAGGTGGCGCGCTTCGTCGATCAGCATGATCGGAATGCCGTCCCGGATCGGGTAGGCCAGTCGGGCGCGTTCACTGACGAGTTCCTGCGCCGTGCGATCGTAGCGCAAGGGGCCCTTCGTCAGCGGGCAGACGAGCAGTTCCAGCAGACGGGGGTCGACGTCGGCCGGCTGGGGTGTATCGCTCATCGACGTGTGTCCTCAGTGGCGGGCGGCACCGTCGCCGCCGGCGTGGAGGGAGGCCATCTCGAGCAGGGTCGTCAGGACATGGGCCCGTTCCGGAAGATCGGCACTCTCCAGGATCGCCTGCTTCTCGCTGGGATTGAACGGGCACGCCATTGCGAGCGTGTTCACCAGCGGCTCGGGCCGTAGCGCGGAGACGGAACTCCAGTCGGCGCCGAGACCGTTGGCTGAGAGGTAGGTCGTCAGGGCTGCGATCAGCCGGTCGCGGTCGATGGCGACCTGATCTTCGTTGAGATCGGCCGCGAACGGCGTGAAGTCCGCGACAGCGCGTCGATACCCGTCTTTCAGCGGCAGCTCTCGGACGATGCGGAAGCGGATGATGCCTGACACATTGATGTAGTAGCGCCCATCATCCGATGTCCGCGCCGCCGTGATCGATCCGAGGCAGGCGATCGGATAGACGGGCGGATTGGCCGGGTCCGCCGCGGCATCTTCCGTCGGCTGGACCATCGCGAGCATGGAATCGCCATCGAGAGCATCCCGGATCATCGCCCGATAGCGCGGCTCGAAGATGTGCAGGGGCAGCTGGGTGCGTGGCAGCAGCAACACCCCCGGCAAGGGGAAGATCGGCACGACCTCCGGGAGCCGCAGCGTGGACACTGCAGCGGCCCCCATCAGGAGAACATGATCGACGACAGCTGCCGGCGCGTGGCGCGTGTGAGTTCGTGGGTAGGACCCCACGCCTCGAAGAACTTCACGAGCTGCTTCCGGGCCGCGTCGTCATTCCACGTCCGGTCGCGCCGGACGAGTTCCAGCATGTGGTCCGCTGCCTCCTGATGCCGCTTGGCGCCGAACAGGGCCATGGCCAGATCGAAGCGCGCCTGGTGATCGTCAGGGTCGTGCGCGACCTTGAGCGAGAGTTCCTGAAGATCGCCGCCGTCGCCGGTCTGCTCGGCCAGCTCCACGGCAGTGATCGCCGCGGCGACGAACGGATCCTTGCGCTCCCCGGCCGGAATGTCGGCGACTGCCGCCTTCGCATCGTCCAGGCTGCCGACGGAGAGATGGTACTGGGCGATCCCGGCGAGGGCGACGGCGTTCTGAGGCTCGTGCTGAAGAACCTCGGCGAAGATCGCGGCCGCGCCTTCCGCGTCGCCGGCTTCGAAGGCGGCCTTGCCTTCGGCGAGCGCGTCGTCGACCGGCGAGTTTGCGGCACTGCCGGCGAGCTTCTGGACGAACGCCTTGATCTGGCTCTCGGGCAAGGCTCCCTGGAAGCCGTCGACCGGGCGGCCGTCGACGAAGGCATAGACCGTCGGGATCGACTGGACGCGCAGCTGTCCGGCGATCATCGGGTTCTTGTCGACGTCGATCTTGACGAGCCGGACCGCTCCGTTCGCCTCGCGCACCACCTTCTCGAGTGCCGGGCCGAGCTGCTTGCAGGGTCCGCACCATGTCGCCCAGAAGTCGACGATCACCGGCGTCGTGCGTGACGCCTCGATGACGTCGGCCATGAACGTCTGGTCGGAACCGTCGATGATCGACGCGGCGGCCCCATTGGTTCCGGCCAAGGGCCCCCCGGAAATGGTCTGCTGCATGTCGACTTTCTTCAAATGATGAGTTCGGTCGAACCGAAGATGTTCAGAAAATGGCCGCTGCCCGCCGACGTGACAAGACCCGCAGATGAGCCATCATCGCGTCGGAAGATCCACGACCAACGGCTCATGGCCGCAGTCCGCAACGAAGCGCAGCAGATCCGAGGAGGCCAGGGCGGTGGTCCGGTCGTTGCGGAGCGGATGATAGTTCAGCAGCGGCATCGCCATCATCCGCTTCTCGAGCACCGGCGTGACCCGGTGCTCCCGGTCGTTGATCAGGGCGAACGGCGTAACTGCGCCGGGGACGACTCCCAGGACTTCGCCGAGCAGGTCCGGCTTTCCGAAGGAGAGCGTGCCGACGCCGAGTTGCCGGGCCAACGCCTTCAGATCGACAGCCGTGTCTTCCAGCGCGACCACGAGCCACAGCGAACCGTTCTTCGCCTTCAGGAAGAGGTTCTTGCAGTGTCCGCCCGGCAGTTCGCCGCGCAGGGCGCGGCTATCGTCGACGGTGAAGAGGGGCGGATGCTCGTGTGTGGTGGTTTCGATGCCGATCGCGCCGAGGCGGTCGAAAAGATCCTGATCGCTTGCCGGCATACCGGTGGTCGCTCCTCAACGTGCCGTACGTTCTATGGCCTTCCCGGTGGCCTGGACGTCGCGGCCGACGCCCTCGACGGTATTGCAGCCGGCGAGCGTCGGCATCAGTGCGAGGAGAGCGACCGTGCCGAGGCGGCGCAGTATCGTCATCGGACATCCCTTCGTTATGATCGGGCGCAAAATAGCGCAGTTGTGCGCCGCGTGCAGCGGCTCAATGCGGTACCGAGGGATGTGAGGACGGCATGAAGGCATGGAAGGTCGAGGATTGGTGCACCCCGCGCGAGATGACGCTGACGGACCTGCCGGTCCCTGAACCGGGCCAGGGGCAGGCGCTCGTCCGGGTGCACGCCGCCGCCCTCAACTTCTTCGACGTGCTGATGATTTCCGGCAAGTACCAGGTGAAGCCGCCATTGCCGTTCACGCCGGGCTGCGAGATGGCGGGCGAGGTGGTCGCCGCAGGTCCCGGGTCGGTGTTCAGGCCCGGCGATCGCGTCTGCGGCCAACCCGGTTGGGGCGCTTTCGGCGAGTATGTTCTGGTCGAGAACGACCGGACCGATATCGTTCCGGACGGCGTGCCGATGCACGATGCGGCGGTCATGCCGGTAGTCTACCCGACCGCCCATGTCGCCCTGCAGCGTCGCGGCAACCTTCAGCCCGGGGAGTGGGTGCTGGTGACCGCGGGTGCCGGCGGCGTCGGCATCGCCGCCATCCAGCTCGCGAAGGCGTGGGGCGCGCGCGTCATCGGCCTCGCCGGAGGCGAGGCAAAATGTGCCGTCTGTCGCGAGCAGGGTGCCGACCTTGCGCTCGACTATACGCAGGACGGCTGGGTCGATCTCATCCGGACCCACACCAATGGCCATGGCATCGACGTGATCGTCGATCCCGTCGGGGGCGAGGTCTACGACCAGGCGCTGAAGGTGCTCGCCTGGGAGGGAAGGGCGGTCATCATCGGCTTCGCCGGCGGCACCATCCAGAAGATCGCCGCCAATCGGCTGCTGCTGAAGAACGCGTCGGCCGTGGGGGCCGTCTGGGGCGGCTATCTGGCGCGTGACCCGCAGCGCGCGCGGGCCGTCGTCGCCGATTGCTTCGATCTCTATGCGCAGGGGAAGATCCGCCCGGCGATCATGCGAACCTACGGTCTCCACGAGGTGCCCGATGCGCTGGAGGCGCTTTCCCGGCGCGACAGCTGGGGCAAACTCGTGATCGACATGAAGGCCGCGTGACGAGCCGTCCGGTACCCAGATCGCGCTGCGGCTCACCTGCGTGGACGGAGGAAGAGCATGGTCGGCGTCGAATGCGGGCTGCGCGTTCTGATCATCCTTCTGGGTGCGGCCGGCGTGGCGGCCTGCGGCGAACAGCCGCCCTACACCCAGGAGCAGTATCTCGACAGGGTCGAATGCACCGTCACGGGGGCGGGCGGGACGTCGATGCCCCGGCAGGCGTGCCTCGATCAGGGCGGCGTCGTCTTCTGAGGCGATGGACGCAGCCGAGACCCGACGCACGCCCTCGTCAGTTCTTCGGCTTGGCTGCATCCGCAGAAATTGCGGCCGTGATCGCCTGCGCGTCCGTGCGGACCTTGTCCGTCTTGTAGTCGGTCAGGCGATAGGCCCATCCGTCGGTCTTCGACTGGATGGCGGCGACCTGGGCCTTCACCTCCGCCTCGGGTTTGAACTGGTCGGCGGTCCGGCCGGCGGCGGAATCCTGACCCTTGTTTGCCTCTACGAAGGCAGCGAGGGCGGGATCGCGCGCGCTTTCGGTCGCGGCGACGCGGACCCAGAACGTCCCGTCCTTCTCCACACCTTCGAGCCGCAGCGTCAGGCCGTCGAACGTGACGCTCTCGAGCGTCACGGCCGGCGTGGCGAAGTCGAGTTCCTTTGCAGCCCTCACATCGTCGAGGATCAGGAAGTCCGTGATGCTTGCGAGGGCTTCCAGTTCGTGCGGTGCCTTCGCCTCGCGTCCGGACGGGATCTTCGAGGCGAGCGTGAAGGCGTCGGCGCCGGGAGCCGGCCGGACGACCTTTACCGAGTCGCCTCCAGCGTGCGTGATCGTAACGGACTTAACGCGGCGCTGGTCGACGTTGACGATGTCGCGGTCGAGCCACTGGGTGATCCGCTTGTCCGGTCGCGTGTTGCCTCCCTTGACCAGCCACGACTGGTCCTCGCCGGCCCGGCGGACGAACATGCCCTGGTCCTGGCCGGTGTCCTGCCAGCGGCCGACGAGCACGTCCGCGACGGTTTCATCCCCGTCCTTGGCGGTGACCCGCACCGACTTGGAAGCCTCGGCCTCCACATCGTCCAGTTCCAGCCGCGGCAGAAGCTCAGGCTTTGCCGTCCGAGGCTCTACGGTCCGCATCTGCGAGAGCGACAGGAGCGTCTCGCGCACCTTCTCGAAGTTGGCGGGGTAGCCGCTCTTCTCGGTGACGACCCACCGTTCCCCGCTGCGCGTCATGCTGATCGTGCCGCCTTCGGCGGAGCGGACGACCAGCTGGTCGATGTCGTTCGCGCGTTGGAAGAGCGCCGGGAACATCCGCTCGCCTTCCGCAGCCACCTTCGTGCCGCGATCGCGGGTCACGACCGCCGCCGTTGCGCCGATCACGACGACCGCCGTCGCGGCGGCGAGCATGATGAAGCTTTGCTTACGCATGCTTCGGCTTTCCTCGTCCTAGCGTTCGCACTGGCTCAGCCGGGGCCGCGGCGGTAGCGCCGCCGGGCGAAGCCCACACCGATCGCGGCGAAGGCCACCAGCAGCGGCATCCCGACGATGTTCACGGCCTGGATCCAGTTGGTCAGCGACTCGACATCGCGGCGCAGCGCATGCTGCACGTCCCGCAGTTCGCGACGGATGCGCACGGCCTCTTCGCGGAAGTCGTCGATCGCCTTACGCTGCTCGTCGGTCAGCACCGATCCGGCCTCTCCGGCACCGTTGCGGCCCTGGATCTTGCGGAGCTGCTCCTCGGTGGCCTGGAGCTTCGCCGTCAGCTCCTGCTCCTTGGCACGGAACCGCTGTTCCGCCTGACGCTGCAGCGCCTGCACTTCCGTGAAGGGCCGTTGCGCGACGCCGCGGCTGCGCAGGCCGATCAGATCGCTGCTGCCCGACAGGTTGTCGACCGCGTTGATGAAGAAGGCGCCGTTGTTGGCGACCGGCATGGCGACGCGCTGGCCGAAGAAGTCCTGCACCCTGACCCAGAGACCGTCGGCGAGCATGTCCGCGTCGGCCACGACCACGACGTTCGTCTCGTCGGCGGACTCGGTGAGCTGCTTTGCCTTCGCCGCCGCGGCCGCCGCCTCTGCGGTCTTCTTCTCGTCTTCGGTCTGTCCCTCGGTCGCGGCCGGCTTCGGCGGACCGTCGGGGAAAGCCGTCTTCAGCTTGCCGTGAAGGCGGGCGGCCAGGACATACTCTTCCCCGGTCGGCTTGAAGGCGTTGGTGATGCGCAGCGGGTCCATCGGGCCCGGACCCTGCATGACGGATGTCGCGACGGTGCCGGATTGCCGGCTCGTGGTGACGAGCGGCTCGACCGCGACCGTGGTTTCGGGAAGCTTCACGATGTGGCCGGGCGAGGCGATGTTCATCGTCTCGAGTTGCGCCACGACAGGGCTCTCCTCGGCGAAGTTGCGCTTACCGAGCGACAGCCAGAAGGGGTAGTCGATCGCCGCGACGCGCGTCTGGGCGTTCTTCGTCGGGACCTGGACGCGCCGGGCGGCGGCGAGATCGCCGACGATCGTGTCGGCGGGCATCTCGATGCCCCAGGCCTTGAACAGTTTGGGCAGGTTCGACGAGGTGTCGCTGGGCGGCTGGCCGCCGGGCTGCGGCGTCGTCGCTTCCGCCTCGCTGAAGGGGTCGACGAAGGCCAGAACCTCGCCGCCGCCGAGCACGAACTGGTCGATCGCGTACAGCGTCGCCTCGGCGTTGATCTTCGGGTGGACGAGGACGAGCAGTTTGATGTCGCTCGGAATCTCGGAAACGTTCGCCGAGAGCATCTGGACATCGAAGAACTGTCGGAGCTGGCCGTAGATCACCCAGGAATCGTCCTGTCCGGCACGTGCCGCGTAAGGGGTGCCGGCGATGGGCAGGCCGCTGATCAGGCCGATCTTCGGCTTCTCCAGCGTGGCCAGATTATAGACCACCTTCGTCAGGTCGTATTCGAGAAGCGATTCGCGCGACTGGTCGAAGAACGGCAGCACCTCGCGCTCGTCGACCGCATTCGTGCCGGCGAGGCCGAAATAGACGAGTTCGCCGGACTGATCGACCGGCACGCCCTGAAGGCCGAAGCCGACGGCGCGGTCCTCGGCGGGCGAGAACGGCTCGGGATCGTACACCTCCAGTCGAACCTTGCCGTCGGAGACCGCGGCATACTCCTCCAGCAGGTCGCGCACGCGTTGCGCATAGATCCCGATCGCCGGGATCTCCCGTGCCAGCCGGTCGGAGAAATAGAAGCGCAGCGTGATCGGCTCGTCGATCTTCTGCAGTACCGACCGCGTCCCCTCCGACAGCGTGTAGAGCTTGTCGTCGGTGAGGTCGATCCGCGTGGAGCGGAGCAAGGTGTTCGACAGGATCACGGCGGCGACGAACAGGACCGCGAGGATCGCGAGACCCAGCCCCGAGAACAGCGTCCGCTGACGTGTGCGTGCGGTATCCATGCGGCTCAATCCGCTTTCTTCATGTCGATGAGGATCACCGATGCCAGCAGCCAGGTGATGATGACGGCGGCGAAGAAGACCAGATCGCGCGCGTCGATGACGCCCTTGATGATCTGGTTGAAGTGCGTGAGGAAGCTGAACGAAGCCACTGCCTCGACCGCGCTGCGCGACATGAGGTCGCCGAGCATCGAGACCAGGAACGAGGAGCCGCTGACCGTGAACAGGAAGCAGACCGCGATGGTCACGACGAAGGCGATCACCTGGTTCTTGCTGAGCGCCGACAGGCAGGTGCCGATGGCAAGGTAGCCGCCGGCCATGAGAAGGCTGCCGATATAGCTCGCGACGATCACGCCGTTATCGGGCTCGCCCAGCCAGTTCACGGTGATCCAGATCGGGAAGGTGAGGGCGAGCGCCACCGCGGCGAAGGCCCAGGCCGCAAGGAACTTGCCGACGGCCGCCTCCCAGGTCCGGATCGGCAGGGTCAGAAGCAGTTCGATCGTGCCGGTCTTGCGCTCCTCCGCCCAGAGCCGCATCGAGATCGCGGGCATCAGGAACAGGTACAGCCAGGGGTGGAAGTTGAAGAAGGTCTGCAGGTCCGCCTGCCCGCGCTCAAAGAAGTAGCCGACGTAGAAGGTCAGCGCGTTCGCCAGGGCCAGGAAGATCACGATGAAGATGTAGGCAACCGGCGTGGCGAAGTAGCTCGCCAGCTCCCGTGTGCAAACGACGCCGACGTTACGCATGGGCCGCCTCCTTCTCCGCTCGTGCCTGGTCCGGCCGCGCGGCGGGCGCCGTCGTGATCGTGCGGAAGACCTCCTCCAGGTCGCCGGACTGGGTCCGGATGTCCGATACCGGCCAGGCGTGCGCCTGCAGGAGCTGGTTCACGTTCGAGAAGATCGGGCGGCGGTCGTGGGGGATCGCGATAAGGCGCACCGTTCCGGCCCGCATGTCGGTTTCGACCGCCTCGACGCTCTCCAGGCTGAGCAGGCCGGCGCGTACCGTATCGGCGTTGGCGACGGGCACGACCACGGTCACCGCGTTGTGGTGGCGCGACTGATGCGCCAGGGCTGCCGGCGTGCCGTCCGCCACGACGCGGCCGCCGGCGATGATGACCGCCCGGCTGCACACCGCGTCCACTTCTTCCAGGATGTGGGTCGAGATGATGATCGCCTTCTCCGGCGCCAGTTCGCGGATCAGTGCCCGGACCTCGTGCTTCTGATTGGGATCGAGGCCGTCGGTCGGCTCGTCCAGGACCAGGACGTCGGGATCGTGCAGGAGCGCCTGGGCCAGCCCGACACGGCGCTTGAAGCCCTTCGACAGCGTCTCGATGGGCTGTTCCAGGATCGCCGACAGGTTCGTGCGCTCGACCGCCAGGCCGACGCCGCGGCGCTTCTCGCTGCCGGAAAGGCCACGGGCGCCGGCGACGAAGTTCAGGAAGGCGCGCGCCGTCATATCGCCGTAGAGCGGCGCCCCCTCCGGCAGGTAACCCAGCCGGCGGCGCGCCTCGATCGGCTTGTCCTGGACGTCGAAGCCACAGATGCTCGCCGCGCCGGCCGTGGGGCGCAGGAAGCCCGTGATCATCTTCATGCTGGTCGACTTGCCGGCGCCGTTCGGCCCGAGGAAGCCGAGCACTTCACCGCGAGCGACCGTGAGCGAAACCCGGTCGACCGCCTTGATGGAGCCGAACGACTTCGTCAGCTCCCGCGTGACGATCATCTCGTCCATCGATCCGTGCATCCCTTTCGTGGTTCTCCGGCCATGCTCTTCGATCGAGCCGCGGGTATATGGCCGCGCCGGAGGCGAGAAAAGTTACCGTTCGTTAATCGGTACGGGCTGTTGCCGCAGTACGTGCAGCGTCGGCGCGCCCTTCTAACGGAGGGCGTGATCGAGGGCAACCGGCGGCAGCGGTCGGCGCGTCGGCACGGGTCCTACGGCCGCTCCCAGGCGGGGTCCCAGCCGTGGCGCTCGGCTTCGAGGCCGCGCAGGAGCGGGTCGGGGTGGCGGGCCCAGGCCGGTGCGGCGGGATTGACCGCGACGGGCGGCGCCTGGCGGTACAGATGCTCCATCTCGGCGTCGCCGATCTCGCGCTGACGGTCGGCCCGGCCGGCGATGAAGCCCAGGCCGGCAGCGGCGGCTTCGTCCTCACCGTCGTCCTCACCGTCGTCGGCGAGGACCTCGGGCGGGACGTCCTCGTCCAGAGGTTCCTCTTCCGGCATCTCCTCTTCGAGAATCTCCGGCGGCACGTCGGATAGAGGTTCATAGCGTTTTCTGGGGGTGGGGTGGAAATCGGTGAACGGCGTGAACTCGTCGACCGGACGGGGCTCGAAGCCCTCGTAGACGTGCGGCACGGTGCGCGGCTCGGGCTCCGGCTCCGGGACGTTGATCCCCTGGCGCCACGCGGCGGCCCAGGCCTCGGCGTCGGCCGCGGCCAGGTCCGGGTGGCGCGGGTCGATGCCGTCGAGCAGCGGGTCGGCGCCGGCGAAGCCGGCGGCGAGGCGGTCGGGATAGAGGCCGCAGAGCCGCGCCTCGGTCTCCAGGCAGCGGACGGCGGTGCGCAGGTCGCTCTTCTCGGCGGCGAGGGTGGCGAGGGCGCGCAGCCTGTCGACGATCTCGGCGATCCCGGTCTGCCGCGCCGCCTCGCGCCGGACCCGCAGGTCCTCGATCCGGTGCCGGATCTGCGGCTTGGTCAGCAGGTCGCCGGCGTAGCGCGCGGCACTGTGCGGCGAGTAGCCGGCGGACCGCGCCGCGGCGGCCCCGCTCGCCCCGCGGGCGACGTGGCGGCAGAAAATCTCCTGACGGTCGGTGAGGGGCGTGGTTTTGACACCAAACGGCATGATCGGCCTCCATCCAAGGGAAGCGCGATCATGCGGCAAATGATCCTAGGAACACAAGCGCAATGTTCGCATTATGTTCTTGTGCCGCGTCCGGGTCCCGGACTTGACCGGGAGGCATGGCGCTGCTTTCGTGGGTGCTTCGACGGAGGAGGAGCGACCATGCCGAGCGGCGACGAACTGATCCGACTGACGGCGCGCGAGGCGGTCACCCTGCTGGCCAAGGGGGAGGTGACGCCGCTCGAACTGATCGACGCGGCGCTGGCGCGGATCGAGGCGGTCGAGCCGGCGGTCAATGCGCTGCCGACGCTCTGCGTCGAGCGGGCGCGCGATCACGCCAAGCGCCTCATGGCGCGCCGCGACCCGCTCGCCGGTGGCGCGCGCGGATGGCTCGGCGGTCTGCCCGTCGCGATCAAGGACCTGACCGACGTCGCCGGCGTCCGGACGACCTACGGTTCGCCGATCTATGCCGATCATGTGCCCGAGACGTCTCATCCGCTGGTCGAGGGGCTGGAGCGCAACGGCGGCGTCGTGCTGGCCAAGTCCAACACGCCGGAGTTCGGCGCCGGCGGCAGCACTTTCAACGAGGTGTTCGGGCGCACGCGCAATCCTTGGAACACCTCGCTAACCTGCGGCGGCTCTTCCGGCGGCGCCGCCGTCGCGCTGGCCACGGGGGAAATCTGGCTGGCGCACGGCTCCGATCACGGCGGCTCGCTGCGCGGGCCGGCGAGCTTCTGCTCGGTCGTCGGCCTGCGGCCCAGTCCGGGCCGCGTGACGCGCGGCACCGTGAACAACCTCTTCAGCGCGAGTTCGGTCCAGGGCCCGATGGCCCGCAACGTGCCGGACATCGCGCTGTTCCTCGATGCCCTGTGCGGCCGCGACCGGGCGGACCCGCTGTCCATCGCGCCACCCGCGACGAGCTTCCTCGACGAGGTCCTGGATGCGCTGAAAAAGGGGAAGGACGGCGCGCCGAAACGGGTCGCGTGGACGCCGGACCTGGGCGGCGCGGTGCCGGTGGCGCGCGAGACCCAGGCGATCTGCGCCGCCGCGGCGCGTCGCTTCGAAGATCTCGGCAGCGTCGTGGAAGAGGCGTCGCCGGACATGGGCCGGATCGGCGAGGCCTTCCAGATCATCCGCGCGATGATCTTCCTGGTCGACCGCGGGCCGCTGATGGAGACGCATCGCGACCAGCTGAAGCCGGACATCATCTGGAACACCGAGAAGGGAATGGCCCTGAAGCCCACCGAGATCGCGTGGGCGGAACGCGAACGCGCGGCGCTCTACCGGCGCATGGTCACGTTCTTCAAGACCTACGACGTGCTGGTCTGCCCGACGTCGGTGGCGCCGGCCTTCGACGTCAACCTCCGCCACCGGACGGCGATCGACGGGGTCAAGCTCGAGAACTACATCGCGGGGTCCGTCATCACCTCCGGCATCTCGATGACCGCCTGTCCCGCCATCAGCGTGCCCTGCGGCTTCGACGGCTTCGGCCGGCCCGTCGGCCTCCAGATCATCGGCGCGCCGCAGGACGAGGCGGGGGTGCTGCGCTCGGCGGCCCTCTACGAAAGGCTCGCGGGCTTCGACCGGCAGCTGCCGATCGACCCGCGCGAGGGTACCGTCCCCGACGACTGACGGGGCTATTCGGCCGCCTCGTCCAGGCGCGGCTTCGGCCGCTCCCGCATCAGGTCCTTGACCGGACGATCGAGCAGTTCGTGCTTCGCCTTGTCGACGGCCATCAGGAGGCTGCGAAGTTCGGCGACCCAGGGCGGCATTGCGCCGGCATCGGTGCGCCCCGCACTGAAGTGCGGCCCGACGCTGGTGCCGAGATCGAGGCGGAGATCGCGCATCAGCTTGTAGATCGTCGTGTCGCCGAGATCCCGTGCGACGGCCAAGCGCTCGTCCTCGGTCACCACGACGTAGCCGGTGTGGATCAGTTCGCCCAGGACGCGGCTGTAGGCCTCCGCGCCGCCGGGAATACGGTGTTCCAGCACCTCGCGGTGCGGCCGTGCGTCGTCCCCGGTGGCGCTCCAGATCGCCCGCAGCACCGCTATGGCCATGGCCAGCCGTTCGCCGGGGCCGGGCGGGGTGCGCCGGCGGGCATCGCGGTCGAGACGCCAGTCGGGGATCGCCGCGGCGAACTCCGCACCGAACAGGATCATGCACCAGGACAGGTAGATCCACAGGAGGAAGATCGGGATCGTCGCCATGGCGCCGTAGACGATCCGGTACGGATCGGTCAGGCCCAGGTAGAAGCTGAAACCGTGCTTCAGGATCTCGAACAGGACCGCGGCGACGGTGCCGCCGGCGATGCTGTGCCGAAGCCTGATCCGCCTGTGCGGAATGATCCAGAACAGCAGCGAGAAGACGACCACTTCCATGACGAGGGGGATCAGCGCCGGCACCCCGTGGACGAGACGCCAGAAGACGCCGACGATCTCGTCGTCGGCCTTCTGCTCGAACCAGTCGCCGAGCGACACGCTGGTCCCCATGAGGATCGGCGTCAGGGTCAGGATCGTCCAGAACGCCAGGAGGCGCGTGCCCCAGGATCGCGGCTCCACGACGCGCCAGATCGTGTTGAACGCCGACTCGATCGTCCAGAGCAGGATGAAAGCCGTCACGGCGAGACCGAGGACGCCGACGGCCGTCAGTTCACGGGTGTTGCTGAGAAAGATCGTGATCTGCTCGCGCGCCGCGGCACCGGCCTCGGGCACGAGCGGCGCCAGCAGGAACTCCTTCGCCTGGTCCCGTATCTCGTCGAAGGCCGGGAAGGCGCCGAGCACTGCCAGGAAGATCGCGAGGATCGGGACCAGACCGAGCAGCGAGGTGTAGGTCAGGGACGACGCAACCATCAGGCTGTCGTCGTTGTTGAAGCGCCGCAGCACGTACCAGACGAACGAGATGGCGTCGCTCACCGGCTTGGGCCGCTGATGCCAAGCTCGCAGAAATCGCCTTTTCCATAAGATCGACGCCATGGCGGTGCCGCTCGTTCGCTCAGGAGAGGGGCCGTGGTCGCCGCAGCGCCATGATCATCGAACGGCCCCGAAGTTAATATGTTCCGAGTGTTGCCCAGGGGTAGCGATGGTGTAGGATGCCCGCCCTATCCGCCCGGGGAGCCAGTCGACAGTATGACGAGCAGCACCGGCCTGCTGGCCGGGAAAAAGGGCCTCATCATGGGCGTCGCGAACGATCGTTCGCTCGCCTGGGGCATCGCGCGCAGCGTTGCGCAACACGGCGCCGACCTCGCCTTCAGCTATCAGGGCGAGGCATTGGAGCGGCGCGTCCGCCCGCTCGCGGCCTCGGTGAATTCCGATTTCCTCATTCCTTGCGACGTGACGGACGACGCCAGCCTGACCGCACTTTTCGATTCGATCCGCGAACGCTGGGGCCGGCTTGATTTCCTGGTTCACGGCATCGCCTTCTCGGACAAGGAGCAGCTGAAGGGCCGGTACTCGGACACGACCCGCGAGAATTTCCGTCGCACCATGGACATCTCGTGCTTCTCGTTCACCGATGCGGCGCGGCGCGCCGCCGCGATGATGCCCGACGGCGGCTCCATGGTCACGCTGACCTATGCCGGCGCCGAACGGGTCATCCCGCACTACAACGTGATGGGCGTCGCCAAGGCGGCGCTGGAAGCCAGCGTGCGCTACCTCGCGGTGGATTTCGGAAGCCGCGGGATCCGGGTGAACGCGATCTCCGCCGGGCCGATCAAGACGCTGGCCGCTTCCGGCATCGGGGACTTCCGCCACATCCTGAAATGGAACGAGTTCAACGCGCCGCTGGAACGGAACACGACGATCGACGAGGTCGGCGGTTCGGCGCTGTATCTGCTGAGCGACCTCGGCCAGGGCGTGACCGGCGAGGTGCTTCACGTCGACTCCGGCTACCATGTCGTCGGCATGATGAATCCGCGGCGCGCCGGTGACACCGCGGCGCTGCTCGCCGATTTCGACGACGAGGCGTAGCCCGCATGGACGGGAACAGCTTCGGCCGGCTGTTCCGCTTCACGACCTGGGGCGAGAGCCACGGGCCGGCGATCGGCTGCGTCGTCGACGGCGTCCCGCCGCGCGTGCCGGTCTGCGAGGCGGACATCCAGAAGTGGCTCGACCGGCGCCGGCCGGGCACGTCGCGCTTCACGACCCAGCGGCGTGAGCCGGACGAGGTGCGCATCGTGTCCGGCGTGTTCGACGGCCTGACTACCGGTACTCCCGTGGCCATGGTCATCGAGAATGTCGACCAGCGCTCCAAGGACTATTCCGAGATCAAGGACCGGTTCCGGCCGGGACATGCCGACTTCACCTATCAGGCGAAGTACGGCATCCGCGACTATCGCGGCGGCGGCCGGTCGTCGGCGCGCGAGACGGCGATGCGCGTGGCCGCCGGGGGGCTCGCCCGCAACGTGCTGCGGCACCTGCTGGGCGACGGCGTCACGATCCGCGGCGTCCTGGTGCAGGTCGGCGAGCACCGGATCGACCGGGACCTCTGGGACTGGGCCGCCGTCGACCAGAACCCGTTCTTCTCCCCCGACCGCAAGGCGGCGGCACTCTGGACCGACTATCTCGACGGGATCCGCAAGGCGGGTTCGTCGGTCGGCGCGGTGATCGAGGTCGTGGCCTCCGGCCTGCCGGCGGGCCTCGGCGAGCCGATCTACGGCAAGCTCGACTCGGACCTCGCCGCGGCGCTGATGAGCATCAATGCCGTGAAGGGCGTCGAGATCGGCGACGGCTTCGCGGCGGCGGGCATGCGCGGCGAGGATGCGCACGACGAGATGCGGGCCGGCAACGCGGGCGCAGGCAATGGCGGGCAGGGGGTGCGCTTCCTGTCGAACCACGCCGGCGGCGTCCTGGGCGGCATCTCGACCGGGCAGGATCTCGTGGCGCGGTTTGCGGTGAAGCCGACGAGTTCGATCCTGGTGTCGCGGCGCAGCGTCAGTGCGACGGGCGAGGAGATCGACGTCGTGACGAAGGGCCGGCACGACCCCTGCGTCGGCATTCGCGCGGTGCCGGTGGGCGAGGCGATGATGGCCGTGGTCCTGGCCGATCACCTGCTGCGCCATCGCGCGCAGTGCGGGGGCTGACAGCCGCGGTCCGAAGATCGATGTCCGTCGGCGGGAGTGACGAACCGTGCCTCTGCCGCCATTGCGCGAGATCCCGCCGGAGATCGCCTGCCTCGACGACTATGCGGCGTTCGCGCGCGAGCGCATGGTGCCGCAGGCCTGGGCCTATCTGAACGGCGGCGCCGCGGACGAGATCACCGTCGCGGAGAACGTCGCGGCCTTCGGGCGCCTCCGCCTGCGGGGGCGCGTGCTGGCCGACCTGAAGGACGGTCATACGGCGGTCGAGCTCTTCGGTCAGCGGTTCGACTATCCGATCATGCTGGCGCCGGTGGCCTTCCAGACGCTCGCCCATGCGGACGGCGAACCGGCGACCGCGGTCGCGGCCGCCGCGATGCGGGCCGGCATGGTCGTCAGCACCCAGTCGAGCACGACCCTGGAGGAGATCGCCCGGGCGGGGCGGGGGCCGCTCTGGTTCCAGCTCTACATCCAGCCCGACCGGGCCTTCACCGAGGCATTGGTGCGGCGGGCGGAGGCGGCGGGCTACCGGGCGCTGGTCGTGACCGTCGACGCGCCGGTGAACGGCGTGCGGAACGTGGAACAGCGCGCCGGCTTCGCCCTGCCGCCCGGCGTCTCGGCCGTCAATCTGCAGGGGATGCGGGCTCCGGCGGGACATGCCGCCAGGGCCGGCGACAGCCCGTTCTTCGGTACGCCGCTCGCCGCGCTGGCGCCGACGTGGAAGGATCTGGAATGGCTGCGCGGCCTGACGCGGCTGCCGCTTCTGGCGAAGGGCGTGACGGCGCTGGAGGATGCGGTCCGGGCGATCGGCGTCGGGATCGACGGCATCGTCGTGTCCAACCATGGGGGCCGGACGCTGGACACGCTGCCCGCCACCATCGACCTGCTGCCGCCGATCGCCGAGGCCGTCGGCGGGCGTGTGCCGCTGCTGCTCGACGGCGGGGTGCGGCGGGGCACGGACGTGCTCAAGGCCCTGGCGCTCGGTGCCGCCGCGGTCCTGGTCGGCCGGCCCTACGTCCACGCCCTGGCGGCCGCCGGGCCGGCCGGGGTCGCGCACGTGCTGCACATCCTGCGGACGGAACTGGAGGTGGCGATGGCCCTGACCGGATGCCGCACGCTGGCCGACGTGGACCGGTCGGTGCTGCATACGGCTTGAGGGCGCCGCGTCAGCGGGCGGGCTCGGGCAGGATGATCTCGACGTCCGCGTCGCCGTCACCGCCGCGAATGGCTTCGACCCGGGCCCGCTCCGCCAGTTCCATGTAGCGCTGCCGGAACGCGATAAGTTCCTCTTCGGACAGTTCCTCGAGATCGAGCAGGGCGTTGTGGGCGCTGCGCGTGGCGCGGATCAGTTCGTCGAGCTTGATCTGCACCGCCATGCTGTCGCGGTTCTGGGTGTTCTGGATGACGAAGACCATCAGGAAGGTGACGATCGTCGTGCCGGTGTTGACGGTCAGCTGCCAGACTTCCGAGAAGCCCGCGAGGGGCCCCAGGGCGGCCCAGACGACCATCAGCCCGGCGGCGACGGCGAAGGTGACCGGCCGTCCCGCAAGGTGCGCCACGGCGCTGGCGAAACGCGCGAATCTGCTGTTGCGATGCATGTCTGCCTCTCGATTCGGCCGTTCGTTCCGTCGCGGCGGCCTGGGACGAGGATGGCGGCGGGCGGCGGGCAGGACAACGATCTGTGGCTTTCCGACTCCACGACAGTGCCGCGGCGGCGTATAAGGAACAAATAAAGAACATTCTGGCTCTCCGATGTCCTCTCCCGCCTATGCCGAACTCCAGGTCACCAGCAATTTCAGCTTTCTGCGCGGGGCGTCACACCCGGACGAGCTGATGGTCGCGGCGGGTGCCCTCGGCCTGGCGGCGGTGGCGGTGACCGATCGCAACTCCGTCGCCGGCATCGTGCGCGCCCATGTGGCGGCGAAGCGTGTCGGCGTGCGCCTCGTCGTCGGCTGCCGGCTCGACCTGACGGAGGGCGAGGAGCACAGCCTGCTCTGCTTCCCGGTTGACCGCGCCGCCTATGGGCGCATGACGCAGATGCTGACAGCGGGAAAGCGGCGGGCGAAGAAGGGGCAGTGCCACCTGGGCTGGCTCGATGTGGTCACTCACGGCGAAGGTCAGATCTTCGTCGCTCTGGCCCCCGACGACTGGCAGGCGGACGATGCGGCCCTGCCGGCCTTCCTGCGCCGGCTGGGCGCAGCCTTTCCGGGACGGGCCTATCTGGCCGCGAGCTTCCGCTATGGCGGCGACGATCGGACCCGGATCGCCGAGCTGGCGGCCCTGGCGGAGGCCTGCGGCACGCCGCTGGTGGCGACCAACGACGTCCATTATCACGTGCCGGCACGCCGGCCGCTGCAGGACGTGCTGACCTGCATCCGCGAAGGCTGCACCGTCGACGAGGCCGGCTTCCGTCTCTCGGCCCATGCGGAACGGCACATGAAGCCGCCGGCCGAGATGGCCCGCCTGTTCGAAGGGCACGAGGAGGCCCTGGCACGCACGGTGGAGATCGCCGAGCGCTGCCGGTTCAGCCTCGACGAACTGCGCTACGAATATCCGGAGGAGACCTCCGGCGGCCGCGACCCGATGGTCGAACTGGAGGCGCAGGTCGCGGCCGGGGCGCACCGGCGCTATCCCGAGGGCGTGCCGGCCGAGGTCGCGAAGCAGATCCGGCACGAACTCGACCTGATCCGCCGCCTCGACTATCCGCGCTACTTCCTCACCGTCGCCGATATCGTGCGCTTCGCCCGCGGCGAGGGCATCCTCTGCCAGGGCAGGGGATCGGCGGCGAATTCGACCGTCTGCTACTGCCTGGACATCACGGCGATCGATCCGGTCCGCGCGGGCTTCCTGTTCGAACGCTTCATCTCCGCGGCGCGCAACGAGCCGCCGGACATCGACGTCGACTTCGAGCACGAGCGGCGCGAGGAGGTGATCCAGTACATCTACGCCAAGTACGGCCGCGACCGGGCGGGGCTCGCCGCCACGGTGATCCACTACCGCTCGCGCGCCGCCATCCGCGACGTGGCGAAGGTTCTCGGCCTGTCGCCGGACGTGGCGGGCAGCATCGCCGCCACGGTCTGGGGCTGGAGCAGCGACGGCTACGACGAGGCCAAGGTGCGCGAGGCGGGGCTCGACCCGCTCGACCGGCGGATCCGCCTGGCGCTCGACCTGTCGCGGACGCTGATCGGCTTTCCCCGCCATCTGTCCCAGCATGTCGGCGGCTTCGTCATGACCCGCGGCCCCCTGTCGGAGCTGGTGCCGATCGAGAACGCGGCGATGGACGACCGCACCGTCATCGAGTGGGACAAGGACGACATCGACGCGCTCGGCATCCTGAAGGTCGACGTCCTGGCGCTCGGCATGCTGACCGCGGTGCGCCGGGCGCTCGACCTGATCGCGGCGCACGGCGGCGGGCGCTGGGAACTCGCCACCATCCCGCCCGAGGACGCCGCCGTCTATGCGATGATCAGCCGCGCCGACACCGTCGGCGTCTTCCAGATCGAGAGCCGGGCGCAGATGACGATGCTGCCGCGGCTCCAGCCGAGATGCTTCTACGACCTCGTCATCGAGGTGGCGATCGTGCGCCCCGGCCCGATCCAGGGCGACATGGTCCACCCCTATCTGCGCCGCCGCCAGGGCAGGGAGGAGGTGACCTACCCGCCCAAGCTGCGCCCGGTCCTGGAGAAGACGCTGGGCGTGCCGCTCTTCCAGGAGCAGGCGATGAAGATCGCCATCGTCGCCGCCGGCTTCTCGCCGGACGATGCCGACCGGCTGCGCCGCTCGATGGCGACCTTCAAGCACGTCGGCACCATCCACCAGTTCCGCGAGCGCTTCATCGGCGGGATGATCGGGAACGGCTACGACCCCGATTTCGCCGAGCGCTGCTTCAAGCAGATCGAAGGCTTCGGCACCTACGGCTTTCCCGAGAGCCATGCGGCCAGCTTCGCGATCCTGGTCTACGCCTCGGCCTGGATCAAACACCACCATCCCGCCGCCTTCGCCGCGGCGCTGCTCAACAGCCAGCCGATGGGCTTCTACGCGCCGGCGCAGCTGGTCCGCGACGCGGCCGAGCACGGGGTGGAGGTGCGGCCCGTCGACGTCAATTTCAGCGACTGGGACTGCACCCTGGAGCGGCGCCCCGACGGGGCCCTGGCGCTGCGGCTGGGCCTGCGGCAGGCGAAGGGCCTGTCGCAGAAGGACGGGGTGGCACTGGTGAAGCATCGTGGCGGGCGGCCCTATGCCGACCCGGCCGCCATCTGGCGCCGTGCCGGACTCAATCCCGGAGCGCTCGAATGCCTGGCCCGGGCCGACGCCTACGGTTCGATGGGGCTCGACCGGCGCGCCGCCCTTTGGGCCGTCCGGCAGCTGGGCGACGCGCCCCTGCCGCTCTTCGCCGCGGTGGACGGCGAGCGGGCACCCGTAGATCATCCTCGTCCTGAGGAGGCCCGAAGGGCCGTCTCGAAGGGCGGGGATGATCGGGCCAGGGGCATCCGGCCGCCTTCGGACCGCCCCTCGTGCTTCGAGACGCCGTCTTCGACGGCTCCTCAGCATGAGGGGCTAGTGGAGCGCTCGGCAGAGGTCCCCGCCGAATTCGGCGCCGAGCCGGCCGTCGTCCTGCCTGAGATGTCGCTGCCCGAAGCGGTGATGCGGGACTATGCGGCGCTGCGCCTGTCGCTGAAGGAGCATCCGATGGCCTTCCTGCGGGCGCGGCTGGCGCGGGAGGGCAGGGTGCCGACGGCGGCGCTGAAGGACGTTCGCGACGGGCGCCGCCTCGCGACCGCGGGGCTCGTCCTGGTGCGGCAGCGGCCGGGCACGGCCAGCGGCGTCATCTTCGTCACCCTGGAGGACGAGACGGGCATCGCCAACCTCGTCGTCTGGCCCGGCGTGTTCGAGCAGTTCCGCCGCACCGTGCTGACCGCCGGGGTGCTCTGTGCCGAAGGCCGGGTGCAGCGCGAGGGCGACGTCATCCACCTCGTCGTCGAGCGCCTGACCGACCTGTCGGACCGCCTGCGCGCCCTCTGGGACGGCGGCGTGCCGATCGAGCAGGCGCGCGCCGACGAAGCCAAGCCCGGCGGCCCCGGACGCCGCAAGCCGCTGCCCGTGGAGTCGCGCGACTTCCGGTGAGGCATCGCGTCCGTCGCGTTCGATGGGTTTCCAGGGTGCTGGCCGCCGCGGTCCTGATGCAGGGCGGCGCGTTTCCTTGGTTCCTGCGGGGGCGCCCGCAGGACGTCCGCCGCTGCGCCGATCGCTGCGCCGGATGCCCTGATCCGCACCGAATGCGGCGAACGACGTTGATCCGGGGCAGAACCGCTTCGGCAGGGTCCGGGGGAGATGAACAGCTACGAAGACGCGCGCCGCGCGGGAGAGCGCCTTGTACGGCAGCATGCCAAGGGCGATCCCTTCGCCACGGCGATCATGAACACACGCATGCCGATGGTCATCACCGACCCGGCACAGCACGACAATCCGATCGTGTTCGCCAATCCGGCGTTCCTGGACCTGACCGGCTATACCGGCGAGGAGGTCATCGGCCGCAACTGCCGCTTCCTGCAGGGGCCGGATACCACGCCGGAGAGTGCCGCGGCGATCCGCCGCGCCATCGAGGCGCGTGCACCCACCTTCCGCGGCGAGATCCTCAACTATCGCAAGGACGGCACCAGCTTCTGGAACGCCCTGTTCATGAGCCCCGTGGTCGACGAAGCGGGCAACGTCCTCTACTTCTTCGCCTCGCAGCACGACGTCACCGAGCAGAAGGCGTGCGAGCGTTCCCTGCGCGAACGCCGGGACGAACTCGAACGCGAGGTCCGACGGCGAACGGCGGAACTGCAGCGGACGATCGACGAACTGAAGGAGACGTCGCAGGCGAAGACACTGCTGCTCCACGAGGTCGATCACCGGGTGAAGAACAACCTTCAGACGATGGCCTCGCTGGTACGCCTGCAGGCGAAGCGCGCGGACAGCCCGCAGACCGCCGCCGCGCTCGGTGCCGTTCAGGCGCGGATCGAGGCCCTGTCGATGGTCCACCGGCGGCTCTTCCAGGGCGACGACGTAGGCACCTTCGACATCGCCGAGTTCGCCCGCGAACTGGCGACGGAGTTGGTGAACGCCTCCGGCCGCGCGGACATCGACGTCGCGTTCGATCTGGAGTCGGTGGCGATCCCCGCGGCGAAGGCGGCGCCGATCGCCCTGATGATCAACGAGCTGCTGACCAACGCCGTGCAGCACGCTTTCCGGGGGCGGGGCGGGCGGATCGCGGTCGGGGTGCGGCGGATCAACGGATGCTTCCGTATCCGCATCGAGGACGACGGGGTCGGCCTGCCGAGGGGGGATATCACCGGCCGCGGGACCCTCGGCCGCACGATCGTCCAGCTCCTGGCCGGCCAGCTCCAGACGGAGCCCGTCTGGTCCGACGCGGAACCCGGCACCCGGATCGAGCTTTCTCTGCCGATCCGGTTCGTCGAGAAGGAATGAGCGTGCCCAAGCCCCTGCGGATACTGATCGTCGAGGACGAGGCGCTGCTCGCCTTCCAGCTAGAGGATGATCTGATCGAGGCCGGGCACGACGTCGTCGGCTGCGCGGCATCGGCGCGCCACGCCCTGAGGCTCGCGGCGGAGACGGATCCGGATCTGGCCCTGGTCGACATCCACCTCGCGGACGGGCCTACGGGGGTCGACGTGGCGCAGACGCTCGCCGCCAAGCCCGACATCGCGGTGGTCTTCATGACGGCCAACGTGAAACGCATCCCCGACCATTTCGCCGGGGCGATGGGCGTGATCGGCAAGCCGCACACGGCCCATGGCCTGCGCAATGTGCTGACGTTCGTCGCACATGCGCTCGACGGCGGGGCGCCGCCACCACCGCCCGCCGGCCTCGTCCTCGCGCCGGACTTGCGGCCGGGCGAGGACGGCGCGTTCCGCTTTCGCCGGGCGGCGTCCGGCTAGAGCTTCGCCTTCAGCAGTTCGTTGACCAGCTTCGGGTTGGCCTTGCCGCCCGTCGCCTTCATCACCTGTCCGACGAAGAAGCCGAACAGCTTGTCCTTGCCGGACCGGTACTCGGCGAGCTTGCCCTGTTCGCGGGCGAGAACCTCGTCGATGGCGGTCTCGATGGCCCCGGTGTCCGAGATCTGGCGCAGGCCCTTTTCGTCGACGATCACGGCGGCCGGCTTGCCGGTCTCCCACATCGCCTCGAACACCTCCTTGGCGAGGCGGCCGGAGACGGTGCCGTCGGCGATGAGGTCGAGCAGACCGCCGAGGCCGGCGGCGTCGACCGGGGCGGTCGCCAGCGTGGCGCCGGACTTGTTCAGCAGCGCGAAATAGTCGCCGATCACCCAGTTGGCGGCGAGCTTGCCGTCGCGCCCCTCGGCGACCGTCTCGTAGAAGGCGGCCGTGTCGCGGTCGGCGACCAGCACGCCGGCGTCGTAGACCGGCAGGCCGTATTCGGCGACGAAGCGCTTCTTCTTCTCGTCCGGCAGTTCCGGCATCGTCGCGCGGACATGCGCGACCCAGCCCTTGTCCAGTTCGAGCGGCAGCAGGTCGGGGTCGGGGAAGTAGCGGTAGTCGTGCGCCTCCTCCTTCGACCGCATGGCGCGGGTCTCGCCGCGGCCGGGATCGAACAGGCGGGTCTCCTGGTCGATGCTGCCGCCGTCCTCGAGGATCTCGATCTGGCGGCGCGCCTCGTACTCGATCGCCTGACGGACATAGCGGATCGAGTTGACGTTCTTGATCTCGCAGCGCGTGCCGAACGGGTCGCCGGGACGGCGCACGGAGACATTCGCGTCGCAGCGCAGCGAGCCCTGCTCCATGTTGCCGTCGCAGGTGCCGAGATAGCGCAGGATGGCCCGCAGCTTGGTGAGATACGCGGCGGCCTCCTCGGGCGAGCGCAGGTCGGGCTCCGAGACGATCTCCATCAGCGCAACCCCGGACCGGTTCAGGTCGACGAAGGTCATGCGCGGATGCTGGTCGTGCAGGCTCTTGCCGGCGTCCTGCTCCAAGTGCAGCCGCGTGACGCCGACGGTCTTCACCGTGCCGTCGGGCAGGTCGATCTCGACCGCGCCCTTGCCGATGATCGGCTGCGAGAACTGCGAGATCTGATAGCCCTGGGGCAGGTCGGGGTAGAAATAGTTCTTCCGGTCGAAGACCGAGTAGAGGTTCACCTGGGCGTTCAGCCCGATGCCGGTCTTGACGGCCTGTTCGACGCAGACGCGGTTGATCACCGGCAGCATGCCGGGCATGGCCGCGTCGACCAGGCTCACCTGCGTATTCGGTTCGGCGCCGAACTCGGTCGCGGCACCGGAGAAGAGCTTGGCGTTCGAGGTCACCTGGGCATGGACCTCGAGCCCGATGACGTATTCCCACTCGCCGGTGCGGCCCTGGATGGTGGCCATGCCTCAACTCCGCTGCGGCCGGATGTGGCCGTTCATTGGTCTCGTAATGCTACCTTCCCGGACAAGCCGCCGAAGGCGGCGCAGATCCGGGACCCAGAGCCGGCGCGCCGGCATCCTGGGACATCTCACGACCGGCACCCGGGTCGCCGCCTGTGCGCCGGCTCTGGGTCCCGGCTCGGCGCGCTACGCGCTTGGCCGGGAAGGTGATTGCGTCAGTCGGTTAACCTTGCCCTCCAACGAAGGCCGGCTGCGCCGTGAAGCGCGCCGCGTCCTCGATGACGCCGGCGGTGCGCAGGACCGTTTCCTCGTCGAAGGGCCGGCCGATGACCTGCAGGCCGAGCGGCAGGCCGTCCGTCGACAGGCCGGCCGGCACCGAGATGCCGGGCAGGCCGGCGAGGTTCACCGGCACGGTGAAGATGTCGTTCAGATACATGGCGATGGGATCGTCCATCCGCTCGCCGATCGGGAAGGCCGGGGTCGGCGCCGTGGGCGTCAGGATGGCGTCGACGTCGGCGAACGCCTGCTCGAAGTCGCGGGCGATGAGTGCGCGCACCCGCTGCGCCTTCAGGTAGTAGGCGTCGTAATAGCCGGCGGAGAGAACGTAGGTGCCGATCAGGATGCGGCGCTGCACCTCGGCGCCGAAACCCTCGGCGCGGGTGTTCTCGTACATCTCCTGGATCGAGTTGCCGGGCACGCGGAGGCCGTAGCGCACGCCGTCATAGCGCGCGAGGTTCGACGAGGCCTCGGCCGGCGCGATGATGTAGTAGGTCGGCAGCGCGTATTTCGTGTGCGGCAGGGAGACCTCGCGCACCTCGGCGCCGGCGTCCTTCAGCCAGTCGATGCCCTGCTGCCAGAGGGTCTCCAGCTCCGGCGACATGCCGTCGGCGCGATATTCCTTCGGCACGCCGATGCGCAGGCCCTTCACGTCGCCGGTGAGCGCGGCGGCGAAGTCGGGAAGGGCGCGGGGGCTCGACGTCGAGTCCTTCGGGTCGTGCCCCGCCATGTGCTGCAGCATGATCGCGGCGTCGCGCACGGTGCGCGTCATCGGGCCGGCCTGGTCGAGCGAGGAGGCGAAGGCGACGATGCCCCAGCGCGAGCAGCGGCCGTAGGTCGGCTTCAGCCCGACGAGGCCGCAGAAGGCTGCGGGCTGGCGGATCGAGCCGCCGGTGTCGGTGCCGGTCGCCGCGAGCGCGCAGCGGGCGGCCACGGCCGCGGCGGAGCCGCCGGACGAGCCGCCGGGAACGCGGTCGCGGTCGTCGCCCGTGGCCTTCCACGGGTTGACGACATTGCCGTGGTAGCTGGTCACGTTGGCCGAGCCCATGGCGAACTCGTCCAGGTTGGTCTTGCCGACCATGACCGCGCCGGCCGCCCGCAGGTTGGCGGTGACCGTGGACTCGTAGGGCGGCTTGAAGCCGTCGAGGATGTGCGAGGCGGCGGTGGTGAGCACGCCCTCGGTGCAGAACAGGTCCTTCACCGCGACGGGGACGCCGTCTAGCGGCAGCGCCTCGCCCTTCGCCCGGCGCGCGTCCGCTTCGTCCGCCTGCTTCAGGGCCAGGTCGGGCGTCTCGGTGATGAAGGCGTTGAGCGGGCGCGCGGCCTCGATGGCGGCGAGATGCGCCTCGGTCAGCTCGCGGGCGGTGAAGTCCTTGGCCGCGAGACCCTCGACGGCCCCGGCCACGGTCAGATCAGTCAATTTCGCCACGTCTATTCCACCACCTTCGGGACGGCGAAGAAGCCGTGCTGGGCCTCGGGCGCGTTCGCCAGGACCTTTTCCGGATAGCCGCCGTCGGTCACGACGTCGGGCCGCTGCGGCAGCTTGGCGTCCCGCATGCCGGTCATCGGGGCGACGTTGCCGGTGTCGACCTCGTCGAGCTGCTCGACCCAGTGCAGGATGTGGCCCAGTTCGCCGGCGAGGCGATCCAGGTCTTCCTCGGGGACGCGCAGACGCGCGAGCGTCGCGATCTTGCGGACGGTGGCCTTGTCCATGGACATGAAAGAAGACTCTGTCAGAGGGTCGGCTTCACTTACAGTCCGGCATGCCCATTCGCAACCCTGCCGACATAAAGCGCGACCTGCCGCGCGGCCAGCGGCTCCTCGGCCTCGACGTCGGCGAGAAGACGATCGGCCTCGCCGTGTCCGATCCGTCGCTGACCATCGCCTCCCCGGAGCAGACGATCCGCCGCGGCAAGCGCTTCCGCGACGACGCGGCGCTGCTGAAGGAGGTGATCGAGAGGCGCGGCATCGGTGCCTTGGTCATCGGCCTGCCGATCAACATGGACGGCAGCGAGGGACCGCGCTGCCAGTCCATGCGTCAGTTCGCCCAGAACGTGCTGAACCATGCCGACATCGACATCGCCTTCTGGGACGAGCGCCTGTCGACGGCGGCCGTGACGCGCACCATGCTGGACGCCGACCTGTCGCGGCGGCGGCGCGCCGAACTCGTCGACAAGCTGGCCGCGGCCTACATCCTCCAGGGCTTTCTCGATGCGATGGCGACAACGGCCCGCGCCTCCTAGGCGGCGTCGGCCTTCGCGCAGACGGCGCGTCGCGCCTCCAGCACCTCCCACAGGCGGTGGAAGGGGCGGCGGTCGGTGATCAGGCGCAGGTTGGCGGTGAAGTGGCCCTGCGGGCCGTGGAACAGGTTTTCCTCGGGCGCGCCCCAGCGGTGCAGCAGGGCGGTGGCGTCGTCATAGTGGGTGAGCCTATCCGCCTCGCCGAGGACGGCGACGATCCGCTCGCCCGGCACGGCGCACGGCATTTCGGGTGCGACCAGCGACAGCCAGTCGCGTAGCCGCGCCTCGTCCCAGCCGGCAGCGGCGAGGGCGCGGTCGAAGCCGAGGCGCGTGGTCAGCGATCCCTCCAGCGCCACCCGCGGCAGGTCGCCGGCCGGCGTCACCAGGAAGAGGCCGTCGGGCACGTTCTCCGCCGGCCAGGAGGAGGCGGCCGCCGCGGCGGTCTCGGCGACCAGGGCGCCCAGGCTGACGCCGCCCAGCGCGACCGGGCCGCCGAAGATCTCGCGCGTCTTGGCGATCCAGAGGCCGGCCTCGATCGGCGCGGCATGGAAGAAGTCGAGCAGGCTGAGCGGCGCGCGGCCGAGCACCGGCTCGCCGCCGAACCAGCCGTCGGGACGGCGGCGACCGTGCCAGGGCGCTTCGAAGCGGACGACGCGGAAGCCGGAGGCGACCAGCAGCGCCAGGCAGTCGCGCGGGTCGGCGCGCAACTCCGATTCGATGAACAGGCCGTCGCAGTAGACGATCGTCGGGCGGATGCCCGGCTTCGCCGGCTCGTAGACGTGCGCCCAGATCTCGTCGCCGAGCACCGGCGAGGTCGTGCGCATCCAGCGTTCGGTGCGGCCGTTGCGGGTGATCGCGGCGGAAACCTCGATCTGCGGGCGCGGCTGGGGCAGGACGAAGGCGCCGGCCGGGTCGGCGCGGCGGCCGGCGTGCCGGGCTTCGACGTTCTCGACCGACGCGATCTCCCAGCGGATGGCCGGGTAGCGGTTGAGCAGGGGCACCGTCGTCAGTGCCGAATGGCCGCGGATCAGGCTGAACGCTGCCCGGTCCCATAGCGTCGCGGCGTTCACGATGTCGCCCCCGGCGCCGCCCGCGAAGAGGGCGCCACGGAACGTGTCGGTGGCGGCGCGATAGTCCCTCAGGCGGCGATGGAGGAGGGGCAGGCCGCGGGTGAGGGAGCCCGGAACCTTCTCGAGCCCGAGCGTCGCGGCGGCATGCGCTGCATCGGGGGCGGCGAGGGCGGCCGCCCAGGCACGCGAGAGGGGGAAGAAGAACCGGCAGAGGCCTGCAGTGACGGCATCGTCGAGGCCGGGGCGCCAGAGCACCCGTTCCGCAAAGCGGCTGGCGAAGGTCGAGGCCATCATCGTCGGTCGTCGGCTCCCCTGAAAGTGTGTCGGATTCATGTAGGGGGAGGGGAGCCGCGAGCCCACACGAATCTATGCCGATTCGGGCTGCGCCGCGGCGGCACGCAGGCGGTGCTCGCGCCAGACGATGAAGACGCCGCTGGCGATGATCACGCAGGCGCCCACCACCGTCCACAGGTCGGGAATCTCGCCGAAGACGAAGAAGCCGAGCAGGGTCGCCCAGATCAGGCTGGTGTAGGCGAACGGGGCCAGCAGCGAGGCCGGAGCGAGGGTGAAAGCCTTGATCAGCAGGGTGTGGCCGATGCCGCCCAGCAGGCCGAGCCAGGCGAAGGCGAGCCACTGTTCCAGGGTGAGCGGTTGCCAGAAGAAGGGGACGGCGGCACTGCTCACCAGGAGGCCGCCGAGGCCCGTGTAGAAGAGGGTCGCCATCGGGTCGTCGGTCTGGCTGAGGACGCGCGTCGCGATCTGGTAGACGGCGTAGAGGACGGCGGTGACCAGCGGCAGCGCCACGGCCCAGTGCATCTCGCCCACGCCCGGCCGCACGACGATCGCGACGCCGACCAGCCCGACCACGACCGCCGACCAGCGATAGGGGCCGACGCGCTCGCCCAGCAGCGGCACCGACAGGGCGGTGAGGATCAGCGGCGAGGCGAAGCCGATGGTGATCGCCTGGGCCAGCGGCAGGTAGACGAGCGCCAGCCAGAAGGAGGCGGTCGAGCCCACGAGCAGGGTCGAGCGTGCCAGCTGGAGGCCCAGCCGGCGCGTCTGCGTCAGGCGCTTGAAGCCGGTCCGCCCGAAGACGAAGGCGGCGAGGAACAGGAAGTGGAACAGGTAGCGGCCCCAGACGACCTGGACGATCGGCGTGTCCTGGCCGAGCAGTTTCGCCGAGGCGTCGATGGTCGCGAAGATCGCGCTCATCACGAGGCTGTAGACGATGCCCCGCTGCCATCCGGCGGGTGTGCTCTGGACGGCGATCATCGAGGCGGCCTCTGCGACGGAGCGGGCGGGACTCTATCGGCGGCGGCACGCTGTGGATAGGTGGCGGTGCGCGATCACCGACCCCCGGCGGCGGCATTGCAACGGGCGCCGGACCGCGCCTATAACGCGATCTTGATGACAGCGCCCGCACAGACGCTCTTCCCGCACCGGCACCTGCTCGGCATCGAAGGGCTTTCCGCGGAGGAGATTTCCCTCCTCCTGGACCTTTCCGAAGACTATGTCGGGCTCAACCGGCAGTTCGAGAAGAAGCGGGCGGTCCTTCGCGGCCGCACGCTGATCAACGTTTTCTTCGAGAGTTCGACCCGCACCCGCACCTCGTTCGAGCTGGCCGGCAAGCGGCTCGGCGGCGACGTGATCAACATCTCGATCGAGTCGTCGGCGGTGAAGAAGGGCGAGACCCTGATCGACACCGCGATGACCCTGAACGCGATGCGGCCGGACGTGCTGGTCGTGCGCCACGCCGACAGCGGCGCCACCCACCTGCTGGCGCAGAAGGTCGGCTGTTCGGTGATCAATGCCGGCGACGGCAGCCACGAGCACCCGACCCAGGCGCTGCTCGACGCGCTGACAATCCGCCGGCGGCGCGGCCGCCTCGCCGGGCTGACGGTCGCGATCTGCGGCGACATCCTGCACAGCCGGGTGGCGCGCTCGAACATCCTGCTGCTCAACACGATGGGCGCGCGGGTGCGGCTGGTGGCGCCGCCGACCCTGCTGCCGTCGGCGATCGAGCGTATGGGTGTCGAGGTCTTCCACGACATGCGCGAAGGCCTGCGCGACGTCGACATCGTGATGATGCTGCGCCTGCAACTGGAGCGGATGCAGGGCAGCTTCGTGCCGTCGATCCGCGAATATTTCCGCCTCTACGGCCTCGACCAGGAGAAGCTGAAGGTGGCACGGCCGGACGCGCTGATCATGCATCCGGGGCCGATGAACCGTGGCGTGGAGATCGACAGCCTGGTCGCCGACGACATCTCACGCAGCGTGATCCACGAACAGGTCGAGATGGGGGTGGCCGTGCGGATGGCGTGCCTCGACATCCTGAGCCGCGTCGGCGCCGACAACTACACGCCAGAGGGCGCGTGATGGGCGGTCAGAACCGCAACGAGGGGCGCCGCGTCGCCTATGTGAACGCACGGCTGCTCGACCCCGACTCGGGGCTCGACGCGCCGGGGGGACTGCTCGTCGAAGGCGAGCGGATCGCCGATGTCGGCGCGGGACTGTTCGCCGGCGGCGCGCCGGAGGGTGTGGAGACGGTCGACTGCGGCGGGCGCTGCCTGGCTCCGGGCCTCGTCGACATGCGCGTGCAGCTGCGCGAGCCCGGCGAGGAGCACAAGGAGACGGTCGAGAGCGGCAGCCGTGCGGCGGCCGCCGGCGGCATCACCGCCCTGGTCTGCCTGCCGAACACCGACCCGGTCATCGACGACGTCGCGGTGGTGGAGTTCATCGCGCGGCGGGCGCGCGAGGTGAAGCTGGTCAAGATCTTCGCCTACGGCTCGGTGACGCGCGGCTGCCGCGGCGAGAACCTGACGGAGATGGGGCTGCTCCGGGAGGCGGGGGCGCTCGGCTTCACCGACGGGCTGCGTGCCGTCGCCGATTCGCGGGTGATGCGCCGTGCGCTCAGCTATGCGGGCGGCCTGGGGGCGCTCATCCTGCAGCATCCGGAAGACCCGGCGCTCGCCCGCGGCGGGGCGATGACCGAGGGCGAACTGGCGACGCGCCTGGGCATCCCGGCGATACCGGCGGCGGCCGAGGTGATGATGGTCGAGCGCGACCTGCGCCTCGTCGAACTGACGGGCGCGCGCTATCACGCCGCCCACCTGTCGACCCGCGCGGCGCTCGACGCGGTGCGCCGGGCGAAGAAGCGCGGCCTGAAGGTCACCTGCGATACGGCGCCCCCCTATTTCGCGCTGAACGAGACGGCAATCGGCGAGTACCGGACGTTCGGCCGGCTGTCGCCGCCGCTGCGCAGCGATGACGACCGCCGCGCCGTGGAGGAGGCGATCGTCGACGGCACGATCGACGCCATCGCCAGCGATCACGCACCGCAGGACCAGGACGCCAAGCGCCTGCCGTTCACCCAGGCGGAGCCGGGCACGGTGGGGCTGGAGACGCTGCTGCCGGTGTCGCTGGAACTGCACCACCAGGGCCGGATGAGCCTGCTCGACGTCCTGGCGCGGCTGACCTGTCGGCCGGCGGACATCCTGGGCCTGCCGCTCGGGCGGCTGCGCAAGGGCGCGCCGGCTGACCTGGTGCTGTTCGACGTGGAGCGGCCGTGGCGGATCGACGCCGACGCGCTCCGCAGCAAGTCCAAGAACTCGATATTCGACCGCCGGCCGGTGCAGGGCAGCGTGCTGCGCACCGTCGTCGACGGCCGGCCCGTCTACGTCGCGGAGGCCTGAGCCATGCCCGAGGCCGGCACGGAACTCTGGGTGCTGCTGGCGGCGTTCGCCGGCGCCTACCTGCTGGGATCGATCCCGTTCGGACTGGTGCTGGCGACCCTGTCGGGCGCCGGCGACATCCGCAAGATCGGCTCCGGCAACATCGGCGCCACCAACGTGCTGCGCACCGGACGCAAAGGCTTGGCGCTGGCGACGCTGCTGCTGGACGGCGGAAAGGGTGCCGTGGCGGTGCTGGTCGCGTCGCAGTTTGGCGCGGCCGCCGCCGGTATCGCGGCGCTGGGCGCCGTCGTGGGCCACGTCTTTCCGGTCTGGCTGAAGTTCAAGGGCGGCAAGGGCGTGGCGACCGCCATCGGCGTGCATCTGGCGCTGGCATGGCCGGTCGGCCTGCTGATCTGCGCGACGTGGCTGATCGTCGCCGCGATCTTCCGCTATTCCTCGCTGGCGGCGCTCGTCGCCATCGTCCTGTCGCCGATCTACCTGCTCTGGCTGGAGGGCGGCCTGCACGCCGAGATCGCCGGCATCATCGCGATCCTGGTGGTCGTCTGCCACCGCGAGAACATCAAGCGCCTCGCCGCCGGGACGGAGACCAAGATCGGCGCGAAGGGAGGCAGCGGCGGCGACGCGCCCGGCGGCCCGCACTGAGGACGCAACGGATGGTCGCTTCCGGCCAGCGAAAATCCCGTTAGGATCGTGGGATGGACGGCACGGGGGCGCAGCGGCTGGATGATGCGGAACGGCTCGACCGGCTGCGGCTGGCGCGCGCCGATCAGGTCGGCCCCGTCACGTTCCATCGCCTGCTCGAACGCTATGGCAGCGCCGCGGCGGCGCTGTCGGCACTCCCCGGCCTCACCGGCAACGGGCGGCCGGCGCGCATCCCCGACCGGACGGACGCCGAGCGCGAATTGAAGGCGGTCGAGCGCCTCGGCGCGCGGTTGCTCGCCTTCGGTGACGCCGACTATCCGACGCCGCTCGCCGCCATCGCCGACCCGCCGCCCTTCCTGGCCGTCCTCGGCGACCCGGCACTGCTGCAACGGTCCTGCATCGCGATGGTCGGCGCGCGGAACGCCTCGGTGGCCGGGCAGCGCTTCGCCCAGCGCATGGCGGCCGACCTGGGCGGGCAGGGGTTCGTCGTCGTGTCGGGCCTGGCGCGCGGCATCGACGCCGCGGCGCATACCGGCGCGATGGATGCCGGTACGGTCGCGGTCGTGGCCGGCGGCGTCGACGTCGTCTTTCCGCCGGAGAACCGCGCGCTCTACGAGGCGATCGCCGAACGCGGCGCCGTCGTCGCCGAACTGCCGCCGGGGACCGAGCCCAAGGCCCGGCATTTCCCGCGCCGCAACCGCATCATCGCCGGCCTGTCCGCCGGGGTCGTCGTGGTGGAGGCGGCGCTGCGCTCGGGCTCGCTGCTGACCGCTCGCATGGCGTTCGACGAGAACCGCGAGGTCTTCGCCGTCCCGGGCTCGCCGCTCGACCCGCGGTGCCGCGGCAGCAACGACCTGCTGCGCCAGCGCGCGCACCTGACCGAGGGTGTGGACGACGTGATGGAGGTGCTGCGGGGCCAGCTCGACCTGCGGCCGCCGAGCCGGCCGGCCACGCGCCGAACGCCTCTCCCGGCGGCTCCTCAGCGGCCGGTCCCGACGCCTGTGCAGACCGGTACAGGTGCCGAGGCGGGCGACCGGGACCCGGTCGGGCGGGTGGTCGAGGCTTTGGGTCCCACGCCGGTTACCGTTGACGAACTGGTGCGACGGTGCCAACTGTCCGCGGCGTCCGTGACCTCGGTGTTGCTGGAGTTGGAGCTTTCCGGCCGTGTCGAGCGGCATCCGGGTCAGCGCGTCTCGCTCCTTTGATGGCGGACCTCCGATGACGGAATGGGCGGTAGGCCCTCTATCGAACGGCTCTGAACACGGACCGACAGGAAGTATCGCAGCGTGAAGGTCGTCGTCGTCGAATCGCCTGCCAAGGCAAAGACCATCAACAAGTATCTCGGCTCGGACTATCACGTCCTCGCCAGCTACGGTCACGTCCGCGACCTGCCGCGCAAGGACGGCTCCGTCCGGCCGGACCAGGACTTCGAGATGGACTGGGAGGTCGAGGCCGATTCCAAGCGGCGGATCGACGACATCGCGAAGGCGCTGAAGGGTGCCGACGGCCTCTATCTCGCCACCGACCCGGATCGCGAGGGCGAGGCGATCTCGTGGCACGTGCATCAGGTCCTGGCGGAACGCAACGTCCTGAAGACCATGGATGTGCGCCGCGTCGTCTTCTACGAGGTGACGCGCAGCGCCGTGCTCGACGCGGTGGCCAACCCCCGCGATCTCAACCGCGAACTGGTCGACGCCTATCTGGCGCGTCGCGCCCTGGATTATCTCGTCGGCTTCACGCTGTCGCCGGTGCTGTGGCGCAAGGTGCCGGGCTCGCGCTCGGCCGGCCGGGTGCAATCGGTCGCACTGCGGCTGATCTGCGAGCGCGAAGGCGAGATCGAATCCTTCCGTCCGCAGGAATTCTGGACGATCGACGGGGTCTTCACGACGCCGCGCGGCGAGAAGATGACCGCGCGCCTGACCCATCTCGATGGCAAGAAGCTCGGCAAGTTCGACCTGCCGCAGGAGCAGAGTGCCGCGGCCGCGGTCGAGTCGCTGCGCCAGGGTTCCTACGCCGTCGCATTGGTCGAGAAGCGCGAGACGCGGCGCAACCCGCAGCCGCCGTTCACGACCTCGACGCTGCAGCAGGAGGCGTCGCGCAAGCTGCGCCTGTCCGCCAGCCGGACCATGCGCATCGCGCAGCGGCTGTACGAGGGCGTCGACATCGGCGGCGAGACGGTGGGTCTCATCACCTATATGCGGACGGACTCGGTCAACCTGTCGAACGAGGCGATCTCCGGGTCGCGCGACCTGATCGCCCGCGACTACGGCCCGGCCTATCTGCCGAACGCGCCGCGCACCTATCGCAGTGCGGCGCGCAACGCCCAGGAGGCCCACGAGGCGGTGCGGCCGACCGACCTGATGCGCCGTCCGCAGGACGTGAAGCGCTACCTCGCCCCGGAAGAGGCGGGCGTCTACGAACTGATCTGGAAGCGGACCGTCGCCTCCCAGATGGAGAGCGCGCGCCTCGACCAGGTCGCCGTCGACATCGCGGACAGGAACGGTCGCGGCGTCTTCCGCGCGGTCGGTTCGGTCATCACGTTCGACGGCTTCCTCAAGCTCTATCGCGAGGACACCGACGACGCGCCCGAGGACGACGAGGGCGAGGGCCGCATCCTGCCGGCGGTGGCCAAGGACGATGCGATGGCGCATCGCGACATCAAGGCTGACCAGCACTTCACCCAGCCGCCGCCGCGCTTCACCGAGGCCAGCCTGGTCAAGAAGATGGAGGAACTCGGCATCGGCCGGCCCTCCACCTATGCGTCCATCATCCAGGTGCTCCAGGATCGCGACTATGTGCGCCTGGAGGCGCGACGCTTCGTCCCCGAGGACCGCGGCCGCGTCGTCACCGCGTTCCTGTCGAGCTTCTTCGAGCGCTACATCGAGTACGGCTTCACGGCCGAACTCGAGCAGAAGCTCGACGACGTCTCGAACGGGCGCCTCGAGTGGCGGGCGTTGCTGCGTGACTTCTGGCGCGACTTCATCGCCAAGGTCACCGACATCAAGGACCTGACGATCACCCAGGTGATCGACACGCTGGACGAGGAGCTGGGCTCCCACTTCTTCCCCGCGAAGGAGGACGGGACCGACCCGCGGCTCTGCCCGGCCTGCTCCGCGGGCCGCCTGGGCCTGCGGCTGGGCAAGCACGGGGCGTTCATCGGCTGCTCCAACTACCCGGAATGCCGCTTCACCCGTCCGCTGGCGATGCCGGGCGAGGGCGAGGAGGGCGGCGCCGGCGGCGACTTCCCGCGCGTCCTCGGCAACGATCCGGACACCGGGCTGCCGGTCTCGCTGCGCAAGGGCCCCTACGGCGTCTATGCGCAGCTGGGCGAGGGCGAAGGCAAGGAGAAGCCGAAGCGGGCATCGCTGCCGCGCGGCATGACGCCTGACAGCGTGACGCTGGAGCGGGCGCTGTCGCTCCTGGCGCTGCCGCGCGAGATCGGGCTGCACCCCGACGACCGGGCGACGGTCACCGCGGGGATCGGGCGGTTCGGGCCGTATGTGAAGCACGGGAGCGTCTACAAATCGATCCCAGCGGACGAGGACGTCCTGACCATCGGCCTCAACCGGGCCGTGGACCTGCTCGCCCAGGCCAAGGAGAAGTCCGGGTCGCTGCGGGACATGGGGCCGCATCCGGCGGGCGGCGGCACCATCACGATCAACAAGGGGCGCTTTGGTCCCTACCTGAAGCACGGCCGGGTGATGGCGTCGCTACCGAAGAACGCCGAGGTCGAGACGCTGACCATGGAAGAGGCCGTGGCGCTGCTGGCGGCCAAGGCCGGCAAGGCGCCGGCCAAGGGCGGAAAGGCCGTCGGCAAGGGAAGCGCGAAGGCATCGAAATCCGCAGCGGAGAAGGCCCCGGCCGAGGCGGCGACGGCGAAGAAGCCCGCCGCGAAGAAGGCCCCGGCGAAAAAAGCACCGCCAAAGAAGGCCGCAGCGAAGAAGCCGGCGGCCAAGAAGAGCGCGGCGGCGAAATCAGGCGCGCCGGCGGTCGAGACGGCCGCAACACCCGGCGCGGCGCGCCGGGCGGCGGGAAGATAGGGTGGCGCGCCGCATCGGCAAAGCGGGCAAGCGGCCTGCCGGACGGCCGCACGGTACGCCGCGCCCCGGCAAGACGCGGTTCGACCAGGCGAAGGTCGTTCCGACGCGATCGGAGATCCTGCAGTTCGTCGAGGACAGCGGGCGGCCCGTCGACAAGCGCGAGGTCGCGAAGGCCTTCGGCATAACGGGCGCGGCGCGGCGCGACCTGAGCGCGACGTTGCGCGAACTCCAAGAAGAAGGCGCCGTGGTGCGCGGGCGAGGTCGCAAGATGGCGGAGCCGGGTGCGGCACCGGAAGTGGCCGTGGTCGACATCGTCGGCACGGACGCCGACGGCGAGATCATCGGCAGGCTGGCAGCCTGGCGCGGCGAGGCGGAGGCGCCGCGGATCTTCATGGCGCCGGAACGGCCGGGAACGCCGACCCTGGCACCCGGCGTGAAGGTGCTGGCGCGGCTGCGTCGCATGTCGGCGAACACCTACGAAGGCCATCCGATCCGGGTCCTGACCGAGGCGCCGACGCGCCTGCTGGGCGTGTTCGAGCGCGACGAACATGGGAACGGGTGGGTCCGGGCAACCGAACGGCGCGAGCGCAATCCGTTCGCCGTGGCGCCGGGTTCGGAGAGCGATGCCGTGGTCGGCGACCTCGTCATGGCGGAGCTGCGCGCCGGCCGGCATCTGGGCGAGCGGCACGTCCGCATCGTCGAGCGCATCGGGGCGAGCGGCGACCCGAGCACGATCAGCCTCATCTCGGTCCATACCCACGGCATTCCGCACGAATTTCCGGACGAGGCGGTGGCCCAGGCCGAGGCGGCGACCGAGCCGACGCTGGCCGGGCGGGTCGACCTTCGCGACATTCCCCTGGTCACGATCGACGGCCCCGACGCCCGCGACTTCGACGATGCCGTCTGGGCGGAGGCCGACACGGCGCCCGGCAATCCGGGGGGCTGGCACGTCATCGTCGCGATCGCCGACGTCAGCTGGTACGTCCGGCCGGGCGACGCCCTGGACCAGGCGGCCTACGAGCGCGGCAACTCGGTCTATTTCCCGGACCGCGTGGTGCCGATGCTGCCGGAGGCGCTGTCGAACGGCCTCTGCTCGCTGCGCCCGAACGAGAACCGCGGCTGCCTCGCGGTGCACATGTGGCTCGATTCCGAGGGCGAACTCGTCCGCCATCGCTTCGAGCGCGGGCTGATGCGCTCCGCGGCGCGGCTGACCTACGAGGCCGTCCAGACGGCGCGCGACGGGGCGCCGAACGACCAGACGGGTCCGCTGCTCGATCCGGTCATCAAGCCGCTCTACGGCGCTTTCGATGCGCTGCTGACGGCGCGGCGCAAGCGCGGCACGCTGGAGATCGACCTGCCGGAACGGCAGGTGCTGATGGGCGCCGACGGCCGGATCAAGGCGATCATCCCGCGCGCCCGCCTCGACAGCCACCGGCTGATCGAGGAGTTCATGGTGGCCGCGAACGTCGCCGCGGCGGAAGCGCTGGAGCGGGCGGGCTGGCCCTGCATGTACCGCATCCACGACAAGCCGGACGAGGCCAAGGTCGAATCGCTGATCGACTATCTCGCCGACCTCGACATCCCGCTGTCGGCGGGCCAGCTGAACCGCCCGAAGCAGTTCACCCAGTTGCTCGGCCGCGTCGCCGACGGCCCGTTCGCGCCGATCGTCAACGAACTGGTGCTGCGGGCGCAGGCACAGGCCGTCTACAGCCCCGAGAATATCGGGCATTTCGGCCTGGGCCTGAAGCGCTATGCCCACTTCACCTCACCGATCCGGCGGTACTCGGACCTGCTCGTCCATCGCGCGCTCGTGTCGGGGCTGAAGCTGGGCGAGGGCGGACTGCCCGCGGATGCCGACGCCACCTTCCCGGCGGCGGGCGAGCACATCTCGATGACCGAGCGGCGGGCGGCGGCGGCCGAGCGCGAGGCGATCGAGCGCTATACCGCGGCCTTCCTGGCGGGACGGGTCGGCGAGACCTTCCCGGGGCGCGTCACCGGCGTGACGCGCTTCGGCCTGTTCGTCCGCCTGCAGGATGTCGGAGCCGACGGGCTGGTGCCCGTGTCGACGCTTCCGGCCGACTTCTACGACCACGACGAAAAGCGGCACGAACTGGTCGGGCGGCGCAGCGGCAAGGCGTTCCGCCTGGGGATGTCGCTGGACGTGCGGCTGGCGGCGGCCGATCCGGTCACCGGCGGTCTCCTGCTGCACGTCATGGGCGGCGGCGAGCGCGAGAAGCGCCCGCTCAAGGGACGGCGCGGGCCGTTCGGACGCCCACCGCGAAGCCGGGGCTGATCCGCCGCGTCAGCCGGAGCGCTGCGGCAGGTTCTCCGCCGGGGGCAGCGGCAGCCGCTCCACGGGATCCTCCATCGGCATCGGCGTATACATGGGTTCCGCCTGGGGCGCCGGCGCCATCGACTGCGCCGCGCAGCGGCCGCGATACGTCACCCGGTAGATGTCGCCGTTGAAGAACCGCCCGTCGGTCAGCGACTCCTCGCGCTCGGCGACCTCGTAGCCTTCGGTGCAGATCCCGGCCGCGTTCAGGCGGCCGCGCAGGTCCTGCAGCCGCCATGCCTCGCCTTCCGGACGGCGAACCGGATAGAGGTCGTAGTCCTCGGCGACGAAGACGAAGCCGGCATCCGTCTCCGATCCATCGACGCGCAGGGAGGACTGGGGGGTCGTGCATCCGGCCGTGACGGCGCATGCCAACGCTAGCGGAATCAGGCGGAGATGCATTGTGCGCGGAGGCCTCGTTTCGGCGTCGTGGGACAACTTTACTATGGGGCAGCCGGCAAGGCGAGTGATGGCGGCCGCCTAAGCCGCCTCCGGGCTCTTTCTCTCCATGACGGCGGCGAAGAAGCCGTCCGTTCCGTGACGTGCCGGCGTCAGGCGCATGAAGGTTTCGCCCAGGCCCGGCTGCAGGTCGGCGACGGGCACGACGGTGAAGTCGGGGTGGCCGGCGAGGAAAGCCTCGATCCGGTCCTCGTTCTCGGCCCGCATGAACGAGCAGGTCGCGTAGACGAGGCGCCCGCCCGGACGCACCAGCCGCGCGGCGCTCTCCAGGATGCTCGCCTGCAGGGCGATCAGCGACTCCAGGCCGGGGCCCGCCGGGCGCCAGCGCGCGTCCGGATTGCGGCGCCAGGTGCCGGTGCCGCTGCACGGCGCGTCGACGACCACGCGGTCGAACTTGCCCTTGTGGCGCTTCACCCAGGGGTCGCGCTCCGTCTTCAGCGGCCGGCGCTCGACATTGTGGATGCCGGCGCGGCGCAGCCGCTCGCCGGCCCGTTCCAGCCGATCGGCGGAGATGTCGCAGGCGACGACGCGGCCCTTGTTCTGCATGGTCGCCGCGAGCGCCAGCGTCTTGCCGCCCGCACCGGCGCAGAAGTCGACGACCTGCATGCCGGGCCGGGCCTCGGCGATTACCGCGATGAGCTGCGAGCCTTCGTCCTGCACCTCGAACAGGCCTTCGCGGAATGAGGGCAGGGCGCCCAGCGCGATGCGGCCCTGGCGCCGCATGCCCCAGGGCGACCAGGGCGTCGCCTCGACCTCGACGCCGTCGGCGGCGAGGGCGGCGATGGCCTGGGCGCGTGTCGCCTTGACGGCATTCGCGCGGAAATCCAGCGGCGCCGGTTCGATGAGCGCCGCCATCTCTTCGGCGAAGCGCTCACCCAGCGCCTCGCGCAGGCCGGCCTCGGCCCAGTCCGGGCATTCGAGGCGTACCGCCTCGGGCATGTCGGGATCGTCCAGCGGCTTGCCGGCCAGGGTGTGGAACAGCTTCTCCTCGGCGCGGGTGAGCGGCGCAGGGTCGTGGCCGTTGCCGGTGAAGAGGCCGCCCGGCCCGACCAGCGCGCGCTGCGCGGCCAGCGCCTGGCCGGCGATGACGCGCAGTCGGGGCGTGGGCGCCATGCCGCCGCGCTCGATCAGCCAGCCGATGCGCGCCCACTGGCGGAAGTGGCCGAATACCAGGGCCTGGATCGCGGCGCGGTCCTTGGCGCCGATGTAGCGGCGGGTGCGCAGATAGGAGGCGACGATGGCGTCGGCCGGCGCCGGCGCACGCTCATACTCCTCCAGCACGTCGATCGCGGCCGCGAGGCGGGCGCCGGGGGTCATCCGCAGTGATTCTGGAGGGTCATCAGCGTGTTTGACCGCAATGCCGCTACGGTCGTCAAGCCTTACCACGGACTCCGAGAAGCTGAAGTGAAAAGCGGCTGGAAGCGGCAGGCAGTCTCGGCGATTTTATGAATAGAAACCCGTGCCGTCGGGGGTGAACCCGGAGGGCCCGGCCTGCGCTTTGACCGCCTCAAGCTTCTTGATCGTGGGAATTTCCCATTCTCGCATCGGCGATTCATCTGAGGCGGACGCTGCCGCGCGATCCAGAATTTCTCGATTCTGCACGCCCATTCGGCCCTCACCGACGCGCATTGATCAATGCGTCAATTATAGCAAAGAGCTGGGCAGTTCGACAATTGCATCGTCCACGCCCTTGCCTGTCAAGGGATCGATGAGGAGGATCCGCGCCGAGACCCGCGAAGCGCGGCAAGTATCGTGTCGCGGATTTCGGCGGTGGCGACGTCGTCTGCTATGCAGGACCGGCAAAGACGTCGCCACCGGCGCTGCATGCGATGGCGCGTCTCCCTGTCGTCGGGCCGAAGGCGTCGGAGGAACAGATCCCCGAGCGAGGCCAACCCGTCCCGATCCAGCGGCGTTCCCTCGACGACCAGGGTAAACGCGGCGCGGTCCGACGACGATGCGTCGGGAAACATGGCGGAGAAATGCCGGGCGCGAATCTGGCCCTGGCGATACCGGATCGCCGTGGCGAAGCGCTTCGTCAACTGGTTCGCATGAAAACGATAGTGACCGAGAACGCGCGGCACGTTGCCGAAGCGATAGCTCGGCGAGAGCCTGATGCACTGCGCAAGACCCTCGCGGATCTGCACTTCGGGCGGATAGCGATTCTCCCGAATGACATCGCCGCGGTACAGCAGGGCGCCATCGGCTACGGGTGAGGAGAAGAGCGCCTCGTGACGGATCGCCTCATGCCCGCGAGCGAAACGGATGATGCCGCGCGCCGCACCGAAGCGCTGCATCCAGCATCCGCAGACGTCGACCCCATGCCTTTCCATCCAGGCGAGCTGCACTTCGAACCGTTCAGGGTGGCACAGGTCGTCATGGTCTATCCGGCCGATGAATGCGCCCTGCGCTGCTCCGATGCCGGTGTTCAGCGCCTCGGGCTGCCCCCGGTGCGGCTGCTGCAACAAGCGGACGCGGCCGTCGCGGGCGGCCCATCGTTCGACGATCGCGGCGGTGTCGTCGGTCGAGCCGTCGTCGACGACGATCAGTTCCAGCCTCTGGTGTGTCTGGGCCAGAACCGAGGCGACGGCATCGTCCACGAATGCGGCGCCGTTGCGGACGGGCATGACCACGGACACGAGCGGCGAGGCGGCGGCCATCTCGACGGGCAGCGCCGGCTATTCGGGATCGGGGAGGCGGCAGAGGAGGTTCTCCGCCGCCAGATGAGCCACGTAAGCCAGCGTCTGGGTGGCGCAGGTCTCTTCGTCGATCCGATAGTGTGTCCGGAGTGCCGCACAGATGTCGCGCACGCGGATGGGCTGCTCGGTTGCGCGCCATACGAGGAGGCCGCTGCCGCCGAGGGCGAAGCAGTTGCCGGAGTCCTCGTCCATCAGCAGGATTTCACGCTCGTCGGTCTCCACCCCGAGAATGGACGGGTTGCGTGCCACCCGGTCGTCGAGCGTGAACGCGTTCACTGATGGCTCCGGTCGCCGCTAAGAGAACGGGCGCTCTTCGCGTCCCTGTCCGCATGCTTCCAGCACCGCGGACAGGAGCAGGGGGAAGGGAGCGCCGCGCGGTCGGGATAGCAGAAGGACCGGAACCCGCGCCACAAGATCCAGCCACAACCGCCGGATCGCGGTAGCCCGCCCGGAGTCCTCGAGCCATCCCGGCTTGCGGAGGCAATGAGGCAGCATGGCGGCGGCCTCGAGCGGCGACAGCCGCGACACGCCGAGTTCGCCCCAGCGCAGCAAATAGAGGGCCGCGACCGGATACGGCGCGTCCACCGGGGCCGGCCCGATGGCCGCCAGGGTCTTGCCGTCCCAGGACGAAAACGGCGTCAGCGGTACCACGCCTTCCCCCAGCAACGACACGCTGTCCGCGTCGAGCCGCGACCGGCTCGGTCCCGGCCATGCGACGGGGGGCAAGCGCTCGTGGGGCGATGGGTGGACGACGAGAAGGTCGTCGCTGAGGATCGCATATCCCGTCTGGCCGAATGCCGAGGCCAGGGTCGACTTGCCGGCACCCGAGCTTCCGCAGAAGGCGATGCAGGAGCCGGCTACCTGGACGGCGGCGGCGTGCAGCGGCAGGAGGCCCCGCTGATAGGCGATTCCGGTCAGCCCGGCTGGCAGCACGGTGCGTGGGACGACATCACCCTCCGGCTCGATCCAGACCGACACGGCCACCCGCGTTCCGCCGATGGCGGTGCAGCCGAAGCGCTGCGCCCGCAGCGTCAGCCCATCACGGTGCTCCAGGTCGCCCGGACCGAACCGGACGTCGACGTTGCTGTCGGCCGTTTCTGGAAGACCCGGGAGGGCGATCTCGCTCTCGATCGTCAGGCCGGCGGCGCGAAGGCGCACCGGTGTCGGGAGCGTGTCGAGAAAATTCCCACGCGTTCCCTGCCGTCCGTCGGCGCGCACGTTCAGTCGCGCCGCCGGCGCAGCAGGACGTAGAAGGCGCCGTTGCCGCAGCGGCGCGGCTGGGCGGGCGAGTAGGCGAGGACGCGCAGGCGGGGCGTGGGCACCATGCCGGCGCGCTCGATCAGCCAGCCGATGCGCGCCCACTGGCGGAAGTGGCCGAAGATCAGGGCCTGGATCGCGGCGCGGTCCTTGGCGCCGATGTAGCGGCGGGTGCGCAGGTAGGAGGCGACGATGGCGTCGGCGGGTGCCGGCGCACGCTCATACTCCTCCAGCACGTCGATCGCGGCTGCGAGGCGGGCGCCGGGGGTCATCGAGCAGCGATTTCATTGATCATCGGCTGCGGCTTAGCCGCAGCCGATGCCATGCGTCAAGCTATGTCACGCGCCGGCGACATCAGCCAGGAACACTTCCACCTTCCCGCGAAGCGTCTGGGCCTCGCGGCCGAGGCTGTTCGCGGCCCGTGACACCCGCTCCGCTTCCAGACCGGTTGCACGAATGGCCCGGCTGACGGTGCCGATCCGCTCCGTCACCAGATCGGTCCCGCCCGCTGCCTCGCGGACATTGCGCGAGATATCGCTGGTCGCGGCGGACTGTTCCTCGACGGCGGCGGCGATGCCGCTGGCGATCTCCCGGATCCGGACGATGGTGCCGGCAATGCCCCTGATGGCCTCGGCCGAAGCGGTGCTGACCGACTGGATCTGTGCGATCTGCTCGGCGATCTCCTCGGTCGCACGCGCCGTCTGGGTCGCCAGCGACTTCACTTCCGAGGCCACGACGGCGAAGCCCTTGCCGGCCTCGCCTGCCCGAGCCGCCTCGATCGTGGCATTCAGGGCGAGGAGGTTCGTCTGGGCGGCGATGCCGCTGATCAAGTCGACGACCTCGCCGATCTTTCGCGCGGCGGCAACCAGGCCGCCGACGGTGTCGTTTGTCCGCTCCGCCTCGCTCTCCGCCTGCTCCGCGATCGATTGCGAGGCGACGACCTGCCGGCCGATCTCTCCGATCGAAGAGGTGAGCTGTTCGGCAGCGGCAGCGACCTGCTGGACGTTCGCCGCGGCGCGGTCGGCCGCGTCGGTCGCCCCGTCGCTGGACTGCCGGCTGTCGGCGGCCATGCCGGACATCCGCTCCGCCGTCTCGGCCATGTCCTTGGCGGCGGTCGCAACCAGGTCGACAACGGCGCGGGCGTCGGTGTCGAAGCCTGCGAGAAGCGCGGCTATGCGCTCCGCTCGTGCCTCCTGCAAACGCGTTTGGTCCTGCTTCTCGGCTTCGAGCGCCTCCCTCTGAATGGCGTTCTGGCGAAAGATCTCCAGGGCCCCGACGAGTTGCCCGACCTCGGTGGCGGGATGGGCCGCCGGCAGTGCGACGCGGGTATCGCCTTCGGCGAGCCGCCGCGTCACCTGCGTGACGTCGTTGAGCGAGCGCTTGATTCCCCGGCTGATCATCGTCGCGCATCCGAGAATGACGATGAGGATCAGGCCCTCCTCTATGAGCGTACGGGTCGCCTTCTGTACGAACGCCGCTTCGACGTCGCTGACATAGATGCCGCTGCCGATGATCCAGCCCCAGGGCGCGAAGGCCTGCACGTAGGATATCTTCGGCTCGGGCGTCCCGTCGGCCTTGCCGGGCGGCGGCCAGCTATAGTCGACGAAGCCGGCGCCATCCCGGCGTGCCAGTTCGACGAACGCGAGAAACAGCTTTTTGCCGGTGGGATCGGCGAAGTCCGAGACGTCCTTGCCCTGCAGCTTCTTTGCGTAGGGATGCATCAGCATCACGGGGCGGTGATCATTGACCCAGAAATACTCCTTCCCCTCGTAGCGCATGGCTTCGAGGGCGGCGAGCGCCGCCGCCTGCGCGGCCTCCCGCGTCATGTTCCCGTCCTGCTCGCGCTGGTAGAAATGAGCGACGACACTGTGCGCCGCCTCGACCAGGTTCTTCGTTTTCAGTCGCCGGCTCTCAACGAGATCGGAGCGATAGGAAAGCAGATTGAGCGCGCTGATCGTCAGCGTCGTCACGACGACGATCGCGACGAGCAAGGCCAGCTTGTACGATATTCGGAGCCTCTGAAAGGACACTGCTTCCCCCTTGGTCACGTGCGGTCGTGCCGTTGGGGGATGACTAAGGCCCACTATTTAAGTTTTGATTACAGAAGGTTATGGCGAAATTTCGGGGGCGGCCGGTCGGCTAGTCCCGCCGCCGGCGCAGCAGGACGTAGAACGCGCCGTTGCCGCCGTGGCGCGGCTGGGCGGGCGAGTAGGCGAGGACGCGCTCGCGGTTGGCGCCCTCGTGCAGCCAGCGGGGCAGGGAGCGGCGGAGGATGCCGCCGGTCTCGCCCGCCTCTCTCGTCCCGGCCGAGAAGCCGCGGCCGGTGATGACCAGCACCACGCGCCGCTCGGCCCTGATCTGCGCCGACAGGAAGCCGTTGAGCGCGTGGTGCGCTTCCTCCTGCGTCATGCCGTGCAGATCGAGTCGCGCTTCCACCGCGAGCGTGCCGCGGCGCAGGCGCATCGCACTGCGACGGTCGAGACCGGCGACGCCGCCGCGCCCCTGCACGACGGGCAGAGGCTGTGCGGGAACGTGCGCCGGCAGCTGCGCCAGGGGGCGGGCGGAAGCGGGCGACGCGGGCGCCGGAGCCGGGGGGGCGGCAGGTGGAGGGTCGGGGATCCGCGCCGTCTCGATCAGCGGGCGGACGTCACGGGTCGCCTCGCGCCACAGGCGGATCTCGTCCTCGGTCGCCTGACCGCGGCGACGGCGCTCACCCGCCTGCCGCCGCACGACCGTCCACCAGGATGATGTGCAGGCGCCGCGGGCCGTGCGCGCCCATCTGCAGCTGCTGGCCGATGTCGGCACTGCGCGACGGGCCGGTGATGAAGTTGACGGTGCGCGGCATCGCGTGGCCCTGGCGGCCACGCAGCCGGTCCCAGGCGTCCTCCAGGGCGCCCACCACCTGGCCGCGGCGCAGCACGACGATGTGCGACTCGGGCAGGAAGTTGAGCGTCGTCGGCGACTGCGGGCCGGAGGTGAGCATCAGCGTGCCGGTCTCCGCGATGGCGGCGAACGCGCCGGTGACGCTGGCCGTGTCCGTCTCGCGCGCCACACCGCGGCGCAGGACGAGCAGCGGCCGGTTCCGCCATGGCACGTCGTCGAGCTGCGGGTCGGGTGCGACCGCCAGCTGCGCCGGCAGGTTCTCGCGCGCCAGATAGCCGGCGATCGCGGCCGGAATCGCATCGACGGTGGCGACGCGGTCGAGGGTCGCTGCCGCTGCCGTCACCTTGGCGGCAAACAGGTCGACCAGCGCACCGGCGTCGAGCGCCACGCGGGCGAGCTGCGGGCCGCGCGGATGGCGGCCCATCCGCTCCTCTATGCCCGACTGGGCGTCGCGGTCGAGCACCCCGCGCCCGTGCGAGCGGCGCAGGGCGCCCAGGATGTCGTCGCGTGCGCTCATTCCACCTCCATCCGCCGCCGCGCCGGCAGATTCCGAATGGCGAAGCCGCGCCAGTCGCCGTGCGGCGAAAGGCACTCCGATCCCTTCTCGGCCGGGAGACGCAGGCTCAGGACGCCCTGGTCCCAGAGCGAAGACCAGCCCGCCACGTCGTTCAGCGCCAGGGCGAGGGCGCGCCGGCGCACGCGGGTCATCACCATCATGTTCACCACGGTGAGCAGCAGGATCACGCCGCTCGCCAATGCCGCCATCGCCCAGATCCAGTCCGCGGCCAGCCAGACGACCACCACGATCGCCGCGAGGCCGAAGGTCGGCGCCGCATTCTCCCACATCACATAGACCGGCGAGCCGGGACGGTTCAGCGGGCGCAGGTCCACCCCCACATCCACCCGCCGTTCAGCTTCCGCGACCCGGATCCGCTCGTGCAGCGCCTCGTCACGCCTCATCGCGCCCGCGCCTTGCGTTGCCGCGCCGCCCATTGCTGCTGGAAGGTGCCGCCCTCCGGGGCGGGCATGTCGCGCACCGACGTCCAGCCGCCGGCGAAGGGCAGGGTGCGGAAGCGCCCCGCACGACGGCCGAGGCCGCCGAGGAAGCCCACCGCCACGGCCGTCGCCATGCGGTAGAGCCGGGGCCGCGTCGCGAGCCACGTCCAGGCCTTCAGGCCGTAGCGGGCGGTGTTCGGCTCCAGGTGCCGCTCGAACTCGCGCTCCCGCCAGTGCCGCATCATCTTCGGCAGCGGGATGCGCACCGGGCACACCTCCTCGCACTTGCCGCAGAGGGTGGAGGCGTTCGGCAGCAGCTTCGCCTCGTCGATGCCGATCAGCGCCGGGGTCAGCACGACGCCCATCGGACCCGGATAGACCCAGCCGTAGGCGTGGCCGCCGATCTGGTGATAGACGGGGCAGTTGTTCATGCAGGCGCCGCAGCGGATGCAGCGCAGCATGTCCTGGAACTCGCCGCCGATCATGGCGCTGCGGCCGTTGTCGAGCAGCACGACGTGGTACTCGCCCGGGCCGTCAAGGTCCTCGGCGCGGCGCGGCCCGGTCGAGACCGTGGTGTAGACCGACATCTCCTGGCCCGTGGCCGAGCGCGCAAGCACGCGCAGCATGGTCGACAGGTCTTCCAGGGTGGGGACGACCTTTTCCAGGCTGGCGAGGACGATGTGCGCCTTGGGCAGCGTCTGGGTCAGGTCGCCGTTGCCCTCGTTGGTCACGATGACCGAGGAGCCGGTTTCGGCGATCAGGAAGTTGGCGCCGGTGATGCCGACGTCGGCCTCCAGGAAGCGGCGGCGCAGGATGGTGCGCGCCTCGGCCAGCATCGCGCGCGGCTCGGTCAGCGGGCGGTCGGCGTCGAGATCCTTGTGATGCTCGCGGAACGCCTTGGCGACGCCTTCGGTCGTGACGTGGATCGCCGGCGCGATGATGTGGCTCGGCGTCTCGTGGCGCAGCTGGATGATGTACTCGCCGAGGTCGGTCTCGACCGGCTCGATGCCGTTCTTCTCCAGATGGTCGTTCAGCATGATCTCCTCGGCGATCATGCTCTTGCCCTTGGTGACCGTCTTGGCCCCCAGGTCGCGGCAGAGACCGAGGATCGTCTCGCGCGCCTCTTCGGCCGTGCGGCACCAGTGCACCTTGCCGCCGTTCTCGATCACCTTCCGCTCGAAGCGCTCGAGGTAGTAGTCGATGTGCTCCAGCGTGTGGTTCTTGATGTCGCGCGCCGCGTCGCGCAGCGCGTCGAACTCCGGCACGTCGGCGGCGGCACGGACGCGCGCCTGGGAAAAGCCGCCCGCCAGCTTGCGCAGCTCCGACTGCAGGTCGGAGTCGTGCATCGCCTTGTGGGCGTTCTCCTTGAAGTTGGCCGCACCCATCAGCGTCACGGCTTGCGCCCTCCGGCAGTGCCTTCGCCGATAGCGGGGCCGTCGGCCATGCCGGCCAGCACCTCGGCGACGTGCCGCGACTTCACCGGCGATCCCTCGCGCGTCAGCTTGCCGGCCATGTTGAGCAGGCAGCCGAGGTCGCCCGCCAGCAGGGTGCCGGCGCCGCTGGCGCCGATGTCGGCGGACTTGCGGCGGACCATGGCGTCGGAAATCTCCGGATACTTCACGCAGAAGGTACCGCCGAAGCCGCAGCAGACCTCCGGCTCCGCCATTTCGGTCAGGGTCAGACCCTCCACCCCGGCGAGCAGCTTGCGCGGCTGGGCCTTGATGCCGAGTTCGCGCAGGCCGGAGCAGGAATCGTGGTAGGTGACCGAGCCGTCGAAGCGTGCCGCGACCGTATCGACGCCGCAGACGTCGGTGAGGAACGAGATCAGCTCGTAGGTGCGGCGGGCGAGGTCGCGCGCCTGCTCGGCGAGTACCGGCTCATCGGCGAATAGGTCGGGGTAATGGTGGCTGATCATCCCGGCGCAGGAGCCGGACGGCGCCACGACGTAGTCGAAGCCCTTGAAGGCCTCCAGCACGCCACGGGCGATGCGCTTGGCGTCGGCGCGGTCGCCGGAATTGTACGGCGGCTGGCCGCAGCAGGTCTGCGCGGCCGGGACGGCGACCGTGCAGCCGGCATCCTCCAACAGCTTCACCGCCGCCATTCCGACGCTGGGCCGGAACAGGTCGACGAGGCAAGTGACGAACAATGCGACGTTTTTCGGCTGGCTGGGCATGGCTGCGGCGCGCTGGCCCCGTTCTTCTCGGGCGGGGCTGAAGAATGGGCGTGAGGACCGGGCGAGGCAAGCGCGACGGATGGGAGCGCCCTTAGACCGGGGTCGTCTCTCGTGGGTCGTCAATCCAGCGGCAGGGCGGTCAGGTACTTCACCTGCTTGAGCGCGAAGCTGGACTTGATGCTGGCGACGCCCGGCACGCGGGTGAGGTGATCCATGAGGAAACGCTGGAACGCCTCCAGGTCCGGCACGACGACCCGCAGCAGATAGTCGGCGTCGCCGGTCATCAGGTAGCATTCCATGACCTCCGGCCGCTCCTGCACGGCGGTTTCGAAGGTTTCCAGGGCACGTTCCACCTGACGTTCGAGCGTCACTTGAACGAAGACGCTGACCGGCAGGCCGACCGCACCCGGATCGACCAGGCCGACATAGCGCCGCACGATCCCGCGCTCCTCCAGGTCGCGCACCCGGCGCAGGCAGGGCGACGGCGACAGCCCGACCGCCTGGGCCAACTCGACGTTGGGGATCCGGGCGTTCTCCTGGAGCACCCGGAGAATTCGGCGATCGATCGCGTCGAGCGGCGCGGTGGGCATAATCTGTCGTCCGTGCGGCGTCCGGTGGAGGAAGATTGCGCAAACTAGCGCTGCCGGGACCGACTTCGCAACGCAGGCCTGGCCGAGACGCACTATATTTGGAGGCAACCCAAGCACCTGCCGAGGGATCCGCCATGTCGCCCGCCCGCTCGACCGCGCTGAAGACGATCGATCACGATGCCGAAGCGGCCGCGGACAGCGGTACCGACCGGGATGAGATCGCCTGCCTGCGGGCGCTGCAGCGCAAGATCCTCTGGCTGTCGTCGTGGATGATCCACAACGCCAACCACCTGCGCCCCAATCCGGACGGGGTGAAGGTCGGCGGCCATCAGGCGTCGAGCGCCTCGGTGTCGACGCTGATGACGGCCCTCTACATGTCGGTGCTGAAGCCGGAGGACCGGGTCGCGGTGAAGCCGCACGCCAGCCCGATCTTCCACGCGATCCAGTACCTGCTCGGCCGCCAGACCCGCGACAAGCTGGAGAATTTCCGCGCGCTCGGCGGCGCCCAGTCCTACCCGTCGCGCACCAAGGACGTGGACGACGTCGACTTCTCGACCGGTTCGGTCGGCCTCGGTGTCGCAATGACCGTGTTCGCCTCGATGGTGCAGGACTATGTCCGCGCTCGCCGCGCCGAGAACGCGGCACCGGCCGGCCGCATGGTGGCGATCGTCGGCGATGCCGAACTGGACGAAGGCAACGTGTTCGAGGCCCTGCTGGAGGGCTGGAAGCACGACGTGCGGAACCTCTGGTGGATCATCGACTATAACCGCCAGAGTCTTGATTCCGTTGTGAACGACCGGCTGTTCGGGCGCTTCGACGGGCTGTTCCGCAGCATGGGCTGGAACGTCATCGTTCTGAAGTACGGCAAGCGGCTGGAGGCGGCCTTCGCCGGCCCCGACGGCGAGCGGTTGCGCGACTGGATCGACGAGTGCCCCAACAGCCTCTACTCGGCGCTGGTCTTCAAGGGCGGCGCGGCCTGGCGCACGGAACTGGAGAAGGACCTGGGCGACGTGCCCGGGATCCGGCAGATCCTCGACAGTCACGACGACGACGCCCTCGCGGTCCTGATGACCAACCTCGCCGGCCACGACATGGAGAGCGTGCTGGAGGCCTTCCGGTCGGTGACCGACGACCGCCCGACCTGCTTCCTCGCCTACACCATCAAGGGCATGGGCCTGCCGTTCGCGGGCCACAAGGACAACCATGCCGGCCTGATGAACCCCGACCAGATGGCCGCCTTCAAGCAGAGCATGAAGATCGGCGACGGGCAGGAGTGGGACGCCTTCGCCGGCCTCGACCTGCCGGAGGAGACGCTGCGCGCCTACCTCGACCGGGTGCCGTTCCGCACCGAGCGGCCGCGCCGGCACATGGCCTCGACGGTGCCCGTGGAGATCGAGACGCCGACGGGCGCGCGGATGTCGACGCAGGAGGGTTTCGGCAAGATTCTCAACGCGTTGGGAAAATCCGATAATCCTCTCTCGCAGAAGGTGGTGACCACGTCGCCGGACGTGACGGTGTCGACCAATCTCGGCGGCTGGGTGAACCAGCGCGGCATCTTCTCGCGCAGCGAACGCCAGGACACGTTCCGCGAGGTGCAGGTCGTCTCCGCCCAGCGCTGGGGCCAGTCGCCGCGCGGCCAGCATTTCGAACTGGGCATCGCCGAGCACAATCTGTTCCTGATGCTGGGCGCCGCCGGCCTATCGCACGCCCTGTTCGGCGAGCGGATGCTGCCGGTCGGGACCCTGTACGACCCGTTCATCAATCGCGGCCTCGACGCGCTGAACTACGCGCTCTACCAGGACGCGCGCTTCATGGTGGTGGCCACGCCGTCCGGCGTGACCCTGGCGCCGGAGGGTGGGGCGCATCAGTCGATCAACACGCCGCTGGTCGGCATCGGCCTGCCGGGCCTGTCCTATTTCGAGCCGTCCTATGTGGACGAACTGGCGGCGATCATGCGCTGGGGCTTCGCCCACATGCAGGCGCCGGACGGTGGCTCGCTCTATCTGCGCCTGTCGACCCGGCCGCTGGCGCAGCCGGAGCGGTCGATCGACGAAGCCCTCGCGGATGAGATCATCGAGGGCGCCTACTGGGCCGTGCCGCCGGCACCGGGTGCCGAACTGGCGCTGGTCTACACCGGCGCAATGGCCCCCGATGCGGTCGCGGCGCACGCCGCCGTGCTGGACGACGTACCGGGCGCCGGCCTGCTGGCCGTGACGTCGCCGGACCGGCTCTACGAGGGGTGGCGCGCCGACGGTGCCGACTCGCACGCCGCCGGCCTGCTCGATGTCCTGGCGCCGGACGCGAAGCTGGTCAGCGTCATCGACGGCCACCCGGCGACGCTGGGCTGGCTCGGCTCCGTCTGCGGGCATCGCATCCGGCCGCTCGGAGTCACAGAATTCGGCCAGTCGGGTTCGGTCTCCGACCTGCACCGCATCAACGGCATCGACACGGACGGCATCGTCGATGCCGTGGCGCGGGTGCTGCTCGGCCGCTGAGGGGGCAGCTGTGGACAGCTTCGGAGCGCCCGCTCAGGCGGCGCTTGAACGCCGGCGACCGTCTCCGTAAGGTCCGCGCCTCGCGAAACCAGAGAGCAGCCGATGCGCGCCTTCGAGGGACAGAAGTCCGACAACCGCCCGATCAAGCGGGACGCGCGCGAGAAGCGTGCCCAGCTCGACATGCTCAAGCAGCGGCTCGCGACCATGAAGTCGCACGAGAGCCCGGCCCTGCGCCAGTCGATGGAAAAGAAGATCGCCGAGCTGGAGACGGAACTGGGCGGCAAGGCGCGCTGAGGCGCGTCGGAAGTCGGGCTGCGGCGGTGGACGGTCGGGGGTGGCGCCGGTATAAGGGCCAGTCCCGTAGCTCTGCGAAACAGGTTCCATGCTCGACATCCGATGGATCCGGGACGACCCCGCTGCGTTCGATCAGGCGCTCGCCAGGCGCGGCATGGATGCCGCCTCGGAGTCGGTGCTGTCGCTCGACCGCGACCGGCGCGCGGCGCAGACGCGCTTCCAGGAACTGCAGCAGCGCCGCAACGACGTGTCGAAGCGGGTCGGCCAGGCGAAATCCAAGGGCGAGGATGCCGCACCGCTGATCGCCGAAGTCGGTCGCCTCAAGGACGACGTGCAGGCGGTCGAGGAAGAGGAACGCGCCCTCGGGAAGCGGCTCGACGAGATGTTGGCGGCGTTTCCGAACGCGCCCGCAGACGACGTGCCCGTCGGCCCGGATGAGAGCGCCAATGTCGAGATCCGCCGCGTCGGCGAGCCGCGCGCGTTCGACTTCACGCCGCTCGACCATGTCGCGGTCGGTGAGAAGCTCGGCCTGATGGATTTCGAGCGCGCCTCCAAGCTGTCCGGCGCGCGGTTCGTCGTGCTCAGCGGACCGCTGGCGCGGATGGAGCGGGCGCTGGCCGCCTTCATGCTCGACATCCACACGCGCGAGTTCGGCTATACCGAGGTGGCGCCGCCGCTGCTGGTGCGCGACGACGCGCTGTTCGGGTCCGGCCAGCTGCCGAAGTTCGCCGACGACCTGTTCCGCACCGAGGAAGGCTTCTGGCTGATCCCGACGGCCGAGGTGCCGCTGGCCAATCTCGTCGCCGGGGAGATCCTGGACGAGGAGGCGCTGCCGCTGCGCTTCACGGCGGCGACGCCCTGTTTCCGCTCCGAGGCGGGCTCCGCCGGGCGCGACACACGCGGCATGATCCGCCAGCATCAGTTCACCAAGGTCGAGCTGATCAGCGTGACGGCGCCCGAGCAGTCCGACGCCGAGCAGGAGCGCATGACCGGCGCGGCCGAAACCGTGCTGCAGCGGTTGGGCCTGCCCTATCGCGTGGTGACGCTCTGCACGGGCGACATGGGTTTCGCCGCGCGCCGCACCTTCGACATCGAGGTGTGGCTGCCGGGGCAGGGGGCCTATCGCGAAATATCCAGCTGCTCGACCTGCGGGGACTTCCAGGCGCGGCGCATGAACGCGCGGGCGCGCCGCAAGGGCGAGAAAGGCACCCGCTTCGTCCATACGCTGAACGGCTCCGGCCTCGCCGTCGGCCGCACGATGGTGGCGATCCTGGAGAACTACCAGCAGGCGGACGGCTCGGTCGTCGTGCCCGAGGCGCTGCGGCCCTATCTCGGCGGCGATGCCGTGATCGGCGGTGCGGATGCTTAAGGAGCCGCTCGACCTCTCCAAGGCGCGGATCCTGATCTCGAACGACGACGGCATCCACGCGCCGGGCCTGAAGCATCTCGAGAAGATCGCCCGCAGCCTGTCGAAGGACGTGTGGGTGGTCGCGCCGGAGGACGAGCAGAGTGCGGCCAGCCATTCGCTGACCCTGCGCCGGCCGCTGCGCATCCGCAAGCTCTCGCGCCGCCGCTACGCCGTCGACGGCACGCCGACCGATTCCGTCCTGCTTGCCGTCACCCAGGTGATGAAGGATCATCCGCCGGACATCGTCCTGTCGGGGATCAACCGCGGCGGGAACATGGGCGGAGACGTCATCTATTCGGGCACGGTCGCGGCCGCGATGGAGGCGACGCTGCTGGGCATACCGGCGATCGCTCTGAGCCAGCACATCCCGCCCGGCGGCAATCCGCGCTGGGCGACGGCGGAGGCGCATGCGGCCGACGTCATCCGCCGGGTGGCCGACGCACGCTGGCCCGACGGCGTGCTGATCAACATCAACTTCCCCGACGTCGCCGCCGACGACGTGACCGGCGTGCGCGTCACGACCCAGGGCCGGCGCAAGCCCGGCGGGCTGATCCAGGAGGGCAAGGACCCGGCTGGCCGGCCGTACTTCTGGATCGGTACGGCGCGCGCCTTCGCCGACCATGCCGAGGGTACCGACCTGGAGACGGTCTATGGCGGCGGCATCTCGGTGACGCCGCTCTACATGGACCTGACCCACCGGACCACCGTCGACGCGCTGCGGAAGGTGATCGGGTGACGCTTGCCGCGCGGAAGATCCGGCTGATCATCATGCTCCGGCAGGCGGGCATCACCGACCCCCGCGTGCTGTCCGCGATCGAGCTGGTGCCGCGCGAGATCTTCGTGCCGGAAATCTTCCGCGACCAAGCCTACGAGAACGTGGCATTGCCGATCGGCCACGGCCAGACCATCAGCCAGCCCGTCGTGGTCGGCCTGATGACCCAGGCGCTGCAGATCGGCGAGCGCATGAAGGTGCTGGAGATCGGCACCGGCTCCGGCTACCAGACGGCGATCCTGTCGAAGCTCTGCCGGCGCGTCTACACGGTGGAGCGGCACCGGCCGCTGCTGCGCGACGCCGAGGCGCGACTGGAGCAGCTCGGCCTGCGCAACGTGACGACGCGCTACGGCGACGGGTCCGAGGGCTGGCGACCGGTGGCGCCGTTCGACCGTATCCTCGCCGCTGCGGCGGCCGCCGAGGTGCCGGCCAATCTCGCCGACCAACTCGCCGAGGGCGGCGTCATGATCACGCCGGTCGGCACCCGCCGCGACGACCAGCGCCTGGTGCGCGTCACGCGCGACGCGAGCGGCTTCAAGACCGAGGAGATGGTGCGGGTGCATTTCGTGCCGCTGGTGCCGTCGGTCGGCGAAGCGGACAACGGATCCGAGCACAGGCCCGAGAGCGGGCCCGAAAGTGCGGTGCCGGGCACCGCGCCGCCCAGCCGGTCCGAGGGAGGGGCGCAATGACGGTGCGCGCGATCCGGGCGGGCCTGCGGCTGCTGGCCGTGGCGGTCGTTCCGGCGGCTCTGCTCGCCGGCTGCGGCAACATCTACGTGCCGGCTCCCTCGCGCGGGACGGCGCCGGTCGCGCCGCCGCCCGCCGCGGGCCAGCCGCTCGACGTGCCGACCGTGACGGTGCAGCGCGGCGACACGCTCTACGGCATTGCGCTGGCCAACCGCGTGCCGATGCGCGGACTGATCGTCCTGAACAAGCTCGAGCCGCCCTATCGCCTGTCGCCGGGCCAGCAGCTGATCCTGCCGTCGCAGGCGCGGCTGCACACGGTGGTGCAGGGCGACACCAGCTATTCCATCGCCCGGCGCTATGGCGTCAGCGTGGCCGAACTGGCGGAGCTGAACGCCCTGGACCCGCCGGGGCGCATCCTGCTGGGACAGCAGCTGGTGATTCCGGGCGTCGAACTGCAGGAGCGGCTGGCGGTGCCGCCCGAGCAGACGACCGCCGTCGCAGTGACGACCGAACGCGCCGTCGAAGGCGAGCCGCTGCCGCCGTCCACATCGACGTCCACGGCACCGTCGGCGGCCGAGATCGCGGCGCTGCCGTCGCCCTCGCAGCCGGCCGCCGAGCCGCCGGCGCCGGCATCGTCCGTCAGCCCGCCCGCCGCCGCCGAGCCGGAACCGGCGAAGCCGGCCGCGAAGGCCGCGGCGCGCGACACGGCGCCGTTCATGATGCCCGTCCAGGGCAGGCTGCTGTCGGGATACGGGCCCAAGGCCGGCGGCCTGCGGAACGACGGCCTGAACATCGCCGCGGCGCGCGGATCCCCGGTGAAGGCGGCACGGGACGGCACCGTCGTCTATGCCGGCAACGAACTCCCGGGCTTCGGCAACCTCGTCCTGGTGAAGCACGACCAGGGATGGGTCACCGCCTACGGCCACAACGAGACGGTGCTGGTGAAGCGCGGCGATTCGGTCAAGCGCGGCCAGACGATCGGGACGGTCGGCAGCACCGGCAACGTTACCGAGCCGCAGCTGCATTTCGAGCTGCGCCAGGGCTCCCGCGCCATCGACCCCATGCCCTATGTGAGCACCGGCGCCTGAGGCGCCTGAGGGGGCGGTGGCGCCTTAGGCACCGGGCCGTCGGTCAGCGCATCGCCGCGATGCTGCGCCGGAAGCGCAGGCCGGCGACGGTGAGGAAGGCCATGCCGATCACGGCGACCGCGAGGAATTCCGGCCAGACGAGGTCGAACCCGGCGCCGCGGTAGAGGATCGCCTGGGAGAAGCTGACGAAGTGGGTGGAGGCGACCGCCTGCATCAGGTGCTGCAGCAGTGCCGGCTGGCTCTCGATCGGCGTCATGCCGCCCGACAGCAGGTTCATCGGGAGCACGATCAGCATGAGCAGCAGGCCGAACTGCGGCATCGACCGGGCGATGGTCGCGAGGAATATGCCGATGGCCGACGAGGAGAAGAGGTAGAGCGCCACGCCGGACAGGAAGAGCGGGATCGAGCCGGCGATCGGGACGGCCAGGGCGCGTTCGACCACCAGCCAGAGCGACAGGGCGACGGCGACCAGGATGACGCCCGCATTCGCCCAGACCTTGGCCAGCATGATCTCGGACGGCGTCACCGGCATGACCAGCAGATGCTCGATCGTGCCGTGCTCGCGCTCGCGGATCAGCGCCGCACCGGTCAGGATGATCGAGAGCATGGTCACGTTGTTGATGATCTCCATCACGCCGGTGAACCAGCCGCTTTCCAGGTTCGGGTTGAACGCGATGCGCGTCTCCAGCCCGACGGGTGCCGCCGCGCTGCCGGTGCCGAGGAAGCGGGCGGCCTCCTGCGCAACGATGCTCTGGATGTAGCCGCTGCCGATGCCGGCCTGCATCATCGCGGTGGCGTCGATGTTCAGCTGGATCGCCGGCTGCCGCCCGGCGAGCGCGTCGGCCTGGAAGCGGGAGGGGATGACCATGACGAAGGTGTGGCGGCCCTTGTCGAGGCTGGGGTCGATCTCGGCGAAGGAGATCAGCTCCGGCGGCTGGAACTGCGGCGGGAGCAGCGCGTCGCGGATGCGCGCCGACAGCTGCGAGCGATCCTCGTCGACGATCGCGATCGAGGCGTTGTGCAGTTCGTGCGAGATGCCGGAGCCGGCGCCATACACGCCGAAGGAGAAGGCCCACAGGATCAGGACCAGCAGCACCGGGTCGGCGCGCAGGCTGTAGAGCTCCTTCACCCCGAGCCGCCAGATCGTCGCGAGGCGCGGCATTCAGCGCTCCTGTTTCGGCAGCAGCAGGGCGCTGGCGATCGCCAGCACCGGGAAGAACACGGCCAGCGCCAGCAGTTCGGGGATGAGATCGACGAGGCCGAGCGCCTTGGTGAAGGCGCCGACGCTCACCGACATGAAGTAGCTGGTCGGGAACACCTGGCCGATCAGTGCCGCCGACCCCTCCAGGGTCGAGACCGGCTGCGTCATTCCGGAGAACTGGGTCGCCGGCAGCATCGTGCCGATCGCCGTGCCGAACAGGGCGGCGAGCTGGCTGCGCGTGAAGGTCGAGATGACGAGGCCGATACCCGTGGTCGCGGCAACGTAGAGCAGCGCGCCCAGCGACAGGGCGATCAGGCTGCCCTTCACGGGCACGTCGAACACGAACAGCGCCATCAGCGTCATCGCCGCGAAGTTCGCCATGCCGATGGCGATGTAGGGCAGCTGCTTGCCGAGCAGGAACTCCAGGCGGGTCGTCGGCGTGACGTAGAGGTTGGTGATCGACCCCAGCTCGCGCTCGCGCACGACGCCCAGCGCCGTCAGGATCGCCGGGATGAACACCAGCAGGATGGCGATCGAGGCCGGCACCATGGCGTTGGTGCTCAGGAAGGCCTGGTTGTAGCGGTAGCGCGCCTCGACCGTGACGGCGCCCGTGGCGGGAACCTCGCCGCGCGTGCGCCGCGCCAGGTCCGTCAGGTAAGCCTGGTGCAGGCCTTCGACGTAGCCGCGGACCGTTTCCGCCCGGAAGGGCATGGCGCCGTCGACCCAGACCGAGACCTCCGGGTTCGCACCGCGTGTCAGGTCCCGACCGAATCCCGGCGGGATCTCGACCGCCAGCGTGATGTCGCCCGCCTGCATCCGGCGGTCCATCTCGGCGTGACTGTCGAGCGGCGGCTGCCGGGTGAAATAGCGCGAGGCGGAGTAGGCTTCGAGGTAGGTGCGGCTTTCGGGCGTGCGGTCGCGGTCGAGTGCCGCGAAGCGCAGATCCTCGACATCGAAGCTGATGCCGAAGCCGAGCACCAGCAGCAGCAATGCCGTGCCGAGGAAGGCGAAGGAGAGGCGGATGGGATCGCGCAGGATCTCCATCGACTCGCGCAGCGTGTAGGCCCAGAGGCGCCCCGGACTGAAGGCGCCGGGGGATTGATTGGAAACGACCCGTTCCGCCGCGGGCGCCGCGGCGGGCGCGGGCGTCGGCTCTTCGGACGGGGCTGCTTCGGCGGCGTCCTCCAGGGCTTCGATGAAGGCCTCCTCGAGGGAGTGCGCTCGCGACCGGCTCCGGATCTGCTCGGGGGTGCCGCTCGCCAGCACGCGGCCCGCATGCATCAGCGAGATGCGGTCGCAGCGGCCGGCCTCGTTCATGAAATGCGTGGAGATGAAGATCGTGACACCGTGCTCGCGCGACAGTTCTATCAGCAGCTCCCAGAAGCGATCTCGCGCGACGGGGTCCACGCCAGAGGTCGGTTCGTCGAGGATGAGCAGTTCGGGCTCGTGGATCACCGCGACCGCCAGCGACAGCCGCTGCCGCACGCCGAGCGGCAGGTCGCCGGCGCCCTGGTCCCGATAGGGCCGCAGCCCGAAGCGATCGAGCAGTTCGTCGATCCGCGCCCGCAGCCGGTCATCCGGAACCGAGAACAGCCGGCCGTGCAGGTCGAGATTCTGCAGGACGGAGAGCTCGCCGTAGAGCGAGAAGGATTGGGACATGTAGCCGACGCGCCGGCGTGCGGTCATGTCGTTCGGGCTGGCGTCGCGTCCGAACAGCTGGACCGATCCCTTCGTCGGCGGCAGGAGCCCGGTCAGCATCTTCATCGTCGTCGTCTTGCCGCAGCCGTTCGATCCGAGGAACCCGAAGATCTCGCCCCGCGGGATCTCGAAGCTGACATCGTCGACGGCGGTGAAGCTGCCGAAGCGAAGGGTCAGATGGTCGGCGACGATCGCCGGCGGCGAGTCGGTCTCCGGCCGCGGCGGCAGGACGACGGCGCGGTGACCGTCCCGCTGTTCCGCCGGCAGCAGCGCGACGAAGGCTGCTTCGATATCCGCGGCACCGGTCCGCTCGAGCAGGTCGGTCGGCGATCCGTCGGCGAGGATGCGCCCGCCGTTCATCGCGACGATCCGGCCGAATCGCTGTGCCTCGTCCATGTAGGCGGTGGTGACGATGACCGTCATGCCCGGCCGCTCCCGCCGGATGCCCTCGATCAGCTCCCAGAACTGGCGGCGGGAGAGTGGGTCGACACCCGTGGTCGGTTCGTCGAGGAGCAGCAGGTCGGGATCGTGGATCAGCGCGCAGCACAGGCCGAGCTTCTGCTTCATGCCGCCCGACAGCTTGCCCGCGGGCCGATCGGCGAATGAGGCGAGGCCCGTCGCCTGGAGCAGTTCGGCGACGCGCGCCCGCCGCTCCGGCCGGCCCTGTCCGAACAGGCGGCCGAAGAAGTGCAGGTTCTCGGCGACGCTCAGTTCCATGTAGAGGTTGCGGCCGAGGCCTTGCGGCATGTAGGCGATCCGCTCGCAGACGGCGGTCCGGTGGCCGGTGTCCGCCATGTCGCCGCCGAGCACGCCGATCCGCCCGGTCTGGCGTCGCCGCGCGCCGGCGATCAGGGCCATCAGCGTCGACTTGCCGACGCCGTCGGGCCCGACCAGCGCCATCGCCTCGCCCGTCCGCACGGACAGGGACACGTCCTCCAGCGCCACGGTGCGGCCGTAGCGCTGGCCGACGCCCTGCAGGTCGACGGCGATATCGGTCATGCCGCTCAGCCCTGCGGCGGCAGCCGGATCGCGAGCCGTTCGGGCCAGGGGCCGCCTTGCCCGAGTTCGACATAGGCCGTGCCGGGCAACCCCGTCTTCACCTGATCCTCGTAGCGGCGGAGGAGGTCCGGCGGGATCCGGACCTTCACCCTGAACATCAGCTTCTCCCGCTCGGACCGGGTCTCCACCTGCTTCGGCGTGAACTGCGCCTCGGGCGAAACGAACGAGACTTCGCCCGGTATGACGTAGTCCGGGGCCGCGTCCAGGACGATGCGCGCCTCGGCCCCCACGGCGATCCGGCCGACCTCTCCCGTCGGCAGGAAAATGATCATGTGCACGTCGGTGAGATCCAGGATGGAGACCACCTTGCCGCCGGCGGCCAACACCTCGCCCGGCTCGGTCAGACGGTAGAGAACCCGTCCGGCACGCGGCGACCGGACGACCGCCTCGGCCAGTTCGGCCTTGATCTGGCGGACGTTCGCCTCGGCAGCCTCGATACTCCGTTCCGCCGTGGCGACCCTGGCACGCGCCGCCTGGAGCGCGGCGCGGCCGGACTCCTGCTGCGCCCGCTGCTGATCCAGCCGTTCGCGCGTCGCATAGCCCTTGGCGATCAGGCTCTCGGTGCGTGCGAGTTCCTGTCCTGCGAGGCGCAGGTCGGCTTCCGCCTTCACCACCCCGGCCTGTGCCTCGGCGCGTGCCTCGTTGGCGCGGGCGAGTTCGGCCTGCAGGGCGGCGAGCCGCGCCTCGACCTCCGCCGTGTCCATCCGTGCCACGATCTGGCCCGCCGCCACCATTTCGCCCTCCCGGACGAGGACCTCCATCACGCGACCGCCATACTTGGCGGCGACGTGCGCCTCTTCGGCTTCGATCCGCCCGTTGGCGAACGCGAGGTAAGGGGGAAGCTCGTCCTGCCGTGCCTGCCATAGAGACCATCCGCCCGCCGCGACGAGCGCGACGACGCACAGCAGGACGACCGGACGGACGATGGACTTCATGCCGCTTCCTTCAACGGGTGCCTGCAGGATGGAAAGGATGAACGAAGTCGGATTGAGGTGGGTCAACCGGCCGGCCGTCGGCTCCGTCCCGACCCCGCAACCACAGTATCATGCTCCGCGTCCTCCCCGCCGCCCGGCATTCCGTCGCGACGATGACGTAGCCTTCGCGCTGGGGCATTGTTCACCCTATCTTGTGACAGTGGCCGTAACCGGCCGCCCGGCGAATTCGGAACGACGATGACCGACCAACTCGCGATAGCGCTCGCACAGATCAACCCGACCGTCGGCGACGTTCCGGGCAACGCCGACCGTGTCCGGGCGGCGCGGCGTCGTGCCGCCGAACTCGGCGCCGACCTGGTGCTCTGCACCGAGCTCTGCATCTCCGGCTATCCGCCGGAGGACCTGGTCCTGAAGCCGTCCTTCCAGGAAGCCTGCATGGCCGCGGTGCGGACGCTGGCGGCCGAGACGGCTGACGGTGGACCGGCACTGCTGGTCGGCTCGCCCTGGGTCGAGAACGGGACGCTGCACAATGCGGTGCTGCTGCTCGACGGCGGCTCCATCGCGTCCACCCGGTTCAAGGTCGACCTGCCGAACTATGGTGTCTTCGACGAGAAGCGCGTGTTCGTGCCGGGCCCGATGCCCGGGCCGATCGCCTTCCGCGGCGTGCGGCTGGGCGTGCCGATCTGCGAGGACATCTGGACGTCCGCGGTCGTCGAGTGCCTGGAGGAGACGGGCGCGGAGATCCTGCTGGTCCCGAACGGGTCGCCGTTCGAGGCCGACAAGACCGACGTGCGGATCAACCTCGCGGTGGCGAGGGTGACCGAGACGGGGCTGCCGCTCGCCTATGTCAACCAGGTCGGCGGCCAGGACGAGTTGGTGTTCGACGGCGCGTCCTTCGTCGTCAATGCCGACCGCAGCCTTGCGGCGCAGCTGCCCGCCTTCCGCGAATGCGTGGTGCTGACGCGCTGGCGGCGCCAGGGCGAGGGCTGGCGCTGCTACGATGCGCCCATCGTCGAGACGCCGGAAGGGCTGGAGGCGATCTACGAGACGATGGTCCTCGGCCTGCGCGACTATGTGAACAAGAACCGCTTCCCGGGCGTCCTGATCGGCCTTTCCGGCGGCATCGACTCCGCCATCACGGCGGCCGTGGCGGTCGACGCCTTGGGCAGCGACCGCGTGCGCTGCGTCATGATGCCGTCGCCCTATACGTCGCAGTCCAGCCTGGACGACGCCGCCGCCGCCGCGGAAGCGCTCGGGGTTATGTACGACACGATCAACATCGGTCCGGCGATGGAAGCATTCCGCACGATGCTCGGCGGCGTGTTCGAGGGCCGTGCGGAAGATACGACGGAGGAGAACATCCAGGCCCGGTCCCGTGGCCTCACGCTGATGGCGATGTCGAACAAGTTCGGCGCCATGGTGCTGAGCACCGGGAACAAGTCGGAGATGTCGGTCGGCTACGCGACGCTCTACGGCGACATGTGCGGCGGCTACAACGTGCTGAAGGACGTCTACAAGACGACCGTCTTCGCGTTGTCGGACTGGCGCAACCGCAGCTGGCGCGACGGCTTCCTCGGGCCGAAGGGGCGGGTCATCCCGCAGAACATCATCGACAAGCCGCCGAGCGCCGAGCTGAAGCCGGACCAGAAGGACCAGGATACGCTGCCGCCCTACGACGCGCTGGACGACATCCTGCAGGGCCTGATCGAGGGCGAGCAGTCTATCGAGCAGATCGCGGCGCGCGGCCACGAGGCGGCGACGGTGCAGCGCATCTGGCGCATGGTCGACATCGCCGAATACAAGCGGCGCCAGGCGCCTCCGGGCGTGAAGATCACCCGCCGCGCCTTCGGCCGCGACCGGCGCTATCCCATCACCAACGGCTACCGGGGCAGCGTGTGAGACGGATGCCGCTCACCGACGGAGGTTCGGGGTGACCGTCCGCGTCCGCTTCGCACCCAGCCCGACCGGGCTGCTGCACGTCGGCAACGCGCGGGTGGCGCTCGTCAACTGGCTGTTCGCGCACGCCCGCGGCGGCGCGTTCCTGCTGCGCCTCGACGACACCGACACCGAGCGCGGCACCGACGCCTTCGCGCAGGCGATCGAGGACGACCTCCACTGGCTCGGCATCGGCTGGGATGCGTTCGCCCGGCAGTCCGACAGGACCGACCGCTATCGCGACGCCTTCGAGCGCCTGCGCGCCGCCGGCCGCCTCTACGCCTGCTACGAGACGCCGGAGGAGCTGGAGTTCAAGCGTCGGCGGCAGATGGCGCGCGGCGAGCCGCCGCGCTACGACCGCGCCGGCCTCTCGATGACCGAGGCGGAGCGCGAGCGCTATCGCGCCGCCGGGCACGAGCCCTACTGGCGGTTCCTGCTCGAGGACGGCGACATCGCCTGGACGGACCTGATCCGCGGGCCCGTCCATTTCGAGGGCCGGCACCTCAGCGACCCCGTCCTGTTCCGCGCCGACGGGCGCCCGCTCTACACGCTCTGCTCGGTGGTGGACGATATCGACCTGGGGATCACCCATGTGATCCGCGGCGAGGACCATGTCGCCAACACCGCGGTACAGCTGCAGCTGGCGGCCGCACTCGGCGCCGACCCCGGTGCCTTCGCCTTCGCGCACATGCCGCTGCTGGCCGACGTGTCCGGCGCGCCCTTGTCGAAACGCCTGGGCAGCCTGTCGCTGCGCCAGCTGCGCGACGAGGGGATCGAGCCGATGGCGCTCGCCGGACTGCTCGCGCGGATCGGCACGCCGGATCCGGTGGAGGCGGTCGACCGGCTCGAAGACCTGCTGCCCGGCTTCGACCTTGCCCGCTTCGGCCGTGCGACCCCGCGGTTCGACCGGGACGAACTCGGGCGCCTCAATGCGGCGCTGTTGCAGCGGATGCCCTACGAGGCGGTCGAGGACCGCCTGACAGCGCTCGGCATGGACGATTTCGGCGCGAGACTCTGGCTCGCCGTCCGCGCGAACATCTCGACCCTCGCCGAGGCGGGCGACTGGTACCGCATCTGCCGCGGCGACCTCGAGATAGAGCGGCAGGAGGAGGGGTTTCTGGCCGAGGCCGCCAAGCTCCTGCCGGATGAGCCGTGGGACGGCGAGACGTGGGCGGCGTGGACCGCGCGGGTACGGGATGCCACCGAGCGGCGGGGCCGCAACCTGTTTCGTCCGCTCCGGCTGGCCCTGACCGGCCGCGAGCACGGGCCGGAGATGAGTGCCCTGCTGCCGGAGATCGGGCGCACGCGCGCCCTGTACCGCCTCGTCGGCCGGGAATCGGCGGTGGCGGGCGGCGGCGTCGTCGTGCCGCTGGGACGCAAGAAGAGCTGAAGGGAAGCCTCGTGGCGCTGGTTCTGCACAACACCCTGACCCGGGTGAAGGAAACATTCGAGCCGATCGACCCGCAGCATGTCCGCATGTATGTCTGCGGGCCCACCGTCTACGACTTCGCCCATATCGGAAACGCGCGGCCCGTGGTCGTCTTCGACGTCCTCTACCGGCTGTTGCAGCGGCGCTACCCCCGGGTCACCTACGTCCGCAACATCACCGACGTCGACGACAAGATCAACGCGGCGGCGCGCGAGAGCGGCCGCACCATCCGCGAGATCACGGAGGGCACCGCCAAGGCCTTCCACGAGGACATGGCGGCGCTCGGCGCACTCGAGCCGGACGTCGAGCCGCGCGCGACCGAGCATATCGCGCAGATGGTCGCGATGATCGGCAAGCTGATCGAGGGCGGCCACGCCTATGCCGCCGAGGGGCACGTCCTGTTCAACGTGCCGTCCATGCCGGACTACGGCCGCCTGTCGCGGCGCAACCGCGACGACATGGTCGCCGGCGCGCGGGTCGAGGTGGCGCCCTACAAGCGCGATCCGGCGGACTTCATCCTGTGGAAGCCGTCCGACGCCGAGACGCCCGGCTGGGACAGCCCGTGGGGCAGGGGACGCCCCGGCTGGCACATCGAATGCTCGGCGATGAGCGAGGCCTACCTGGGCGAGACGTTCGACATCCACGGGGGCGGTGCCGACCTGATCTTCCCGCACCACGAGAACGAGGTGGCGCAGAGCGTCTGCGCGCACGGCGGAAAGCCCTTCGTGCGCTACTGGGTGCACAATGGCTGGGTGATGGTCGAGGGCGAGAAGATGTCGAAGTCGCTCGGCAACTTCTTCACCGTGCGCGACCTGCTGGGCGAGCATCCGGGCGAGGCGATCCGCCTGACGTTGCTCTCCGCGCACTATCGCCAGCCGCTCGACTTCACCAAGGACCTGCTCGCCCAGTCGAAGCAGGCGCTCGACCGCTTCTACCTGGCGCTGCGCGACCAGCCGGAAGCGGAGGCGGATCCGGCGCTGCTGGCGCCGATCGAGGCGGCGCTCGACGACGATCTGAATACGCCGGCCGCGATCGCCGCACTGCACGACCTGACCACCCGCCTCAACAAGGCGCGCGACCACGAGAAGCCGGGTCTCGCCGCAGCACTACGGGCCGCCGGCGGTCTGCTCGGCCTGCTCGACGCCGATCCGGAGCGCTGGCTGCGCGGGGAGGGAACCGCCACCGCAGGCGGCCCGACCCCCGAGGAGATCGAGGACCTGATCGTCCGCCGCCGCGACGCCCGCAAGGCGAAGGACTTCGCCGAGGCCGACCGCATCCGCGACAGCCTGGCGGCGCAGGGCGTGCTGCTGGAGGATTCGCCGCAGGGAACGACGTGGCGGCGGTCGTAGGGCGGGCGGTCTTCAGGTTGCTATAGGCACAAAAAAGGGGCCGATCACACGGCCCCTTTTTCATTCGTCCAGCTGGTACGGCCTACCGCGTCGGGATCGGGTCCGGGCCGTTGTAGTCGTAGAAGCCGCGGTTGGTCTTTCGGCCGAGCCAGCCGGCCTCGACATATTTCACCAGGAGCGGGCAGGGGCGGTACTTGCTGTCGGCGAGGCCCTCGTACAGCACCTGCATGACCGACAGACAGACGTCCAGGCCGATGAAGTCCGCCAGCTCGAGCGGGCCCATCGGATGGTTCGCGCCCAGCTTCATCGCCATGTCGATCGAATCGACCGAGCCGACGCCCTCGTACAGGGTGTAGACGGCTTCGTTGACCATCGGCAGCAGGATGCGGTTCACGATGAAGGCGGGGAAATCCTCCGCCGCCACCGGATGCTTACCCATCCGCAGCGACAGTTCGCGCACCTCTTCGAAGGTGGCGTCGTCGGTGGCGATGCCCCGGATCAGCTCGACCAGGAGCATCACCGGAACCGGGTTCATGAAGTGCATGCCCATGAACCGGCTCGGCCGATCGGTCGCCGCCGCGAGACGGGTGATCGAGATCGAGGAGGTATTGGTCGCCAGCAGGGCGTCGTCGCGCAAATGCGGGATCAGGGACTTGAAGATGTCCCGCTTGACCGCTTCCTTCTCCGTCGCCGCCTCGATCACGAGGTCGCAGTCGCCGAAGTCGGCAAAGTTCGTCGTGATCTTGATCTGATCGACGGTCTTGGCCTTGGTGTATTCGTCGATCACGCCACGCCGGAGCTGGCGGTCCAGATTATGACCGATCTTCTCCAGCGCGGCGCGCAGCCGATCCTCGGAAACGTCGGCCATCCGGACCTCGCACCCCGCGAGGGCCGCGACGTGGGCGATGCCGTGTCCCATCTGCCCGGCGCCGACGACTCCGATACGTTCGATCATCTGCTGGTGGTTCCTTACGAACTGGCTTTGACGTGCTTGCCGATCTCGGCGGTCAGTTCCGGCACGACCTGGAACAGGTCGCCGACGAGGCCGTAGTCGGCGACCTGGAAGATCGGCGCCTCTTCGTCCTTGTTGATCGCGACGATGACCTTGGAGTCCTTCATCCCGGCGAGATGCTGGATCGCACCGGAGATGCCGACCGCGACGTACAGCTGCGGCGCCACGACCTTGCCGGTCTGGCCGACCTGATAGTCGTTCGGCACGTAGCCCGCGTCGACCGCGGCGCGCGACGCACCGACCGCCGCACCCAGGGTGTCGGCCAGCTCTTCCAGGATCTTGAAGTTCTCTCCGCTGCCCATGCCGCGGCCGCCCGAGACGATGCGCTGGGCACCGGCGAGTTCGGGACGCGCCGACTTGCTCAGCTCGCGGCTGACGAAGGAGGACAGGCCGGCATCGCCGCCGCCGGAGACGCTCTCGACGGTGGCGGAGCCGCCTTCGGCCGCCGCCGGCTCGAAGGCCGTGCCGCGCACGGTGATGACCTTCTTCTCGTCCGACGACTGGACGGTCGCCAGCGCGTTGCCGGCATAGATCGGCCGGACGAAGGTGTCGGGCGACTCGACGCCGGAGATCTCCGACAGCATCGACACATCCAGCAGCGCCGCGGCGCGCGGGGTGTAGTTCTTGCCGTTGGTGGTCGCAGGCGCGAGGATGTGCGTGTAGCCGGGTGCAAGATCCACCAGCAGCTTGGCCACGTTCTCGGCCAGCATGTTCTCGAACGCGGCATCGTCCGCGACGAGGACCTTGGTCACGCCGGCGACCTTCGCGGCAGCTTCGCCGGCCCCGCTGCAGTCCTTGCCGGCGATCAGGACGTGGACGTCCTTGTCGATCTGCGTGGCGGCGGTCACGACGTTGCGCGTGACGGCCTTCAGCTGGCCCTGTGTGTGCTCAGCGACGACGAGGACGCTCATCAGATCACCTTCGCTTCGTTCACGAGCTTCTCGACGAGCTCCTGGACAGTCTTCACCTTGCCGCCGCCCTGGCGCTTCGGCGGCTCGGCCACCTTGATCACCTTGAGGCGGGGCGTGATGTCGGCGCCGAGATCCTCGGGCGACATCTCCTCGATCGGCTTCTTCTTCGCCTTCATGATGTTCGGCAGCGACGCGTAGCGCGGCTCGTTCAGGCGCAGGTCGGTGGTGACGATCGCCGGAAGCTTGATCTTCACCGTCTCCAGGCCGCCGTCGACCTCACGCGTGACGGTCGCTTCCTCGCCCGACACCTCGACGATCGAGGCGAAGGTGGCCTGGCTCCAGCCGAGCAGGCCCGCGAGCATCTGGCCGGTCTGGTTGCAGTCGTCGTCGATCGCCTGCTTGCCCAGGATGATGAGCTGCGGCTGTTCCTTCTCGGCGATGGCCTTCAAGGCCTTCGCCACGCCGAGCGGCTCGGTCGGCTGATCGGTCTTCACCAGGATGCCGCGGTCGGCACCCATGGCGAGCGCGGTGCGGATCGTCTCCTGGCACTGCTGCACGCCGATCGACACGGCGATGACTTCGCTCGCCGTGCCTTTTTCTTTCATCCGCACGGCCTCTTCGACGGCGATTTCGTCGAAGGGATTCATGGACATCTTGACGTTCTGCGTCTCGACGCCGCTGCCGTCAGGCTTTACGCGGACCTTGACGTTGTAGTCGATCACCCGCTTGACGGGCACCAGGACCTTCATGAGCGACCTGCCTGCTGCTGCGGTATTTAAGGCTTCATCGGGAGCCCGGTCTTAGTTGCGAGACACTAGCGTGTCAAGGCGATGGACCGGAAATGTCCGTGCCTGTGGCCACGCCGGGCGGTCTCGCGGCGAATGCCGGGGCGGGTCGGGGTCAGCGGTTCGCCCCCGGCTTCCAAAGAACGTCACCGGCACCGTTTCCGTTCACCCGCCGCGCGAGCACGAACAGGTGATCGGACAGGCGGTTGATGTAACGCAGTGCCGCCGGGTTGATCGGCTCGTGCGTCGCGAGCTTCGTCATCAGGCGCTCGGCGCGGCGCGCCACGGCCCGCGCCATGTGCAGATGCGCCGCTGCGGCTGTACCGCCCGGCAGGATGAACGATTTGAGCGGCGCCAGGTCGGCGTTCATCGCGTCGATTTCCTGCTCCAGCCGGTCGACCTGGCTGTCGACGATCCGCAGGGCCGTCGCCTTCCGTTCCTCCTGCTCCGGAGTGCACAGGTCGGCACCCAGGTCGAACATGTCGTTCTGGATGCGATCCAGCATGGCGTCGGCGTCGTCGGTCGTGTGCAGCCGGGCCAGCCCGATGATGCAGTTCGCCTCGTCGACGGTGCCGTACGAGGCGACGCGCAGGTCGTGCTTCGGGACGCGGCGGCCGGTGCCGAGCGACGTGTCGCCCTTGTCGCCGCCGCGCGTGTAGATGCGGGTCAGCTGGACCATCAGCGGCCCACCACGAACATCAGGAATCCGAGCAACAGAATGGCGGCTGCCTGGAGCATCACGCGCCACTGCATCAGCTTGTTGCTGTGGCGGCGATTGAAGTCGCCGCCGCGGATCATCGCCACCATTCCGACGGCAAGAACCCCGAGGGTGGCGACCGCGAAGACGATCACGAGAATGGGGAGAAGCGTGTTCATGCCCGGTATATATAGCGCCGCGCATACTCGTTCCACTCGCCGGCCCGTCGGCCGGCACGGATGCGTCCTGGTACTGGAAGCGGCTCGAGTTGAAAAAGCTTCTCCTTCTCATCTTGGTGGCCGGCGCGGCAGCCGCCGGAGCGGGGTTCTGGTGGTTCTCCAAGGCGGAGGATGCGACCACCCAGCTGGCGACCGTGGCGGTTTCCCGCGGCGATCTGGAGGATGCGGTGACCGCGCTCGGCGCGCTGCAGCCGCGTGACTATGTCGACGTCGGCACGCAGGTGTCGGGACAACTGCGGAAGATCCACGTCGACATCGGCGACGAAGTGAAGCAGGGGGACCTGCTCGCCGAACTCGATCCGGCCGTCTACGTCTCGCGCGTCGAGGCGGACCGCGCGTCCCTCGACAACCTCCGGGCGCAGCGCGAGGAGCGAATCGCCCAGCGGCGCCTCGCCGACCAGCAGTTCCGCCGCCAGTCCGGCCTGATGAAGGCGAAGGCGACCAGCGAGGAGGCGTATCAGAGCGCCGAGGCGGCGCTGAAGGTGGCCGACGCGCAGATCGCGGCGATCACCGCCCAGATCGCCCAGACCGAATCCAACCTGCGCGGCAACGAGGCGAACCTCGGCTACACGAAGATCTATGCCCCGATGACCGGAACGGTCGTCTCGGTCAGCGCGCGCCAGGGGCAGACGCTGAACGCCAACCAGTCGGCGCCGATCGTCCTGCGCATCGCGGACCTCGACACGATGACCGTCTGGACGCAGGTGTCGGAGGCCGACATCGGCCGCCTGGAGATCGGCATGCCGGCCTATTTCACGACGCTCGGCTATGGCGACCGGCGCTGGGGCGGCAAGCTGCGCCAGGTCCTGCCGACGCCCGAGGTGGTCAACAACGTCGTGCTCTACAACGCGCTGTTCGACGTCGCCAATCCCGGCCAGGTGCTGAAGCCGCAGATGACGGCGCAGGTCTTCTTCGTCCGCGCATCGGCGCAGGACGTGCTGACCGTGCCGGTGGCGGCACTGCAGTCGGGCGGGCGCCGCGGCGGCCGCCGCGAAGGCGGCGGTGACGCGCAAGGTTCGCGGGCCGAAGGTCAGCCCGGCGGACAGCGTGGCGGCTCCGGAGACGGTTCGGCGGGGGCAGGAGGCGGTACACCGGCGCGCGTCCAGGTCGTCCGTGCCGACGGATCGATCGAGGAGCGCCGCGTCACGGTCGGCGTCAGGACGCGGATCGCGGCGGAAGTGAAGTCCGGCCTGGAAGAGGGCGAACGGGTCGTGGTGCTGAGCGAGCCGGCAGGACCGCAGCGGCCGCAGCGCCGGCCACCGGGCCCGCGCCTGTGAACGCGCCCCTCGGCACTGCCGTCATCGAACTGCGCGAGGTCCGCAAGAGCTTCAGCCGCGGCGCCCTGTCGGTCGACGTGCTGCACGGCGTGTCGCTGCGCATCGATGCGGGCGAGTTCGTCGCGATCATGGGGACGTCGGGGTCGGGCAAGACGACCCTGATGAACATCCTCGGCTGCCTCGATCGCCCTACCAGCGGCCAGTATCTGTTCGCGGGCGAAGACGTCGCCGGGTTCGACCGCGACCGGCTCGCCGACCTGCGCAGCCGGTCCTTCGGCTTCGTCTTCCAGCAATACAACCTGCTCGCCAATGCGACGGCCGTCGAGAATGTCGAGGTACCGTCGATCTATGCGGGCACGGCGCCGGCGGCACGGCGCGCGCGTGCGTCGGCACTGCTGGGCCAGCTGGGGCTCGGAGAGCGCCTGGACCACCGGCCGAGCCAGCTGTCGGGCGGCCAGCAGCAGCGGGTGTCGATCGCCCGCGCATTGATGAACGGCGGCAAGGTCATCCTGGCCGACGAGCCGACCGGCGCCCTCGACACGCGCAGCGGCCGGGAGGTGCTCGATCTCCTGAAGCAGCTCAACGCCGACGGCCACACGATCATCCTGATCACGCACGATCCCGCCGTCGCCGCGGAGGCGCACCGCCAGATCCGCATCACCGACGGGCGCATCGTCGAGGACAAGGGCACCAAGACGATCGGCGAGCGGGCCCAGATGCCGACGGCCAGGGGAGCGGCGCGGCCGGCGCTGCTGCTGTCCGAACTGGGCGAGGCGGTTCGCATGGCGTTCCGCTCCCTGCGCGCCAACCTCTACCGCACGCTGCTGACGCTGCTCGGCATCGTCATCGGCGTGGGTGCGGTGATCGCCATGCTCGCCATCGGCAACGGTGCGAAGCGCGAGGTGCTGAGCAGCATCCAGGCGATGGGCAGCGACCTGCTGATCGTGCGGCCCGGCGCGCCGAACGTGCGCGGCTCCGGCGGCGTGGCGACGCTGGTGCCCGACGATGCCGCCGAGATCCGCAACCTGCCCAACGTGGCGTCGGCGGCGCCTGAGATCGGCGGTTCGGTCACCCTGCGCTACGGCGGGCGGGACTACCAGACGACGGCCACGGCCACGTCGCCCGACTATGCCGAGGCGCGCGACTGGCGAGCGGCGACCGGCGTGTTCTTCTCCGACGAAGACATGCGGACCTATGCGCCCGTCGTTGCGCTCGGGCAGACGGTCGTTAAGGCGCTCATGCCCGAGGGCGGCGACCCCGTCGGCAAGTATGTCCTGGTCAACAACATCCCCTTTCTCGTGGTCGGCACGATGACGGCCAAGGGCGCCACGAGCTGGGGCACCGACATGGACGATGTCGCCTTCGTGCCGCTGACGACCGGCAGTCTGCGCATCTTCGGCCAGCGCCACCTGCGCACCATCACCGTCCAGGTGGAGGACGGCACCCGGATCGGCGAGACGGAGAAGGCGATTCAGGCGCTGCTGCTGGCGCGGCATCGCACGGTGGACTTCCAGATCCGCAACATGGCGTCGCTGATCGATACGATATCGGAGACGCAGAACACGCTGACGGTACTGCTCGGCTCCATCGCCGCCATCTCGTTGCTGGTCGGCGGCATCGGCGTGATGAACATCATGCTGGTCACCGTGACCGAACGGACGCGCGAGATCGGCATCCGCATGGCGACCGGCGCGCGCACCATCCACATCCTGCTGCAGTTCCTGACCGAGGCGCTGGTCGTGTGCGGCATCGGCGGCCTGCTCGGCGTCGTCGGTGGGCTCGGGACGGCGTGGGTGCTCGCCTATTTCGGCCAGTCGATCGAGTATTCGCTGGCGCCGGTGGTCTTCGCCTTCGCCTCCGCCTTCCTCACCGGCCTGCTGTTCGGCTTCATGCCGGCGCGCAAGGCCGCCCATCTCGACCCTGTCGTCGCGCTGTCGACGGACTGAGATCCCCGATGATCCCCTACCGTATCCTGGCGTCGGCGACGCTCCTGCTCACCGCGGCCGCCTGCAGCATCGCGCCGGATGCGCGGCCGCCCCGGGCGCCGGCGCCTGCGGCGTGGCGGATAGTCGCCGCACCGGTGGCGGCATCCGAACCGGCGGCGGCCGTCGCGGCCGACTGGTGGCGCGCCTTCGGCAGCCCTGAACTCGTCCGGGTGGTCGAGGCGGCGCGCCGCAACAATCCCGACCTGGAGGCGGCGGTCCAGCGGATTGCCCAGGCGACCGCGGACGTCCGCGCCGCTGGTGCGAGCCTGCTGCCCACCGTCGACGGCATCGGCTCCGCCTCGCGCAGCGGCGGGGGCGGCGGCGGCTCGGGCAGCTTCCTCTCCTCCTGGGGCAACAACTTTCAGCTCGCCCTCGATGCCAGCTACGAGGTCGACCTCTGGGGCGTGAACCGCACCGCGGTGGCTGCCGCCCGCGCCCGCGTCGCCGCGAGCCGGTTCGACCGCGACGCCGTGGCGCTGACCCTCGCCGCCGACACGGCCGACGCCTGGCTGCAGTATGCCGCGCTCGGCGACCAGATCCGCAGCGCGCGCAGCACGCTGGAGATCGCCCGGCGCATCCTGGAGGTGGTCGAGGCGCGCGGCCGGTTCGGCGCCATCTCGCCGCTTGAGCTGGCGCAGCAGCGCGGTGCCGTCGCCAGCATCGAGGCGGCCATTCCCGACCTGGAGCGCCAGCGCGCGATCACCCTCAACGGCCTCGCGCGCCTCGCCGGGGAGCCGCCGTCGGCCTTCGACACCACGGCGCCGAGCCTGTCCGAGATCGCGCTGCCCGTGCCGGCACCGGGGCTTCCGTCGGAACTGCTGGCGCGCCGCCCCGACATCGCCCGTGCCGAGGCCCAGCTGGTCGCCGCCGATGCCGACATCGTCGCCGCCCGCGCCGCCTTCTACCCCAGCATCCGCCTGACCGCCGGCGGCGGCACGTCGAGCGACGAACTCGCCTCGCTGTTCCGGCCGGAAGCCTTCTTCGCCAACCTCGCCGCCGGTCTGACCGCACCGATCTTCCAGGGCGGGCGACTGGAGGCGGACCTGGAACGGAGCCGCGCGCAGTACGCCGAACTGACCGCGAACTACCAAGCGGCGGTGATCGACGCCTTCACCGACGTCGAGGACGCGCTCGCGGCGGCGACGTTCCTGCAGACCGTCGAGGCGGCCCAGACGCGCGCCGCCGAGGAAGCGCGGGAGGCCTACCGGCTCGCCGAGATCCAATATCGCGCCGGTGCGATCGACCTGCTGACCGTGCTCGACACCCAGCGCAGCGTCCTCAACGCCGAGGACACCCTGATCCGCACCCGTCTCGCCCGCCTGAGCGCCGCGGTGGCGCTCTACACCGCCCTCGGCGGCGGCTGGACGGCGGCGGATGCGGGCTGATGCGATGGAATTTCTGACCCAGACGCGCCCACATCTGCTTTGCTTGCGAGGTTCGTCCGGAAGGAGCCTGAAATGAACGCACATCCCGAAGTGGCGGCCGGCGGAGACGTCGAGCGCGCCGCGATCGAAGCCGTCGTCGCGACCTATCTCGACGGTCTCTACGAGGGCGACGCCGACAAGCTCGCGGCGGCCTTCCATCCGACCAGCGCGTTGGCCCAGGTCCGGGACGGCCAGCTAGACGTGACCCCACGCGACGCATGGCTGGAGGCCGTCCGCAACCGCCCCTCGCCGAAAGCCAGCGGCCTCCCGCGCTCGGACGAGATCCTGACGATCGAGGTCGCCGGACCGACCATGGCCTTCGTGAAACTGCGCTGCGCGATCCCGCCGCGGTACTTCACGGACCAGCTGTCATTGCTGAAGATCGACGGCCGCTGGCAGGTCGCCCAGAAGGTGTTCCAGGCAGAGACGCGCTGATCGCAACACCGTAACCGTAGGTTGGGCGGGCGGGCGCCCGCCCACCTGCCCAGATGGCGGGCGTCGCGCGCCGAGCCGACGGATCCGCCGTCAGTTGCGCCGCTCCAGCAGCCCCCGCGCGATGACGTGGGCCTGGATCTCGGCGGCGCCCTCGAAGATGTTGAGAATGCGGGCGTCGCAGAGGACGCGGCTGATCTCGTATTCCTCGGCATAGCCGTTGCCGCCGTGCACCTGGACGGCGTTGTCCGCGTTCGACCAGGCGACGCGCGCCGCCAGCAGCTTGGCCATGCCCGCCTCGATGTCGCAGCGGCGGTCGCCGTCCTTCTCGCGGGCGGCGAAATAGGAGAGCTGGCGGGCCATCATCGTCTCGACGACCATCCAGGCGATCTTGCCGGCGACGCGCGGGAAGGCGTAGATCGGCTTGCCGAACTGCTGGCGCTGGGTGGCGTAGGAAAGCGCCAGTTCGAGGGCGCGCTGCGCCACGCCGACCGAGCGCGCGGCCGTCTGGATGCGCGCTGACTCGAAGGTCGTCATCAGTTGCTTGAAGCCCTGGCCCTCGACGCCGCCCAGCACGTTCGCCGCCGGGACAGCGAAGCCGTCGAAGCCGATCTCGTATTCCTTCATGCCGCGATAGCCCAGCACGCGGATCTCGCCGCCCGACATGCCGGCGGCGGGGAAGGGGTCGGCGTCGGTGCCGCGCGGCTTCGGCGCGATGAACATCGACAGGCCCTTGTAGCCGGGCTCGTCGGGGTTGGTGCGCACCAGCAGGGTCATCACGTCGGCGCGGGCCGCGTGGGTGATCCAGGTCTTGTTGCCCGAGATCCTGTAGACGTCGCCGTCGCGCACGGCGCGCGTCCGCAGCGAGGCGAGGTCGGAGCCGGTGTTCGGCTCGGTGAAGACCGCCGTCGGCAGGATCTCGCCCGAGGCGATCTTCGGCAGCCATTCCGCCTTCTGGTCCTCGGTCCCGCCGAGCCGGATCAGTTCGGCGGCGATCTCGGAGCGCGTGCCGAGCGAGCCGACGCCGATATAGCCGCGCGACAGTTCCTCGGTGACGACGCACATCGCCACCTTGCCCATGCCGAGCCCGCCATTCTCCTCGGGAATGGTCAGGCCGAAGACGCCGAGCCGGCTCATCTCGTCGACGACTGTCATCGGGATCAACTCGTCGCGCACGTGCCAGCCGTGCGCGTCCGGCAGGACCTTCTCCTCGGCGAAGCGGCGGAACTGGTCGCGGATCATGTCCAGCGTCTCGTCGCCCAGGCCGAGCCGGCCGAAGTCGCCGTGCTCCGCCAGTTCGGCGATGCGCATGCGCACCGCGTTGCCGTTGCCGGCCCGCGCCAGCGTCTCGACCGCCGGCACGGCGAAGTCGCGCACGGCCTCGTCGGGAATGCCCATGTCGCCCGGCCGGACGATCTCGCCCTGGGAGAGCAGGATGCCGCCGCGCATCTGCTGCAGGTATTCGCCGAACCCCGCCTGCAGGATGAGGCTTTCCAACTCGCCGAACTGCCCGTCCTCGGCCAGCCTGCCCGCCCAGCCGGCGAGTTGGCGCAGCGCAGACACGTAGGTCGTCAGCCAGGCGAAGCCGTGCGCGGCGAACTGCTCGCGCTCCAGCAGCGCGGCATCGGCCCGGCCGCCCTTGTCGACCATCGCCGCAACGCTGCGGCGGGCCTTGCCGGCGAACGCTTCGGCAGCCTCCAGGGCCTCCGCGCAGGTGCGCCGAAGGTCGGGAAGCAGGACGCCGCCAGTGGCTGAAGTGGCGGCGGGCGAGGATGAGGGCATGGCGGGGCTCCGGTGCGCGGTGGAGGGTGAAATGCAAGCGGGTGCGACGCCTGTCAATCGACCTGCCGCAGATAGCGCGGTATTTCGAGCGACTGCCACGCTTATTCCAGCGCGAGATCAGGAGAGCTGCATGACCGCCGAGACGCCGAAGCCGCAGAGCCCGCTGGCGCGACATCTGGGTTTCGAACTCCTGGAGGCGACCGACGACCGGGTGGTCAGCCGCTGCGTCGTCCGCCCCGAGCACAACAATCCCACCGGCGCGGTCCATGGCGGTACCTTGATAGCCCTGGCCGACAATGCGGCGACGCGCATGGCCAACATCGCCAATGCGAAAGGGCCGAACGCGGGCCGATTCATGGTGGCGATCGACCTTCATGCCGTTATGTTAAGGAACCAGAAGGGCGGCGAGATCCTTGCCGAGGCACGCATCGTGCGTGCCGGCAGCCGCGTGACGGTGGTCCGGACGGTCGTCATGGGGGCCGAAGGCAAGCCCCTCGTCGAGGTGACCACGACGCACGTGCCGGGCTGAGCCCGGCGTAACGTCCTATGGTCGAAGCAATCACTCGGGAACAGGCATGAGTCTTCTCACACGCGGTTCGGTCATCGCGGTGTCGCTGTTGGTCGGCGGCTGCGTCACGTCGATGTTGGGCGGCGGGTCCGACGCCGCCGATGCCAAGCAGGGACCGTCGCCGGCGCAGACCGCCTCGGCGCCGGCCACGCCTGCTGCCGCACCCGCCACCGACCAGACCTGGGCCGGGCGGGACCTTCCGGACTATCGGACGAGCAGTTCGCGCACGGCGGCGCTGTCGGCCGAAGCGATGGCCGCCACGCCGGCGCCGCAGCCGCAGCTCTCGCTCACCGGGAGCCAGACCGAGACGCCGCCGGCGCGACCCGTGCCACCGACCCAGGATGTCGCTGCCGCTACGCCGCCGCCCGCCCAGCCGGCGCCGCAGCGAGCCGTCGCCGCGCCGCCCGCCGCGCCGCCGCAGCCGGCCGCACCGCAGCGGCCCTCGGGCCAGCAGCTGGCGCAGGCACAGCCGCAGCGCAACAGCGCCCCCCAGGGCCAGCAGCGCCCTGCCGGCGAGGCCGGTCCGAGCGAGGAGCAGTTGCAACGTGCGGTCCAGGCCTACGCCGGCGTATCCGGCGGGTACTACCTCAACGAGAAGTGCAGCGTCCTAAATGCGGCGCAGAAGCGCGAGTACGAATGGCATCTGTCGGTGCTGACCGCCGCGCTGTCGCGTCAGGTGCGTCCGGACGTTCTGGAAAAGGCGCGCAGCGTCACGCGCCAGAACGTCGGCGAGCAGTTCAAGGACTGCGGCGACAAGAGCAAGCAACTCGTCGGCGAGGCCTTCACCGCCGCTCAGCGTATGAACCAGTCGGTCACCGGCGCCACCTACAAGGGCAAGGAGAGCGACCTCCAGCTGTCGCTCAACAAGTTCGGCGCGGTCACGATGGCGCTGACCGTCGAGCAGCGCTGCGATCGCATCCCCGAGCCGACGCGCGGTCGCGTCTATTCCGCCCTGGACGAGGTGGGGGCGAGCCTGTCGAAGCAGGGTGCGGCGGATCAGGTCAAGCAGATCCGGAGCCGCGTCACCGAACAGGTCGAGGGTGCCTTCAAGAGCGGTAAGCTGACCAAGGAACAGGCATGCGACGCCCGTTCGACACAGCAGCTGCAGCCGGTGCTGAGCGAACTCAAGCGCATGCAGTGCGAGATCGCCGGGTCCAAGGAGGCCTGCGCCGACCTCAAGTCGTGATCCGCAACGCGCCGGTACCGGCGACTCTGGACCGGAGCTTGCATTCGACCGGATGAGACGACCGCCCCGCGGGCAGACCGGCCGCGGGGCGGTGCACATCCTGAGACATCGTACGGGCGCCCATGCGCCGCGGGAGGAAATTCATGTCCGCAAGCGCACTCGAACTGCATCCTTCGCCGAAGACCTGCCACTGGGGCGTCTTCGACGCCAAGCTCCCGCCCGTCATGGAGATATCGTCCGGCGACCGGGTGACGATCCACACGATCAGCGGCGGCCCCGACGTCACGCCCGGCCCCGACAGCGGCTACACCATTCCCCCCGAACTGACCGCCGTGCAGCGCGAGGTGCCGCGCCCGACCGTCGGCGGCGGCCATATCCTGACCGGCCCCATCGCCGTCCGTGGTGCCAAGCCGGGCGACGTGCTCGAGGTGCGCATCCTCGACGTCAAGCCGCGCATGGACTGGGGCTACAACATCATCCGGCCGCTCTCCGGCGCGCTGCCCTACGACTTCACCGAGACGACGCTGATCCACATCGGCATCGACATCGAGCGCAACGTCGCCACCATGCCCTGGGGCAAGGAACTGCCGCTGAAGCCGTTCTTCGGCGTGATGGGGGTGGCGCCGCCGCCGGCCTGGGGGACGATCTCGACCATCCAGCCGCGTGCCCACGGCGGCAACCTCGACAACAAGGAACTCGTCGCTGGCGCTACCCTGTTCCTGCCGGTCTGGGCCGAGGGCGCCCTGTTCTCGGTCGGCGACGGGCACGGCTGCCAGGGCGACGGCGAGGTCTGTGTCAGCGCCATCGAAACCGGCCTGACCGGCACCTTCGAATTCGTGCTGCACAAGGACCGGTCGCTGACCCTGCCGCGCGCCGAGACGCCCGAGGCCTACATCACCATGGCCTTCGACGTCGACCTGGACGAGGCGGCCCGCACCGCGCTGCGCCGCATGCTCGACCTGATCCAGGAGCGCACGAACCTGTCGCGCGAGCAGGCCTACACCCTCTGCAGTCTCGCCGCCGACCTGCGCATCACCCAGTTCGTGAACCAGCAGAACGGCGTCCACTGCGTTCTCAAGAAGGACATGCTGCACGGCTGAGCCCGGCGGCGCTCCTTCGCTTTACTTCCCTTTCCGCAGCCGGCCGGATTTTCCGCATGGCAGATACTCTCGTCGTGACCTTCGACGTTGACCAGCGCGGTCGCACCGCCATCGAGGACGCCCTGGGCGGTGCGGGCACCGCCATATGGCTGACCGACCTGGAGGGGAGCGCCCGCAAGGCGGCGCTCGCCGATGCCGCCGTCCTCCTGTCGCGCAACACGACCGATCTGAAGGGCGACGAGCGCGGCCTGCCGCGCAGGGCTCGTCTCATCCAGTTCATGTCGGCGGGGATCGACTTCATCCGGCTCGACGGGCTGCCCGAGACCCTGCCGGTCGCCTGCAATGCCGGGGCCTATGCCGAGCCGATGGCCGAGCACGGCCTCGCCATGGCCTTCGCCGCGGCCAAGCGGCTGGTGCACGAGCATGCCGAGCTGAAGGAGGGCCGGTTCAACCAGTTCAATTCGGTTCGGATGCTCGCCGGCGGCGTCTGCGGGATCCTCGGATTCGGCGGCATCGGCGTGGCGACGGCGAAACTGATGCGCGCCGTCGGCATGAAGGTGCACGCGATCAACCGCCGCGGCGGCGGTCACGAACATGTCGACTGGATGGGCACGCCGGACCGGACGGACGAACTGCTGGCCGCGTCGGACGTGCTGGTGCTCAGCCTGCCGCTGACGCCCGCGACGCGCGACATGATCGATGCGCGCGCCCTCGGCCTGATGAAGCCGGACGCGATCCTCGTGAACCTCGCGCGCGGCGAGATCGTCGACGAGGCGGCGCTCTACGACCATCTCGTCGCGAACCCGAAATTCGTCGCCTGCATCGACGCGTGGTGGATCGAGCCGATCCGGCACGGACGGTTCGAGATGGCGAAGCCGCTGCTCGACCTGCCGAACGTCATCGGCTCGCCGCACAATTCCGCCTCCGTGCGGGGCTGGCGCGACGTGTCCCTGCGCCGCGCCACGGCGAACTGCCGGCGGGTGCTCGAGGGCGGCGAGCCGTGGCACCTGGTGCAGGAGGCCGACCGCGCCGCCTGACCGGCGTCAGCCGGCGATCTGTTCCGACCGGCGTCAGCCGGCGATCTGCATCCCCGCCATGACCACCCCGGCGATGCTCTCGCCGGCGACCAGTCCGGCGGCCAGGACGGTGGTGTAGCGGTCGGCCCAGTCCGGCGCCGCCCGCCGCAGCAGCGCCGCGGCGACGGCACCCAGGAAGAACGAGAGTGCATTCCAGGCCGGGATGACGAAGGCGAGGCCGACCGCGGCGCCGCTCGGTACCATGCGTGCCAGCCGCGCCGGCAGGAAGCTCTCGGCGAGCGCCAGCAGCAGGCCGGCCACGCCGGCCACGGCCATCGCCGGCATCGCGGCCGGCGGCAGCGCACCCGGTCCCTGCGCCATCACCTCGGCGACCGCCTTCCAGGTCGCCACCGCCGGCGCCGGCCATTCCGCGGTCAGCAGCATGCCGGCCGGGTCCGGGATCAGCACCAGATAGACGAGGCTCCCGACGAGGCTGCCCGTCAGCACGCCGAACACCTGTGCCACCGCCTGGAAGGCGGGCGAGGCACCGACGATCATGCCCGTTCGCAGGTCCTGCAGCAGGTCCGCCGCCTGTCCCGCCGCCCCGCCGGTGACGTTGGCGGCCATCAGGTTGGCGGTGGCGTCGCCGGGCGTGATGGCGCCGAAGCTCAGCTGCGTGACCTTGCCGACCGCGCCGATCGGCGCGATGCCAGTCTCGCCGGCGACCCGCGCCGCCACGGCGGCGAGCACGAAGCTCAGCACGACGGCGAGCGCCGCCTGCCACGCGCCGATGCCGAAGATCATCACCTGCGCGGTCGCCGCCAGCAGCAGGCAGACGCCGAAGGCGGCGACGAAGACGGGCAGCGGCAGTGTCGGCGGGAGCGAGGCGGTGGCCGCCCTGCCCCGCCGGCGCCGGCGGGCGATGCGGACCAGCGTGATCGCGAGCGAGGTCAGCGTCGCGACGACCATCAGGGTCACCCCCGGCCACAGCAGCCATTCGACCAGGGCGCCGAACCAGGGGGCGGCGGCATCCGCCGGCCCCGCTTCGGCCCAGCCCTGCGCGACGGCGAGCGGCCCGAGCAGCGCCCAGGCCAGCACCGCCCCGATCAGCAGCGAAAGGCCGATCCGCAGCCCGACGATCGCGCCGAACCCCACCATCAGCAGCGACGGATCCAGCACGAATCCCAGGTTGGCCGCCGTCGGCGGTGCGGCGCCGACGGCCGGCAGCGCCAGCCGGGGCAGGGAACCCGTCGCGCCGTCGACCAGCTTCAGCAGCGCCGACACCGCGCCGCCGCCCAGCAGCAGCCGCAGCCCGCGTGCCGCCTCCGGTCCGTCGCCGTGGATCTGGCGCATCGTCGCCGCCGTCGCGACGCCGGCCGGGAACTGCAGCTGTTCGCGCACCAGCATCTGGTTGCGGATGCCCGCCGCCACGACGATGCCGAGGGCGCTCACCACGAACACCCAGAAGGCGAGCAGCGGGAAGGGCAGGCTGCCGCCCGTGATCAGCTGCCAGGCCGGAATCGGCGCCACCAGCCCGCCGGAGATGATCGACGCCGCGGACGATGCGGCCGTCTGGTTGATGTTGTTCTCCAACAGCCCCCAGCGCCGCCCCAGCGCGCGCCAAAGCCCGAACCCGATCAGCCCGGCGGCGATCGACATGTTGAACGCCCAGCCGATCTTCAGCCCGCTATAGACATTGCAAGGCGTCAGCAGGGCGCCGATGAGCATGCCCGTGACGACGGCACGGACGGTGAGTTCGGGGACGGGGCGCGGAGCCGGGTGCTGTGGCCTCAATGCCATTGCGGTCGCGAGGCCTCAGCCCCTCGCGGAGGCTGGCGCGGCCTCGATGCGGCGACGGGAAGGTTCGGAGGCGGCCTCCGCCGGCATTTCACGGTGGGGCTGATTGGACATCCGCGGTTCTGTTCTTCGCATCCGATGGGATCTGAGCATCCGCCACCAACTAACAGGCGGAGGGGCCGCACCCAAGCGTTCCCAGCAACCGCCACTCCTCGATCACATCCGGATCGGCCTCCAAGGGAACACGCTCTCGGCGCAGCGCGGCCAGCTTTGGCGCTGGCAGCAGTCTCGCCAGCGCCCAGACGGCCATCGCGCGGACCAGGGGGGAGGGGTCTTCGAGGAGGCGTTCCGCTTCTGCGGCCAAGGCGGGGGTGCCGCTGTTGCCGATGGCGATGAGCACGTTGCGGACGAAGCGGTCGCGGCCGGTGCGTTTGATCGGTGAGCCGGAGAACAGGGTGCGGAAGCTGGCGTCGTCGAGCCGGGCGAGTTCGGCGAGGCGGGGTGCGGTGAGTTCGACCCGCGGCAGAAGTTCGTCCATGCGTGGGGCGGCCTGGGCGAACTTGTTCCATGGGCACACGGCGAGGCAGTCGTCGCAGCCGTAGATGCGGTTCCCGATCGGCGCGCGGAACTCGCGCGGGATGTGTCCCTTGTGCTCGATGGTCAGGTAGGAGATGCAGCGCCGGGCGTCGAGCCTGTAGGGGGCCGGGAAGGCCGCCGTCGGGCAGGCGTCGAGGCAGCGCTGGCACGAGCCGCAATGGTCCGTCTCCGGTGCCGCCGGTTCCAGTTCGAGCGTGGTGAACAACTCTCCCAGGAAGAGCCAGGATCCGTGGGCGCGCGACACCAGGTTGGTGTGCTTGCCCTGCCAGCCGATGCCGGCCGCCTGCGCCAGCGGCTTTTCCATGACCGGCGCCGTATCGACGAAAACCCGCGCGTCGCCGCCATGCGCCGCCACCAGCCAGCGGCCCAGTTCCTTGAGACGCTTCTTCAGCGCGTCGTGATAGTCGCGCCCCGTGCGGGCATAGACGGATATCCCGCCCCGGTCCGGCCGCGAGAGCACGTCGAGCGGGTCCACGGCCGGTCTGTAGCTCGCTGCGACGACGACGACCGAGCGCGCGCCGGGCCAGAGGGCGGCGGCGTCGCCGCGGCGCGTCTCGTGCGCTGCCAGCCACCCCATGTCGCCGTGCATGCCCTCCGCGAGGAAGGCGGAGAGGCGCTCGCGCAGTTCCGGCGACGACGAGGCCGGCGCAAAGCCCACCGCGTCGTATCCCATCGCCAGGGCGCGGTCGCGGAGTTCGGCTCCGGGATCGGCCGGCGTGTCCGGGGTGGCGTCTTCAGGCGAGGTCGGCATCGCCTGAACATGGGGTGGCGCCGGCTTCGGGTCATCGGCCGCATGGGCGCAGGCGGCGCAATGTGTGCCCGTCGGCGGAATTCAACCTGGATGGCAGAAGGGGCTCGGCTTACAGTCTGTGCTGGCCGCTGCCGTGGCGGGACGATCTTCGAGGTTGGGCGCCGTCGGGATGAGAAGCTTCCTGCTGTACATGGCCGTCGCGAGCCTCTTTCTGACCGGATTCAAATTCCCGCTGGGATCGATCGATCTTTACGTCCACTACGCCTACATGCCGCTCGTCATCCTCGCGGCGATGGCGGTCTCCGGTACCGTGATCAGCGGCTCGCTGGTGGCCGTCCTGGCGGCACTTCTGCTGCATACCCTGCTCGCGACGGGCATGTTCGGCGGCGGCCTCGCGCGACCTGCCATGCAGCTCGCGCTGATCGGCGCCACCTTGCTGATGTTTCAGCAGGTCGTGGCGATCGTCGGGTACGACATCTACAGGGTGATGCGCGCCTACATGCATCTGGCGGTCGCAGTGTCCGCCATCGGGCTGGTGCAGGTGGCCGCGTTCTTCCTCGACATCCGTCCCGGCTACGATCTCGGCTGGCTCGTCCCCGAGTTCAGCATGCACATCAACGAGTTCGGCGTGTTGCGTGCCCAATCCATTCTCAAGGAGCCCTCCCACCTGGGTCACATCCTGGCGCCGGCGGTGTTTGTCGCCGTACTGAACCTCTCGAGCCGCGTGCCGGTCTTCATCGGCCGGCGTGCCTCCGCCGTCATCATCGCCATCACGCTCCTGTCCTTCTCCACCGTCAGCTACGCGGCGATCTTCGCCGCCGTCTGCCTGGTCGCCCTGAACGTCCGGCGAGGAGCGGCCGCCTGGGTGATGGTGTGCGGTCTGACGATGATCGTGGCACTCTACTTCTACGTTCCCGGCTTCAAGCTGCGCGCCGACGATACGTTCGGCGCCCTGATGTACAACGACCTGGTCAGCGCCAACTTTTCCACGCTGACGCTCTACAACAACCTGCGTGTCGCGATCACGCACCTCGTCGACACCGGCTTCTGGGGCGGCGGCCTGGGGTCCCATCTGGGGGCATTCGAGCGGGATTCGGTGCTGTACGGGCTGGCGGGGCTGCCGTTCCAAGTGGCCTACCTCAATGCGGAGGATGCCAACTCGCTGTTGCTGCGCATCCTGTCCGAACTCGGCCTGCCGGGCCTGATCGCGCTCTGCGCGTTTCTCTGGTTCGGCTATGTCGGACGGCGGCCCGACGCCGGGACGGGCACAGCGGCGGACGGTCTGTGGATCGTGTCGAACGCTGCGATGGTGCTCTTCGTCGTCGCCCTGCTGCGGCAGGGACACTATTCGAACTTCGGCATGCCGCTGTTCCTGCTGCTCTACGCCTATGCGGCCCGGTTCGCCCGCGCCGCCGAAACCGAAGGCGCCCGAGGCCTGCCCGGACCGCTCGATCCCGGATTCGGCGGGCCGCCGCCTTTACCCGGCGCCCGTGAGTGGTCGCGTGCGAACGGAGCGGCGCCGGGGACTGGCGTGTGACCGCCCCGCGTTCCACCATGAGGCGGGCTCGGCGACCGGTCGGCGACCAGACCTGCCGATCGCCCGGGCCGGCGGAAGAACCGTGGGAGGAGGACAGGCCATGCGCGTGATGGTGACGGGAGCCGGCGGCGGGATCGGGCGGGCGATCAGTATCAGGCTCGCACAGGATGCGCGGACGCGCGGCGAGGCGGCATCGTTCGCCTTGATCGACCTCCACGCAGGCAGTGCGCTCGACGAGACCGCCGCGGCCGTAAAGGCGGAGGGGGCGAGCGTCTTCGCATTCGCCGGCAACCTCGCGGATCCGGCAATCCCCGGCCGGATGGTCGAGCAGGCTGTCGAAGCGATGGGCGGCCTCGACGTTCTGATCAGCAACGCCGGCGTGAACGCTCCGGGCCTCCTGAAGGATCTGGCGCTGGAGGACTGGGATCGCGTCTTCGCCGTCAATACGCGGCCGACCTGGCTGTTGGCCAAGGCCGCCTATCCGCATCTGAAGGCGGCGCGCGGCGCGATCGTCTCGATCGCGTCGATGTCGGGCATGCAGCCGCATACGGGCCTCGGCGCCTACAGTGCCTCAAAGGCGGCGCTGATCATCCTCACCAAGCAGATCGCGCAGGAATGGGCGGCCGACGGCATCCGGGCGAACAGCGTGTCGCCGGGTTTCGTCGAATCGCCCATGACGGCAGATCTTTATGCCAACCCGGCGGTTCGGGCATCGCGCGAGGCCTTCGTGCCGCTCGGACGGATCGCGCAGCCCGACGACATCGCGGCGGTCGTGTCGTTTCTTGCCGGACCGGACGCGCGCTACGTCACTGGCCAGAACATCCTGACCGACGGGGGGCTGTGCGACTCCATTCTCGACAAGACGCCGGGCAGGCCCTCGGCCGGCCCCAAGGCCTAGGGGACGAGAGGGCAGGGGCGGAAAGGCGGGGGACGGCGCCCCCGCCGCGGCTCACGACTTCTTCGCCTTGCGGGTCTCCGCGAGGATGAAGTCGAGCAGTTCCTGCCCCGGCAGCCCTTTCGCCTCGGTCTCCTTGACCCAGGCGTCCCAAACCGGGCGCCCGCCAATCTCGCGGAAGCGTTCCAGCTGCTCCTCCGTGTACCGCACCTCGATCAGACCCTGCTTCTTGAACAAGGGCAGGTTCGCCTTGTCGGCCTCGATCGACCCGTTCGCGAGCGCGTCGTAGGCGCCCGCCTTCGCGTCCATGAGCGCCTTCTGCCATTCGGGGGGCAGGCGCTCGAAGGCGGCCTTGTTCACCACCATCCCGCAGCCGCCGAGCGTGCCCGGCGCCATGTTGCCGGTGTACCAGCTGCTGATCTCGTTCAGCTTGAAGGCGACGTGGGAGTAGGTGAACGGGAACGAGGCGGCCTCCACCATGCCGCGCTCCAGGGCGGTATAGACCTCCGGCGCCGGAACCGTCGTCGGCACCGAGCCGAGGCGGCGCATCGCCTCGCCGATGCCGCCGAGCGCGCGGACGCGCTTGTTCTTCCAGCCTTCGAGATCCTTTGGCGGCGTGCCGACGCCCATGAATTCGTATTGCGGCAGGATGTTCGACATGTAGGGGATGGCGCCCCAGCGCCCCATCTCGGCGACGACGACGGGATGGTTGTAGTAGGCGTCGAAGACGCTCTCCATGGCATCGAAGCCGTCGATCGGCAGGAAGGGCAGATCCAGCCCGTTCATCGCCGGGTTCTTGCCGGGGTGGTATGAGGCGCAGAAATGGGCGGACTCGAAGGCGCCGAGCTTTATGCCGTCGAGGTTCTCCTTGGCGGGGGAGATCGCGTCGCCATAGTGGACGCGGATCGTGAAATTGCCGCCGGATGCCTTGTCGACCTGCTCGGCGATATGTTCGATGCCGCGCGTCACCGCACGCGGGCCACCCCACACGGAATGGTTCCACTGGACCTTGTCGGCGGCCAGGGCGCTCGCTCCGAAGACCGTCCCCGAGAGCGGGGCGATGGCAAGGACGGCCGCGGCTATGCATGCGATACCAAAGACACTGGTCCGGATGCGCTTCATCGTTTCCTCCCGGTTTTTTGTCTTTTAGCGTGCGAAGACTATCACGCTGTCGGGAGCGCGCTGCCGCCATTTACCGGGAACGGATGCCTACTTGCAGGAGAAGACGCTGTTCAGGCGCCTTTGCGACTCAACATGAAGATCGCCTGCTCGCCGAACAGGTTCGCCCGGCGTGAATGGACGGACGCCTTCAACGGCCGGGAATAGCCGTCCAGCACGACCGCCCGTTCGATCTCGATGTCGAGCCTGCGACAGAGATCGAGGAAGTCGGCGATGGTGCAGAGATGGATGTTCGGCGTGGCGTGCCAGGGATCGTCGAGCAGGCCCGTAACAGGCATGCGCCCCCTGGTCAGCAGCGCGAGGCGAATCCGCCAGTAGCCGAAGTTCGGGAACGAGACGATCGCGCGCCGTCCGATCCGCACCAGCTGCAGGAGCACGCCCCGCGGGTCGCGGGTCGCCTGGAGGGTGCGGCTGAGGATCACATAGTCGAAGCTGTCGGCGGGATAGAAGCCGAGGTCGGTGTCGGCGTCGCCCTGGATGACCGGCAGGCCGTTGGCGACGCTGGCGTTGACGCCGGCGCGGTCGATCTCGATGCCCCGGCCGTCGACGTCCTTGGTGCGCGCCAGTTGCCCGAGCAGCGTGCCGTCGCCGCAGCCGATATCGAGCACGCGGCTGCCGGCGGTGACCATGTCGGTGACGATCTGCAGGTCGTCGCGCACCGACCGTGTGGCGCCCGCCGGTGGCCGCGTCAGGAAGGTCCGGCCTTCGACGCGCGCTGCCGCGGCGTTCATCGCTGCCTCAGGCCGCGGACCGATGCCGCGCCGTTGAGGAAGCCGCGGACGATGTCGATGAATTCGGGCTCGTCCAGCAGGAAGGCGTCGTGGCCCTTGTCGCTCTCGATTTCGACGAAGCTGACCGGCGCCGCGACCGCGTTCAGGGCATGGACCAGAGTGCGGCTTTCGGAGGTCGGGAAGAGCCAGTCGCTGGTGAACGACGCCAGGCAGAAGCGGGTCTTCACGCCGCGAAAGGCGTTGGCCAGTTCGCCGTCATGGTCCGCGGCGAGATCGAAATAATCCATCGCCCGGGTGATGTAGAGGTAGGAGTTGGCGTCGAAGCGTTCGACGAAGGCGCGGCCCTGGTGGCGCAGATAGCTCTCGATCTGGAATTCCGCCTCGCGGAAGTCGTAGATCAGGTGCGTGCGGTTCTGCAGGTTGCGCCCGAACTTGCGGTGCAGCGCCGGCTCGGACAGGTAGGTGATGTGCGCCGCCATCCGGGCGACGGCGAGGCCGCGCTCGGGCTTCACGCCGTAGAGCATGTATTCGCCGTTGCGCCAGTCCGGGTCGGCCATGATCGCCTGGCGGCCGACCTCGTGGAAGGCGATGTTCTGCGCGGTGTGGCGTGCGGCCGTTGCGACGGGCAGGGCGGAGAAGACCCGATCGGGGTAGCTCGCCGCCGCCTGCAGCACCTGCATGCCGCCCATCGAGCCGCCGATCACGCTGAACAGCTGGTCGATGCCGAGATGGTCGACGACGCGGAAGGCGGCGTTGACCATGTCCTTGATCGTGACGACCGGGAAGTCGAGCCCGTAGACCTTGCCGGTCTCCGGGTTCACGTGCTGCGGACCGGTCGAGCCCATGCAGCCGCCGATCACGTTCACGCACAGGATGAAGTAGCGGTCGGTGTCGATCGGCCGGCCGGGGCCGATCAGCATTTCCCACCAGCCGGGCTTGCCGGTGATCGGATGCCGCTCCACCGGGAACTGGTCGCCGGTCAGCGCATGGCAGACGAGGATGGCGTTGGACTTGTCCCCGTTCAGCTCGCCATACGTCTGGTAGGCCAGCACCGGGCGTGGAAGCTCGCGGCCGCACTCCAGCAGGAGCGGCGAGTCGCATACAAGCTGCCGTCCCGGCAGGTTCTCGAAGGCGGGCCAGTCGGCACGGGCCGCCGGCGCGGTTTCGGACACTGGCAGGCTGCTCCCTCTGCCCGGCTTTCCGGGCCTTGGTTCGACGCTTGGGGCATTGCCCCGAGACCGGCGCACGATAGGTACGGGTGTGGCCTCGCCTGTCAATGTTTTCTTTGATTTCCGGGGGGCGCGCTACTACTACTGTCGACCCTCGCGCTGCCCGCGTTTCCTGGGATTCACCCCCGATGCCGCCATCCGAACCGACGCTCGACGAACTCCGACGCGAGATCGACAGGATCGACGCGGCCATGCACGACCTGCTGATGCAGCGCACCGCCGTGGTCGAGGAAGTCGGCCGCGCGAAGGCGCGGGAGAATCCCGCCGGTGCCGGTTCGCGGCCGCAGTTCTTCCGTCCGGGCCGAGAGGCTCTCGTGCTGCGCAGCCTTATCGAGCGCCACACCGGCCGCTTCCCTGTGGCCTCCCTCGTGCGCATCTGGCGCGAGATCATGACGGGCCAGCTGCGCGTCCAGACGGAGATCGCCGTCGCCGTCTATGCGCCGCCGGGCCGCGGCGATTACTGGGACATGGCGCGCGATCATTACGGTGCGGGCGCTACCTATACGCCGTATCACCGCGCGCAGCAGGTCGTCGCGGCCGTCCGCGGCGGCACCGCCGGCATCGGCGTGCTGCCTATGCCGCAGGACGACGACGGCGAGCCGTGGTGGGCCGCCGTGGCCACCGACGACACCAACGCCCCCAGCATCGTTGCGCGCATCCCCATCCTGGACGTCACCGGCCAGCCCGGCGGCGCGCTCCTTCTGGCGAACGTCGATCCCGAGCGCACCGGCGACGATCGGGCCTATCTCGCGGTCGAATCCGCCGGTGAGGCGAGCGTCGGCAGCCTGGTCGCCGAGCTGCGGGCTGTCGGCCTGACGGTGCGTCCGCTCGTGGCCGAGGCGGTGAAGGGACCCGGCGGAAACCTGCATCTGTTCGAGGCCGAGGAGATGGTCCTGCGCGACGACCCGCGTCTGGCGCGCGTCACGGATCGCGGGCGTCTGCCGATTACCCGGGCCTTCTCGCTCGGCGGTTATGCGATGCCGATCGGCTCCACGATGTCCCGCGAAACGGCGGTCGCCTGATCATGTCCGAACTGAAGCCCCGTCCTGGCATCATGGACATCGCCGCCTATGTCGGCGGCGAATCCTCGATCGCGGGTCATGCCCGCGTCATCAAGCTCTCGTCGAACGAGAATCCGCTCGGCCCCAGCCCGCGGGCGATCGAAGCCTTCAAGGCGCTCGCCGACAAGCTGCACGAGTATCCCGACGGCGGCTCCACCAAGCTCCGCGAGGCGATCGCGCATCGTTACGGCCTCGATGCCGCCCGCATCGTCTGCGGCGGCGGGTCGGACGAACTGCTGTCGCTTCTGGCCCGCGGCTATGCCGGTCCGGGCGACGAGGTGATCTACACCGAGCACGGCTTCCTGATGTACCCGATCGTCACCAAGTCGGTCGGGGCGACGCCCGTGGTGGTCAAGGAAACCAACCTGACCGCCGACATCGATGCGATCCTCGAGGCGGTGACGCCGCGGACGCGCATCGTGTTCCTGGCCAACCCGAACAACCCGACCGGAACCTACGTTCCGGCAGAGGAGGTGGAGCGGCTACGCGCCTCGCTCCCGGCGGGCGTCCTGCTGGTCATCGACGCCGCCTATGCCGAGTACGTCACGCGCAACGACTACGAGCCCGGCGTGCGGCTGGTCGAGGCGAACGACAACGTCGTGATGACGCGGACCTTCTCCAAGATCTACGGCCTCGCGGCGCTACGCCTCGGCTGGGCCTACTGCCCGCCCGGGGTCGCCGACGTCCTGAACCGGATTCGCGGACCGTTCAACGTCAACGCGGCCGCGCTGGCGGCGGGTGCGGCGGCGATGGCCGACGTGGCCCATGTCGATGCCGCGCGCGCGCACAACGAGCGCTGGCTGGCCTGGACGGCCGCCGAACTCGAGGCGCTCGGCCTGAAGACGACGCCCGCCGTGGGCAACTTCGTCCTCGTGCGCTTCCCGTCGTCGGAGCGGGCAGAGGCGGCGCTCGCCTTCCTCAACGGACGGGGTATCATTCCGCGTCGCGTCGCGGGCTACGGGCTGCCGGATTGCCTGCGCATCACGATCGGCAGCGAGGACGACATGCGCGCCGTCGTGGCGGCGGTCGCGGATTTCCTGCGCTGATCCTAGCTTCATGCGCCGGCCCACGGGCCGGCGCGCACCCATTCGGGCAGAGATGGCGGACAAACCAGTTTTCGACCGTATCGCACTGATCGGCATCGGCCTGATCGGCTCCTCGCTGGCGCGGGCGATCCGGCGCGGCGGCCTGGCCGGTCACGTGGTCGCCTGCGACAGCAGCGAGGAGGTCCTCGCGTCGGTGGAACGGCTGGGCTTCGCCGACAGCACGACGTCGTCGGTGCCCGAGGCGGTACGCGGCGCCGATCTGGTCGTCGTCTGCACGCCGGTCGGCACCTTCGCCGACATCGGCGCTGCGATGCGGCCGGCCCTTTCGCCCGGTGCCATCGTCAGCGACACTGGGTCGGTCAAGCAGTGCGTCGTGCGCGACCTGGGACCGTGCATCCCGGAGGGCGTGCACTTCGTCCCCGGCCATCCGATCGCCGGCACCGAGCATTCGGGCCCGGAAGCGGGCTTCGCCGAACTGTTCGACGGCCGCTGGTGCATCCTGACGCCGCCGCCGGGCACGGATAGGGCTGCGGTCGACCGGCTGTCGGAGCTGTGGCGTGCCTGCGGCGCGATGATCGAGGTGATGGATCCCGGCCATCACGACCAGGTCCTGGCCGTCACCTCGCACCTGCCGCACCTGATCGCCTTCACGATCGTCGGAACGGCCTCCGACCTGGGCGAGCACCTGCAGCAGGAAGTGGTGCAGTTCGCGGCGAGCGGCTTTCGCGACTTCACGCGGATCGCGGCGTCGGACCCGATCATGTGGCGCGACATCTTCCTGAACAATCGCGACGCGCTGCTCGAAGTGAGCCAGCGCATGCAGGAGGATCTGGCCCGTCTCCAGCGCGCCATTCGCTGGGGCGAGGGCGAGGAGATCGAGCAGCGGATCCGCCGCACGCGCGAGATTCGGCGCAGGCTGATCGACGCCAAGCAGGCCTGATACCGCCGCTTCGGAACCGCCATTGGTGCCCGACTGGCACCCGACGACGAGACTTGGTAGGGTGTGCCGACGCTGGGCGGGCAGTTCCGTCCGGCGCCACTTCCGTTTGCCGACGCAGGAGCTCTTCTCCCCATGTCGCTCGCCAGCAAGGCCGCCCCGCAGCAGCGGAACGGTTTCTTCGACGACCGCCTCTCCGACAGCGACCCCGAGCTGTTCGGCTCCGTCCGCGACGAACTCCGTCGCCAGCAGGAGCAGATCGAGCTGATCGCCTCCGAGAACATCGTGTCTCGCGCGGTGCTGGACGCCCAGGGATCGGTCCTGACGAACAAATACGCCGAGGGCTATCCGGGACGGCGCTACTACGGCGGCTGCGAGTTCGTCGACGTCGCGGAGCGTCTCGCCATCGAGCGGGCGCGCCAGCTCTTCGGCTGCGCCTTCGCCAACGTGCAGCCCCATTCGGGCGCGCAGGCGAACCAGGGCGTGATGCTCGCGCTCGTGCAGCCCGGCGACACCATCCTGGGCATGTCGCTCGCCGCCGGCGGCCACCTCACGCACGGCGCGGCCCCGAACCTCTCGGGCAAGTGGTTCAAGCCGGTCCAGTACGGCGTGCGCCGCCAGGACGGGCTGATCGACTACGAGGAGGTCGAGCGCCTCGCCCGCGAGAACAAGCCGAAGCTCATCATCGCCGGTGGTTCCGCCTATCCGCGCATCATCGACTTCGCCCGTTTCCGCGCGATCGCGGACGAGGTCGGCGCCTTCTTCATGGTGGACATGGCGCACTTCGCCGGCCTCGTCGCCGCAGGCGTCTACCCTAGCCCGCTGCCGCACGCGCATGTGGTGACGACGACGACGCACAAGACGCTGCGCGGGCCGCGCGGCGGCATGATCCTCTCCAACGACGAGGAGATCGGCAAGAAGATCAACTCGGCGATGTTCCCGGGCCTGCAGGGCGGCCCGCTGATGCACGTCATCGCCGCGAAGGCGGTCGCCTTCGGCGAGGCGCTGCGCCCGGAGTTCGTCGACTATGCCAAGCAGGTGGTGGCGAACGCCAACGCGCTCGCCGAGACGCTGATGGGGCGCGGGCTCGACATCGTGTCCGGTGGCACCGATTCGCACCTGATGCTCGTCGACCTGCGGCCGATGAAGCTGACCGGCAAGGTGGCCGAGGCGGCGCTGGAGCGGGCGCGCATCACCTGCAACAAGAATGCGATCCCCTTCGACCCCGAGAAGCCGGCGATCACCTCCGGGCTCCGCCTCGGCACGCCGGCGGCGACGACGCGCGGCTTCGGCACCGCCGAGTTTCGCGAGGTCGGCGAACTGATCGCCGACGTCTTCGACGGCGTCCGGGCCAATCCCGACGACAACAGTGCGGTCGAGCGCGAGGTCGGGGACAAGGTTCTGGCGCTCTGCGGGCGCTTCCCGATCTACGCCGGATTGTGAGCGCGGCCGGCCGCAGGGGAGGCTGAAGGATGCGCTGTCCGTTCTGCCAGCACGACGACACCCAGGTGAAGGACTCGCGTCCGACCGAGGACAACACGGCCATCAGACGCCGTCGCTTCTGTCCGGGTTGCGGCGCGCGCTTCACCACCTTCGAGCGCGTCTATCTGCGCGAGTTGATGGTCGTGAAGTCGAACGGCCAGCGCGAACCCTTCAACCGCGACAAGCTGGAGCGGTCGATGCGGGTGGCGTTGCGCAAGCGGCCGGTCGAGGACGAACGCGTCGAACGGGTCATCAGCAGCCTCGTCCGCCAACTCGAGACGTCGGGCGAGACGGAGATACCGGCGAAGAAGATCGGCGAGGGGGTGATGGCGGCGCTGTCCACTCTCGATCCGGTAGCCTATGTGCGGTTCGCGTCGGTCTACCGGAATTTCCGCGAAGCGAAGGATTTCGAGGATTTCGTCGGCACGATCGGTGCCCCGGGCGACTGACCGGGCCGGCGCAGCGGACATGGACGCCCGTTTCATGGACGCGGCGCTGGGGCTGGCCCAGCGCGGGCTCGGCAGGGTCTGGCCCAATCCGTCCGTCGGCTGCGTGCTGGTGGCCGGCGGCCGGGTCGTCGGGCGCGGCTGGACGCAGCCGGGCGGGCGACCGCACGGCGAGACCGAGGCCCTCCGCCGTGCGGGCGAGGCGGCGCGCGGCGCCACCGCCTATGTCTCGCTCGAGCCATGCAATCACTGGGGCAAGACGCCGCCCTGTACCGAGGCGCTGATCGGCGCCGGCGTGTCCCGCGCCGTCGTCGCCCTGGAGGATCCCGATCCCCGCGTCAGCGGCGGGGGACTCGCGCGCCTGCGTGCGGCCGGCATCGACGTGGTGACCGGGGTCGGCGCTTCGGTGGCTGCCGAGACCAACGCGGGTTTCTTCCTGCGCATCCGGGAGGGCCGGCCACTGGTCGCGCTGAAGACGGCCACGACCCTCGACGGCCGCATCGCCACCGCTTCGGGCGAAAGCCGCTGGATCACCGGCGAGGCGGCGCGTGCCCGCGCGCATGCGCTGCGCGCCACCTATGACGCCGTCCTGGTCGGCAGCGAGACCGCGGTCGTCGACGATCCCGACCTGACATGCCGCCTTCCGGGGCTCGAGGACCGGTCGCCCGTGCGGGTGGTCCTCGACAGCGGGCTCCGCATTCCGCTCACGGCCAGGGTCGTGCGGACCGCGACGGACGTGCCGACCTGGATCGTCTGCCGCGCAGATGCGGATCCGGCGCGCGCCGCTGCACTGGAATCCGCCGGTGTGCGGCTCGTGCGGGTCGCCGAAGTCGGTGCGGGCGGACGGCCCGATCTCGCCGCCGCACTCGGCGCACTCGGTGCGCTCGGTCTGACCCGCGTCCTCGTCGAGGGAGGCGGCATCATCGGTGCCGCCCTTCTTTCCGCAGGACTCGTCGACCGGCTATACTGGTTTCGCGCAGCCATGGTGATCGGTGGCGACGGTCGCCCCGTATCGGGACCATTGGGTTTGGGATCGCTCGCCGCGGCGCCGCGGTTCCGGCGCCTCGCCGTCGAGACCGTCGGCGATGACGCCCTGGAAACCTTCGCGCGGCAAGGCTAGGTTTGCGACATGTTCACGGGGATCATTACCGATGTCGGGCACGTGCGGACCGTGGTTGCCGGAGGCGATACGCGGTTCGAAATCGCCACCGCCTACGACACCGCGGGCATCGCGATCGGCGCGTCGATCGCATGTTCCGGCCCCTGCCTGACGGTCGTCGAAAAGGGGCCGGGCTGGTTTGCCGTCGAGGCGTCGGCCGAGACCTTGAGCCGTACGACCCTGGGCGGATGGCACGAGGGGACACGGATCAACCTGGAACGCGCGCTGAAACTGGGCGACGAACTGGGCGGACACCTCGTGTCGGGGCACGTCGACGGCGTGGCCGAGGTCGTGGCGCGGCGTCCCGAGGGGGACAGCCTGCGGCTTTCGTTCCGGCCGCCGGCGGAGCTGTTCGCCTTCATCGCGGAAAAGGGGTCGGCGACCATCGAGGGGGTCTCGCTGACGGTAAACGAAGTCGAGGACGGCTGCTTCGGGGTGAACCTCATCCCGCATACGCAGACCGAAACGACCCTCGGGGAGCTGGCGCCGGGCGATCGGGTCAACATGGAAATCGACATGCTGGCGCGGTACGTCGCCCGGCTGATGGAGAACGGACCGACGTGGCGAAAGAACTAGACAATCTCGCGCGCTTCGACCCGGCTGCTTCCGAGCGCCGGCCCGAAGACCTCGAAGCCCTCTGCCCCAGCGAGGACATCATCGAGGAGGCGCGCAACGGCCGGATGTTCATCCTGGTCGACGACGAGGACCGCGAGAACGAAGGCGATCTCTGCATCCCGGCGCAGATGGCGACCCCCGAGGCGATCAACTTCATGGCCCGTTTCGGCCGCGGCCTGATCTGCCTCGCACTTACGGGCGAGCGCATCAAGCAGCTCGGCATCCCGATGATGCCGCGCGCGTCGCGCAGCCGGCAGACGACGGCGTTCACCGTGTCGATCGAGGCGCGGGAAGGGATCACCACGGGCATCTCGGCACCCGACCGCGCCCGCACCATCGCGGTGGCGATCGACACGTCCAAGGGGCCCGAGGACATCGTCACGCCCGGCCACATCTTCCCGCTGGAGGCCCGGGACGGCGGCGTGCTGGTCCGCACCGGCCACACCGAGGCGTCGGTCGACATCGCCCGGCTCGCCGGCCTTAACGCGTCCGCCGTGATCTGCGAGATCATGAACGACGACGGCACCATGGCGCGGCTGCCGGACCTGGTGAAGTTCGCGCGCCATCACGGGCTCAAGATCGGTTCGATCGCCGACCTCATCGCCTATCGCCGCCGCTACGACCGGCTGGTCGAGAAGATGGTCGAATCGCACCTGGACAGCCAGTATGGCGGCGATTTCCGGCTGATCGTCTACCGCAGCAAGGTCAACCAGGCTGAACACATCGCACTGGTGAAGGGCAATCTCGACGGGCCGGAGCCTGTGCTGGTGCGCATGCACGCGGTCAACATCATCGAGGACGTGCTGGGTGACCGCGCGCACGATCGCGGCGGCGAACTGCACCGTGCCATGCGCGCGATCGGCGCCGCCGGGCGGGGCGTCATCGTCATCATCCGCGAATCGCGTCTCAGTTCGGTCTCCGACCGGATCAAGAAGGATCAGAAGGACGGTTTCCAGCCCGACAGCCGCGAGCTGCGCGACTACGGCATGGGGGCCCAGATCCTCCTCGATCTCGGCGTCCGGGACATGGTGCTGCTGTCGAACACGCCGCGGACGATCGTGGGACTGGACGGCTACGGACTGCGCGTGATCGAGCAGCGACCGATCCCGCACTAGGTCCGGCGGAGATATTCCGGCCCGGCGACGGTATCCACGGGATGTCGTCGCGCGAAATCGTCTGATCGAGGATACCGACCATGTCCGAAGGAGCCGCGCCGCACGTCCTGCTCGTGGTGGCGCCGTACTATACCGAGATCGTCGAGGATCTCTGCCGGGGAGCCGTCGCCGCTCTCGAGGAACAGGGCGCGACGTGGGAGCGGATCGACGTGGCCGGTGCGTTCGAGATCCCGGGCGCGATCGCGCTCGCGCTGGACGCCGGGACGCGCGGCGGGCGGCGGTTCGACGGCTATCTCGGCCTCGGCTGCGTCATCCGTGGCGAGACGAGCCATTATGACCTCATCTGCAACGAGGTCGCCCGCGCGCTGCAGACCATGGCGGTGGAGCGCCTCGTTCCCGTCGGATTCGGCCTGCTGACGACCGAGAACGGCGCGCAGGCGCGGGTGCGGGCGTCGCCGGAAGGCAAGGACAAGGGACGCGAGGCCGTACGCGCATGTCTCGGCATGATCGCCTTGAAACGCCGCTTCGCCGCCGGGGCATCTTGATGACGCAGACGACGGGTAGCAGGCGGGGCGAGGGCGGGACGAAGCCGTCGCGGCGGCGCATGGCACGGCTGGCCGTGGTCCAGGCGCTCTACCAGATCGACCTGAACGGCGAGAAGCCCGAGGCCGTGCTGCGCCAGTTCGAGCAGCACCGCCTCGGTCAGACCGACGAGGGCATGCACCTCAACGCCGACCCGAAGTTCTTCACTGTGCTGCTGCGCGGGGTCGTCGAGCGCCAGACGGAGATCGACGCCCTGCTGACCGAGGCCATGGCCCCCGGTCATCAGGTGCCGCGGATCGAGGTCGTGCTGCGGGCCATCCTGCGTGCCGCGGCCTACGAACTGATCGCCATGCCCGACGTGCCGCCGCGGGTCGTGCTGGCGGAATATGTCGATATCACCGGCGACTTCTTCTCCGAGCGCGAGGCGTCGCTGGCGAACGGCATCCTGGACAGGGTCGCGCGCGGGGCGCGCACCGCCGAGTATGGGGGCGGCGACCGTGGACCGAGTGCGCCGGAGCAGTGAGTTCGAGCTGATCCGGCGCTATTTCGCGCCGCTCGCCGCGTCGAGCCCGGCCGCCCTCGGTCTCGTGGACGATGCCGCGAGGATCGTGCCGGAAGCGGGACGCGACCTCATCGTGACGACCGACACGATCGTCGAAGGCATCCATTTTCCCGAGGGCGAGGCCCCCGACCACGTCGCGCGGCGGCTGATGCGGGTGAACCTTTCGGATCTCGCGGCCAAGGGGGCACGGCCCGAAGGCTACCTGCTGAACACCGCCTGGACCGCAGCCATCGACGACGGCTGGATCGAGACGTTCGCCGACGCACTGGCCGGAGAGCAGGCCCGCTACGGCATCGCCCTCGCCGGCGGCGACACCGTGTCGACGCCCGGGCCGCTGACCCTGACGCTGACCGCGTTCGGCTCGGTCCCGCACGGCCGCGCCCTGCTGCGCAGCGACGCGGCGGCAGGCGACACGGTCTTCGTGTCCGGGCCCATCGGCGATGGCCTCTTCGGTCTCTGGGCGGTGCAGGACCGCGATCTTCCGGGTGCCGGGCCGGGCGACCGCGCGTTCCTGGCCGAAGCCTTCCGGTTTCCCGAGCCGCGTCTGGCGCTGGGCATGGCGCTGGCGGGCGAGGGCGGTGGACCTCGTCTGGCGCACGGCTGCGCGGACGTCTCCGACGGGCTGCTGGCGGACCTCGGGCACGTGTGCGAGGCGTCGGCCGTCGGGGCGGTCGTCGACATGGCGGCGGTGCCGCTATCCGATGCCGCCCGGCGGATCGTGGCCGCACGGCCCGACCTTCTGCTGGAGGCGCTGGCCGGCGGCGACGACTACGAACTCGTCTTCACGGCGCCGGCCGCCCACGCCGCCGCGATCGCCGCCGCGGGACGCGCCTGCGGCGCCGGGGTTGCGGCAATCGGACGCATCGTGGCGGGCAGGGGGGTCGACCTCCGCGATTCCGCCGGCCGGCCGGTCACTTTGACCCGCCGCGGCTTCTCGCACGTGTGAGCCATTAAGGCCGCTTTCACCGGCCCCGGGTCCTTCTGCCCGTCATGCAAAGCATCCGTTTCATCCTCTCCGTCCTCCTGCTGCTGGCCTTCGGCGGCGTCTCCTTCTGCCTGGACAGCGGCACCGCGCATGCGCGTGCGTCACAGGGCGGAGGCGGCGAGCCGGCACAGCCACCCCAGGAAGGCGCTCCCGGCGTATTCGTGCCGATGCGCACGATGACCGTCCCGGTCATCCGGGACGGCCGGATCAAGGGGCGGCTGTCGCTGAACATCGTGATCGAGGTGACGCCGGGCGAGGATCACAGCCCCGTCATGGTGTCGATGCGGCGGATCGAGGACGCGTTCAACGTCGAACTGCACGGCCTCCTCGCGCAGAAGTGGCCGAACGATGCAACGGTCGATCTCGAAGTGGCGCGCGGGCGGCTTCTCGAACGTGCGAGGCGCATCGCCGGACGGGAGGTCGTGGCCGGCCTGTTCTTCCAGTGGGTCCAGGACCGGCGTTCCTGACATCTCAGTCATGCCGGCATGACATTGCACGCGGTCAGGGCGGGGGCGTAAGGTCCGGCTTCCTCTGGCGCCGACTGGATATCCCGCAGTGCTCTTCGCCGATCCCGCCAAGCGCAATGCGCTTCTGCTTGCGATGTGCCAGGCGCTCTATATGAGCGGCACATCGCTGATGATCTCGACCTCGCCGCTCGTGGGGCATCTGCTCGCGTCCGACAAGACGTTGGCGACGCTGCCCATCGCGTTCCACCATGTCGGGATCATGTGCGCGACGCTGCCGGCGTCGTTCATCATGCAGCGCCTGGGGCGGCGGAACGGGTTTCTCATCGGTGCGACGATCGGCTTTCTCGGCGCCCTGACGGCGATATATGCGGTATTCGCGGCCGACTTCGTGCTCTTCACCTTCGCCATCCTGATGGCCGGGTTCGCCAACGGATTTGCCGTCTTCTATCGGTTCGCGGCGGCCGACACGGCCGGCGAGGCCTTCCGCGCCAAGGCCATCTCCTGGGTCATGGCGGGTGGACTGTTCGCCGCCTTCATCGGGCCCGAGGTGGCGAAGGCGACCGTCGGCCTGTTTTCGCCCGTGCTCTATGCCGGTGCCTACGCCGGTCTCGCCTGCTTCTACGCCGTGACGGCGGTCGTCGTGTCGCAGGTGCGGATACCGCGACCCGTCGTCGACAGAGCCGCGCCGGCGGGCCGGTCGTTGGGTGAGATCCTCCGCCAGCCGGCATGCGTCGTCGCCTTGCTCTCCGGCATCTTCGGCTATGCAACGATGTCGCTGGTGATGACGTCGACGCCGCTCGCGATGTACGGCTGCGGTTTCGGATTCACCGATTCGGCGACGGTGATCCAGCTGCACATCTTCGCGATGTTCGCGCCGTCCTTTTTCACGGGCAGCCTCATCCGCCGATACGGCGCGACCAATATCATCGCCGTCGGCGTCCTGGTGAATCTCGCCTGCGTGGCGCTCAACCTGGCCGGGGTCGCATTCTTCAACTTCGCCATAGCGCTCGCCCTGCTGGGCGTCGGCTGGAACTTCATGTTCATCGGCGCCACGACGCTGCTCACCACGGTCCACAGCCCGGCCGAACGCGCGAAGGTGCAGGGACTGAACGATTTCGCGATGTTCGCCACCACTGCGACCGCGGCCTTCTCCTCGGGCGGCCTGCTCAACCTGCTCGGCTGGGAGACGGTCAACCTCGCCGTGGTGCCGTTGCTGGCGATCGTCGCGGTCGCCCTGATCTGGCTCCATCTGCAGCGCCGGATCGCGGCTCCGGCGTAGCCCGCGGGCGAGCGGCGCCGGCGCCGGATCAGGCGGCGGCGCTGATTGCCATCGCGTCGTCGATAGCGCGGGCAAACTCCATATCCGTGAAGGGCTTCTGCACGAACACGGCGTCCGGCCCCAGCCTGCCGGCCCGACGCTCCGAGCCGCTCATGTGGACGCAGTGGAGGAAGCCTCTCGACAGGATCGTCGCCACCGCGCCGGCACCGGTTCCGGATCGCAGGACGTCTAGGCCGATCCGCCGTTCTCCCGGCTCGATCTGAAGTCGTCCCGGAACCTCCTCATCTACCTCCGGCCCAAACCCCCGGCCCGGGTCATATCGCTGTTCCATTTCGCGCTGCGATCATGCTGACCGGCGATATGTCCACTGCGACGCTGCGCGATATCGCGCTCGAGAACTGCGCGAGGCTGAACAAGCCGGTGAAGCTGGAGGAGCTGATGCAGGCCATTCAGACACTCCTGCCCAGGCGGGCCGTGCGAAGCCCGCGAACCCGGCGCGATCGTCGTCGCCTTGTCTTTCCCGGCGCGCCGATCCGCTGGGAGATCGCGTCGCAGGCGCCCGTCAAGCGCCGCCGCGCCGTGAACCGCGCCTGCGTCTCACCGAAAGGGACGGCGATCAGCAGGAGCCTCGCGCGAGCAGCAGGCGCTTCATGTTGTTCGAGGTCGGATCGTCCCCGATCAGTGCGCCGAGGAGGTCGGCTACCAGGCGGCCGCTCTGGTCCGCCTTCGCCACGCTGCCGTTGACCATCACCGTCGTTCCGTCGCCCGGCCGGTGGGCCAGGAGGACGACGTCGCCGGTACTCAACCCGCTGTAAATGTTCTGGAGTTCGCGCTCAGTCTCTGCCCGGACTCGTTGTTGCCATGCCTCGGGAATGTCCTCGGGCACCTCGCCGTCATATGTCACGTGCAGTCTGACGATCTTCGGCGTCTCCGGCCGGAGAATAGCGGACGGGTCGAGAGGCGTTCCGTCGGGCAGGTACAAGGCCACCTGGTAGAGGTCGAGCCAAAGCGTCTCGCGCGTTGCACAACTGGCGAGGGGCAGGGTGACCTCTTCGACCGTCATCGAGCGTGGCTGTGCCTGAAGATGGCCCGCCGGAGCTATTGCAGAGACCGCGAGCGCCGCTGCTGCGACCGCGCATTCGAGCTTCTTCATCGTCGTGCCCCGCTGGTTTCGGTTGCCGGTACCTGACGCCGTGGCTGCTCAGCAGACGGCCACGTGGCGCCGGTGGCGCCACTGCGGCCGGCGACGGGCCCCTGATTGCGCAACGCCGGCGGTGCCGTCCTGTTCCGAGGGCGCACAACCAATGTGATCAGCGGGTTTCCGCAGCGACCGATGGAACCCGCTCGGCTTCGCCTTGTTGGCCGAGTCGATCGTGACGCCCGACGGGTGCAGCGCACCGCGCGTCACGACGGTCGCCGCCCCAGGATCTCGTCGGACCGACAGATACGGTGCAGGGGTGGCATCGAAGCCATACAAGTCTGGCAACAAGGAGGCTGACATGAATGCAGCAACCCCGACGATGCTGAGCATTGTCCCGAAGACCATCCGTGCGGCGGCGCTGGCGGCCGGCACCGGGCTGGCGGTCGCGGCTGCGGCGGCACCGGCGGTGCAGGCGCGGGACGCGGCGGCGACCGCTGGCGAGACCCTTACCGGTCGCTCTGTGATGATGAACGGCGACCGGATTGGTGAGGTCGTCGACACGGTGAAGCGCGACAACACCAAGAACGACGTGCTGATCGAGCTGGACGAGCAGCACTACCAGATGGGAGTCGTGCTCGGCTCCCGTGGCGCCGGCAAGATGACCGGCAACGAGTCCCCGGTGATCGTTGGCGGTACCGTCATCGCCGTCCCGATGGAGGCGTTCAGCCAGGGCCTGGAAGGCGGCAACCTGCGTCTTTCAGATAGCGCCGTCACGACCCTCAACGAGTTTGCGCCGCGGCAGTGATCGCCGGGCGGCGCCCCGTGTGCGGCCGGCTCGGCCGCATGCGGGCTGGGGCTCCCGCGCCACAAACGGAGATCGCACAGACGGAGACCATCATGAACAAGATTCTCGCAAAGCCATTGCACTTGAAGTCATCGGAATCGGTGTATGGCGGGCTATGCCTGCCGGCCGTGGCGGTCGCGGCGGTCGTGGTCGCAGCCGCACCCTGGAGCGGGGCCGAGGCGAGCGCGCGCCTAGCTGCAGCCGCCGATACCGCGAAGCGCCCCGCCCAGCAGGCAGCGGCAGATCCCGCGGCGCTGGTCGGACGATCGGTGACGATGCACGGTAAGCGAATCGGCGAGATCGTCGATACGATCACCGACGCTGGAACGCCGAACGACGTGCTCGTCAGGCTCGATCGGCAGCACCGTCAGATGGGCTTGGTCCTGGGGCCGTTCGTCGACCGGCGTGTCCCCGGCAACGAAGCTCCCGTCATCATCGGCGGATCCGTGATCGCGCTTCCGATGGAAGCCCTGGTCGCGGACCCCGGCAGCGGTTCGGTTCGCCTTTCGGAGCGAGCCGTCACGACTCTCGGGGAACTCTCGGCCCGTTGATGCGGCAGCCCGGGCTGCTCCCGGCGACGCGCGCCGCTCCCGTGGCGGCGCGGGTCGCCGGAACCGGCCGGTGCACGCTTGGGTTCTTCCAATGTCGCTACCGGCCGAACCTCTCAATGCCAGGAAGGGTCATGTCGTGTTCAAGCCGTCCGTGATCGCACTCGCAGTCGCAGTCTGTTCCGCGGCTGCGGTCGCCCAGCAGGTGCCTCAGACCGCTCCCGGGTACGACCCCGAGGCGGCGACGATGCAGCCGGGCAATCCCGGCAACACGCGTCCGCTCGCCGCGACGCCCGATCAGCGCGAGGCGACCCTGCCGCGCGAAAGGTTCAACCAGCAATCGGAGCAGCGGCTCCGGGCATGGGAAAGTCGCATCGCGGAATATCGGCAGACGGCCAATCTTCGCGGCGACAACGACGCGATGGAGCAGGGTGCCGCGCTGAACGAGAAGTGGATCGTCGCCAAGGAGAGCTGGCAGCGGATGAACCAGACGGCAGGTGGCGACTGGGAGACTTCGAAGACCCATTTCGACTACGCCATGGAGGACCTGCGAGAGGCGTGGAGCCGGGCGCCGGGGACGAACTGACGGGGAGTTATCCCAGAGCGCCGATGCGGTGGGTGATGGCACCGCTGACTCGCCGGATCAGTTCGAGATGTGCGGCGATCGGCTCGAACACCGTCAGGTGCTCCTGCTCGTAGGTCTGGCCGGCGTCTGCGACGTAGTTCGCGGGCTCTGCGAAATCGATGTCCCTCACGGCCGCCGCGTCCCGTCGCGGGAACACCTGCTTCAGCACTTCGATCGCATTGTCGACGTCGAGGTGTACGAGGAGTTGCACGATGTCCGCCCGGGTCATGTTCTCGAACGGCGAGAACTCGGGAATGTGGCTGCCGAGCAGGTAGATCCGGTGTACGAGCGCGACCCGGATCGCGTGCAGGAGGGCCAGGTCGGCGCGGGCTTCGGGGGCCAGGGCGGTGTCCGGCAGTTCGCCGTCCGCCTCGACATCCGCCATCAGGTCGCGCAGCAGGAGCTGGTCTGCCTGTAGCCTTCGAAAGATTTTCAGTAGCCGCGCCAGAACGTTACCGCGTTCCAGGTGCCCGGCGATGAAGCGCAGTTCCTCGCGGCGGGCGGGGTTGCGCGTCCGTGCCGAGCGGCTCAGCCAGACGCCGGGATCGAGGGTGTCGACATAGGCACGCAGGACGTCGAGGTCGCTCGCCGACATGCCGTAGGCGACGATCGCCATGGCGCGCCGGAAGCGTGGCGACTGGCTCAGCATCACCCGGAAACGTTCCAGGTCCTTCGAGGCGGCCCGTCCCAACCCGCTCACCGTGTTCGCGAGCAGGCCGAGTTGCTGAAGCACGGCGTTGTTCGGGATGGCGCGCATCTGCGAGGGATGCTGGAACTCCTTCGGCCCGGCCATCGTCTCGTGCTGGCGCCGCACCGGGCGCGACCCGGTGCGATCCAGCATGTTCGTGCCGAACACGCCGAGCAGCGCGGCATAGTCCGGATCGTCGACGATGTGCGCGAACTCCTGGTGCACGACGGCGAAGAACTCCGCCGCGAAGTCCGGATCCTCGTAGATCGGATCGCCGGCTTCCTCCTCGTCGGGCGTCAGCGCGAACTCGGCGATGCGGCAGAGGGTGGCGAAGGCGGTCTCGGGCGACAGGAACCAGAGGTAGCCGTCGCCGCCCTGGAAGCTCGTCTCCTCCTTCACCGCCACACCCGCGGCGCGGAAGGCGGCCCGGCTGACGGGCGGCGCCACGTAGCGCAGCCGGTCCGCCATGCTGCCCGGATGTCCGCCGCGGCCGATCGATTCGCCGTGCGTGCTGAACAGCACCACCTGGACGCCGGTCAGGCCGTGCTTCGCGAGCGCCGAGGCAATCTTCAGCCGCAGCCGCTCGATCCAGAAGGTGGCCGCCATCTGGCCGACATAGCGACCGGAATCGGAAAAGCCGAACTGCAGGCAGAGGCGTCCGGTCCGTTCGACATAGCTGCGGAAGTGCGGCGAGCGCAGCGCGTCTTCGATGATCCGGTCGCCATGCTCCATGGCCTCTTCGGTCTCGAACAGCGGCGAGATCTCGACCAGATGTTCCACGCCGAAGACGCGTGCGAAATAGAGGGCGACCAGGAGGGTGAACGCCGTTTCCGTCTCGGCGATGAGGAAGCGGACCGGCGTGGCCGAATCGATGTGCTTGGCCAGTTCGGCGATCATCATGAACATCCGCTTCGCCGAAGCGCGCTCCGCCAGCAACGAGCCGATGTTCACGCTCGCCGGCTCGGCCTTGTTCAGCAGGTCGTTGATGGCGTTGACGTAGCTGCGCCGCTGGCTCGGGTCGTCGGGCGCGCCCTCGAGGCCGATCTGCCGACGGATCGCGTTGTGCAGCTGGGTGGCGTTCAGGCGAAAATGCGTGTGCGCGACGCCCAGTCCATTCGTCGCGAGCGCGCTGCGGATCCCGCAGAGGCGTGCGGCACGATCGTCGTCCTCGGCTGCGGCGATGGCGCGGTCGAGCAGTTCCGTCAGGCGCGCACCGTCGGTCAGGGCATGCTCGCGCCCCTCGACGAGACGGCGCGCGAACGCCGCCGCATGGCGCGCCCCCTTACCCTCGTCGGAGGCGTTCTCTCCCGCGGGTATGGAAGCCTCGATCTGGTACTCGACCTGGTTCGCGGCCAGGGCGAGCAGCGATTCGATCAGCTCGATCGTCGGTGCCGTCGGCGATCCGGGCCGCTCCGAGCGCAGCGTCGCGCAGGAGTCACGCAACTGCGACAGTTGGGCATGCTTGACCTTGAGGCGCATCCCGAGCGTGTCGGTCCAACCGATGTCGGAGCGGCCGTCGTGATCGTAGCCCACCCAGGAGGCGACGGAGACGAGCCTCGGGACCAGGCTGCGCCACTGGTCGGGATAATGCGTGCGCGCCACGTCGAGCGCCACGGCATGCACGCGCGCCAGCGCCGACTGGGCATGACCGATCGCCTCCATCGCCCAGGCGAACTCGTCGTCGAGCGTGAGACGCGTCGGCGGCCGGTGATGCCGCTTGCGCGCGGCGTCGGCGACCGCCTCGCGTTCGTCGGGGGAAAGGGGGGCGCCGCCCGCATGGCCGGCCGCCAGCCGCGCGAGGGCGCGGGATAGGTCCAGCGGTAGCGCGAAGGTCGGGTGCGCGGTGAACACCACGCCGAAATGCAGGCTCTCGATCGTGTCGCGGAAGGCGGCGAAGTCGACCGGTGCCGCGTCGGCCTTCGGCTTAGCGAGCCGGTCGATGACGGTGCGCAGGCGGGCCTCGTTCTCTGTCGGATCGGTCGTGCCGAGATAGGCGGCCATCCGCGTCGCACGTCCAGAGAAAGCCGCCGCACTCATGTGCTGCACCAACCCGTCCAGGTCGCTGGCCCGAATCTCCTCGCGGTCGACCATCCGGGTCAGTTCCAGGGCCATCCGCGAGATCGGATTGCCGAACGGATCGACGTGACCGCTCTCGCGGAACTCGGCCATCATGGCGAGCAGGCGTTCATGCAGGACAGCGGGGGCGGCCGGCGCTCCGGCACGATCTGCGTCGGGCGCGGCCGGCGGCGATGCTTTCGGTCCCGGGGAGGGGGCGACGGCTCCGGCCATGGCTGCCTCTCATGTTGCGGTGCGAGGGAGGTTGCGCCGCACGTGCGAAGATCGCAAGGGGAGTTTCCTCGCCGTGTCCCATCGCCGGCACCCGGCGGTCCGCTCGCGGCCTATCGCACCGATCGGTCGGCGCGGGCGTCGTTTGGAACCATGGGCGCCGCCGAAGGTTTGGCCGGAACACAGAGATGGACCGGCCGATGTGGCAGTGGCTGAGCGACAATTCCGATACGCTCAACGTGCTGGCGAACGCCGGCATGCTGATCGTCTGGGTGACATATCTGCAGGTGTTCCTCGCGGGCTACCGGCGCGAGCGCCGAGCCAAGATCCTCGTGAACCGGGGAGGCGGGACAGACCTGCGGGCGCGCTGCCTGCTGAGCAACATGAGCGCGGAGCCCATCTACATCCAGAGCATCGTCGCGCGGCTGCAAACCGCCGATGCGTCGGCGCTCTGCCAACTGACGGACCTGGAGAATCTGGACGAGGACGCGGGACCCGGCGATCCGATGCGTACCCTGAAGCAGGGGCCTCTGGGTGCCGGATGCTTCATCGACATCGGGACCTTCGATGACGTGGTGCGCGAGACGATCGGGCGCGTCGCTTCCGATGATCCGCAGGCCTGGCGGCGCAAGTTGCAGGCTATCGAGATTACCGTGGTCGCCGTCTACGGCCCCGATGAGCTTCTGGCAGGCGCGGAGCGCCGTTTCGAGTGCCGTGCGGACGGCGAGGTCATCCAGCTCAGGCCGACATCCATCGGCACGCGCCAGATCCGCTCTCGGCGAGACCGGCGCAGCCTGGAGAACATGCTGCTGGGAGACCTGTGCCGCGTGGAGTAGCGACAGCATCGGCACATGTGCGGGCCCGCGACGGCGATCGGGCCGACCGCAGTGTTGCGGCCGGCCCGAGAACACGATGCGCTGCGCGCTCAGAAGGGGAAGACGATGTCGTAGATCTGCTGGCCGTATCGCGGCTGCTGGACGTCGGAGAGCTGGCCGCGTCCGCCGTAGGCGATGCGCGCTTCGGCGATCTTCTCATAGCTGATCGTGTTCTCCGAGGTGATGTCCTCGGGCCGGACGACGCCGGCGATCAGCAGTTCGCGGACCTCGAAGTTCACCCGGACCTCCTGGCGGCCCTGGAGCGCCATGTTGCCGTTCGGCAGGACCTGGGTGACGAGGGCCGCGACCTTCAGGTTGATCGCCTCGCCGCGGGTAACGGCGCCGCTGCCGGAGTTCGACGTGTCACTCGACATGTCGATCAGGCTGCTCGGATCGACCGCCTTCGGCAGGATCTTGCCGAGCTTCGACTCCAGGCCGAGGAAGGAGGGGATGCCGGCGGACTCGGTGTTGTTGCGGGTGCGGGTGGTCTTGTTCTGGAGCTGCGCCTTGTCGTCGATGCGGATCAGGACGGTCAGGATGTCGCCGACGCGGCCGGCGCGCTGGTCCTTCAGGAAGGCGCGCGAGCCGCTGCGCCACAGCGAGTTCGCCGAGCGTTCCATCGGCTGCGGGGCCGGCATCGGCATGACGACCGGCTGGTAGCCGGGGACCGCGGTGGGGTCGACGACCCGCGTCAGTTTCGGCTCCTGGCCGACCTCGGCGAGGCGGCGCTGCGTGTTACCGCAGGCGGCGAGCGCCAGCACGAGGCAGAAGGCGGCCCCCAGGCGGACCGGGATGCGAAGCGATAAGCGGTTGGTGGCGTTCATCGATAGCTCCCGGCCTTGAGGGCGACGTTGCTGGCTGCCTGCACCTGGGCGGCGCCGATCATTTGAAGGGACTGGATCTCGACGGTGTCCGGCGAGATTACGGTGGCCTCGACCACCCGATCGCTGCGCGGATTCAGCACCCGGATCGCAGCGCCGAGAGCGCCGTCCTCGAGCGCCTTGCCGCGGGCCGTGAGGGTGAGGGATCCGGAGCGCAGCACGATGGTCACCATGCTGTTCTTCTGGACGACGATGCGCTCCTGGAGGTCGCGCACGGCCACGGGCAGGCCCGGCGTGATCGCCCGGCGCGGCGTCATCCCGATCATCCAGCGCGCATCGGTGATCATGTCGCGCCGCAGGCGGTCGGCGCGGACCGAAGCCCAATCCAGGTCGCTCTCGCCGATCGCCTGGCCCGGCATGACCGGGCCGCGCAGAACCGGCACATCGACCACCGGGAACAGACGGGCGGTGACCGGAACGCGGTTCATGCCGCCGTCGCCGTTCGGCGCCAGCAGCGTCGCCGTCGCGCGACGGCCGCGCGCGTCGACGCGCAGGTTCTCGATCTCGATCCGCACCTCGCCGCCGACCGGCAGATGGACGATCTGCTGACGGTTCTCGACGTCGACCTCGAACTCGACACGGCCGCTTGCCGCGGCGATCGCGTCGGCCAGCTGCCGTTCGATCTCCCGGGCGTCGACGACCCGGCTTTCCCGTTCGATCGTGATTCGGTCGAAGCGGCTGCGGGGCTGCCAGGAGATGCCGTTCGCCGCGGCGATCGCCATCAGCTGCTCGGCATCGAGGATCATGCGTGCGCCCGGCGCGGGAGCGGCCGCGATGACGCGCGACGCCTGCTGATCGACGTTGGCGAAGACGTCGCCGAGATGCACGTTGCCCTCGGCGACGATCGCTTGGTCGCGCAGCAGCGGAATGGTCTCTGCTGCGGCCGGGAGCGCTGCGGTGCAGAGCATCGCGACGAGCGCGGCGCCCAGGGTGAGAGTGCGGCGGTTCATGAAATGGATCCTCAGCGCAGCTGCGTCAGGGTCTGCAACATCTGGTCGGAGGTCTGGATGACCTTGGAGTTCATCTCGTAGGCGCGTTGCGCCGTGATGAGGTTGGTCAGCTCGGCGACCACGTTGACGTTGGAGGTTTCCAGGAAGCCCTGGCGGAGCGTGCCGTAGCCGGCGTTGCCGGGTGTCGCCGTGGTGGCCGCGCCGGAGGCCGTCGTCTCCTTGTAGATGTTGTCGCCCGTCGCCTCGAGGCCGGCCTCGTTGGCGAAGGTGGCGAGGTCGATCTGGCCGGCGATGGTGGCGTCGACCTGGCCGTCGAGCTTCTGAATCACCTCGCCGCTGGCGTTGACCGTCACCGAGACGGCCTGCGGGTCGATGACGATGCCGGGCAGGAGACGGTAGCCGTCGGCGGTCACGATCTCGCCCGTGGCGCTGAGCTGGAACGAACCCGACCGGGTGTAGCCGGTCTGGCCGTCGGGCAGTTCCACGCGGAAATAGCCCTTGCCCTGGATCGAGATGTCGAGCGCGTTCTCGGTCACCGTCAGGTCGCCCTGTTCGGTGATGCGATAGACCGAGGCGGTCTTCACGCCGACGCCGATCTGGATGCCGGACGGCACCACGGTGCCGGCGTCCGACGAGTTCGACCCGACCCGGCGCAGGTTCTGGTAGAGAAGATCCTGGAACTCCGCCCGCTGCCGCTTGAAGCCGGTCGTGTTGACGTTGGCGATGTTGTTGGAAATCACCTCGACGTTCAGCTGCTGCGCCAGCATGCCGGTAGAAGCGATGCTCAATGATCTCATCGTAGCCTGATCCTGGTAATCTGCGGGTCGCGGGGACGGCGTGGCGTCAGCTCTGCTGGGTGTCGGGCAGGCGGCGGATCATGTCGCGCAGCCGCTCGTGTTCCTGCTGGACCATGTTGTCGGTCCCCTGGAACGACCGGAGGATTTCCATCATCCGGGTCATCTCGACGATCGCCTGCACGTTCGACTGCTCGAGCATTCCCTGGGTGATCCGGCTGTCCTGCGACGGCTGCGGCGCCGCGTCGGTGGTGTAGAGTCCGCTGCGCGACTTGCGCAGTTCGTAGCCATTCTCGAACTCCACCAGCTGGATCCGCGCGATACGGTTGCCGTCTGCCGAGACGACGCCGTCCGGCGTCACGACGACGTTGTTGGTGCCGGGCGGTACCACGACCTCGCGGCCCCGATCGTCCAGCAGCGGATACTGGTCGCCCGTCACGACGGCACCTTCCGGACTGAGCTGGAAGTTGCCGGCCCGCGTGTAGCGGTCGCCCGTCGGCGTGCCGACGACGAAATAGCCTTCGCCGTTGATGGCGAGGTCCAGGCTTCCGCCGGTGTGGGAGAGCGGACCCTGCTGCTGGTCGCGGACGACCGCGACGTCCTCGACGTAGGAGACCTTGGTGTTCGCGGCGGGGTGCGTCACATACTCCGAGAACAGGACGTGCTCGCCCTTGAACGCGGTGCTGTTGGCGTTGGCGATATTGTTCGCCACCACCTCCATCTGCCGCATCAGCGTCATTTGCCGCGACAGGGCTATGTAGCCGACATTGTCCATGGTGCCTTCCGGGTCTCTCTCGCCGACATGGTCGTGCCATTCCGATAGCACTGGCCATGCCACCCGGCGGATCGGCGGAAAACCGCCGTTTCTCGCGACGCCGAGGGTGCAGGCGGGCAAATTCTGCCGGGCAGAGCGTGCCGGGGCGGCACCCTTAAACCCCGCGTTAACCAGCCCGCCCTAGGTTCCTCCCGAGCGACAAATCGTGAGTACAAGGACGCGCCCCCATGGCCGCCAACGCCACTACCGTCGATGCAGCACTGGACGGCGCCGATGGGCTGCCGCCCAAGCGGAAGTCAGGGAAGAAGCTGGTTCTCTTCATCCTGCTGCCTCTGCTGCTGCTGGGCGGCGGCGCGGGCGGCCTCATCGCCACCGGCATCATCGACCTCGGCGGCGGCGGCGAGGCGGGGGCCGAGCATGCCGAGGCGCCGCACGGCGAGACGAAGCACGAGCCGGAGGCACCGAAGGAACTCGTCTTCTACGACGTGCCGGACATGCTCGTGAACCTCACCTCGACCGGCCGGCGTACGAACTACCTGAAGATCCGCGTCAGCCTCGAGGCCGGCAGCCAGGAGGACGTGGCGAAGCTCCAGGCGCTGTCGCCGCGCATCATCGACAATTTCCAGGTCTATCTGCGCGAGCTGCGGGTCACCGATCTGCAGGGGTCGGCGGGCATGGCGCGGCTGCGCGAGGAACTGTTGCGCCGGGTCAGCGTCGCCGTGGAACCGATCAAGATCCACGACGTGCTCTTTCGCGAGATGCTGGTCCAGTAGGAGTCCATCATGGCCGAAGAAGGTGCGATGACGGACGAGGACAAGCTCGCTGCCGAGTGGGAGGCGATGGCCACCGCCGACAGCGAAGAGAACAGCGAGGAGCCGGCCTTCGCGGCCGGAACGGACCGCGCCCTCAACCAGGACGAGATCGACTCTCTCCTCGGCTTCTCCAACGAGGGCGAGGGCGAGAAGGAACTCTCCGGCGTCCACGCCATCGTCAACAGCGCGCTCGTCTCGTACGAGCGCCTGCCGATGCTCGAGGTGGTGTTCGACCGCCTCGTCCGGATGATGTCGACCAGCCTGCGCAACCTGACGTCCGACAATGTCGAAGTCTCGCTCGACAACATGCGTTCGGTGCGATTCGGCGACTATCTCAACTCGATCCCGCTGCCGGCCATGCTCACCGTCTTCAAGGCGGAGGAGTGGGACAATTACGGGATCATGACGATCGACAGTTCGCTGATCTACTCGGTCGTCGACGTCCTGTTGGGCGGTCGCCGCGGCACGACCGCGATGCGTATCGAGGGGCGGCCCTACACCACGATCGAGCGCAACCTGATCACGCGCATGGCGCATGTGGTCCTGGCGGACATCTCCGCCGCCTTCGATCCCCTGTCGCCGGTCATCTTCCGTTTCGAGCGGCTGGAGACCAATCCGCGCTTCGCCACGATCGCGCGGCCGGCGAACGCCGCGATCCTGGTCGAACTGCGGATCGACATGGAAGACCGCGGCGGCAAGCTCGAACTCCTGCTGCCCTACGCGACCCTGGAGCCGGTGCGCGAACTGCTCCTGCAGATGTTCATGGGCGAGAAGTTCGGCCGCGACTCGATCTGGGAGAACCACCTCGCCAGCGAGCTGTGGCAGACGGAGGTCGCGGTCGAGGCGGTGCTCGACGAGGTGACGATGCCGCTGCGCAGCATCCTGGAGTTGAAGGTGGGCACCCAGATCCTGCTGAATGCGACGCCCGAGTCCCAGGTGAAGGTCCGCTGCGGCGGCGTGCCGATGTTCGACGGCCGCATGGGTCGCAAGGGGCGCAACATCGCCGTCCAGATCGACCAGCGCGCCAACGGCCACAAGTTCATGCGATGAATATTCCCTTCCTCATGGACCTGGTGCTCGCCGGCCTGCTGGTGGCGATGATCGTTCACGGTGTGCTGCTCAACCGGCGGCTGTCGCAGCTGCGCAACGACCGCGACGAGCTCGCTGCCGTCGTTCGCGATTTTCAGGTTGCGACCGGTCAGGCGGTGGCCGGGCTCGACGGCATTCGGGTCGCTGCGGACAGTACGGGCCGGACGCTCCAGGAACGGATCGATTCCGGCAGGGCCGCCATTCGCGATCTCGAGTTCCTGGTCGAGCGCGGCGAGCGCGCCGCCGAGCGGCTCGAGGCGGGCTCGCGTCCGGTCGCGCGTCCGGTCGCGCGTCCGGCGTCCCCGCTGGCGGCCAGCGCCACCGCGCCTGCGGCGGCCCCGGCTCCGGCCGCCGCGACGGATGCACGTTCCCTTCTGAAGGCGATCGAGGGCATGCAATGAACGCGAAGAGCTTTCTGCCGCGCGTGGGACTGCTTCCCGTGACCCTGCTGGTCGCCGCCTCGGTGTTCAGCCTGAAGGTGTCGGACGTCTGGCAGGGAATGTCGGACCTGCGCGCACCGGTCCAGGTGGCTGCGGCCGTCGCCGCGGAGCCGCAAGCGGAGAAGCCGCAGGCGCCCGCCGCACCGAAGGCGGATGCCGAACCGGCGCCTCCCAAGGACCCGGCTTTGCTGACGCAGACTGAAATCGACCTGCTGCAGAAGCTGTCGGCGCGGCGCGAGGCCATCGAGAAGCGCGAGCGCGAACTCGACATGCGCGAGACGCTGGCCAAGGCCGCCGAAGCGCGCCTCGTGGCGAAGGCCGCCGAACTCGACCAGGTTCAGAAGCGCATCGAAGACCTGATGAAGCAGCACGACGAGAAGCAGGCGGAGAAGCTCGACAGCCTCGTTTCCATCTACGAGAAGATGAAGCCGGCGGATGCGGCCCGCATCCTCGAAGGTCTGGAAATGGACATCCTGATCGACGTGCTCAGCCGAATGAAGGTGCTGCGCAGCTCACCGATTCTGGCGTCGATGGATCCCGCCAAGGCGCGCGAAGTCACCGCCAAGCTCGCCGAGCGCGAACAGCCGTTGCAGGCCGGCGGCTGACATTCTGTCCTCATCGGATCCCGTCGATTTTACCGCAACTTAACGCACGGCCGCTAGTCTCGCTTCAGTAACGTGTGGCGGTGGCCGCGAGCAGAGGACGAAGAAGCGATGTCGGTCGATTACAGCATGAACATCCTGATCGTGGACGACTACAAGACGATGCTGCGGATCGTCCGCAATCTGCTGAAGCAGCTGGGCTTCGAGAACGTCGACGAAGCGACGGACGGCGGCACGGCACTTCAGAAGCTGCGCGATCGTCCCTACGACATGGTCATCTCGGACTGGAACATGGAGCCGATGACCGGCCTGCAGCTCCTCAAGGAGGTGCGCGCCGATGCGAAGCTCAAGTCGCTCCCGTTCCTGATGATCACGGCCGAAAGCAAGCCCGAGAACGTGATCGAGGCGAAGAAGGCCGGGGTCAACAATTACATTGTCAAGCCGTTCAACGCCGACACGCTGAAGACCAAGCTGTCTTCGGTGCTCGGCACGGCGCTCTGAGGAGCCCGCGATGACTACGGGCACGATCGAACATGGAGAGGTCTCGATGATCGTTCGCGAGATCATGACGAGCCTCGACGGCGACCTGATCGCCGCGGACATGAAGCTGCATGAGGAGATCACGCAGCTCGCGGAGTATATCCGCGATGCCCGTCGCGAAATCGCGGAACTGGATACCGACGAGATCCGTCGCCAGCACATTCCGGCAGCGACCGACGAACTCGATGCGATCGTGGCCGCCACCGAGGAGGCCACGGGCGCGATCCTCGACTCCGCGGAACTGATCGAGGGGGTCGCGGACGGCCTGCAGGGCGAGGACCAGGCCAAGCTCAGGGACGCCACCACGAAGATCTTCGAGGCGTGCAACTTCCAGGACATTACCGGCCAGCGTATCGGTAAGATCGTCCGCGCGCTCAAGCATATCGAAAGCAAGATCGAGTCCCTCGTCCAGACCTTCGGCAGCGGGTCCGCGGTGCCGAAGCCGAAGGCCGACACGGGTCCCAACCTGCTGGAGGGGCCGGCACTTCCGGGCGGCGGTACCAGCCAGGAAGACATCGACAAGCTCCTGGCGAGCTTCGACTGACGCCGGGCGGCCGGCGAGGAGGGATGAATGGAACCCGCCGGCGCGCGCGCCGCGACGACGGCCGACGCTACGGCGATGTTCCTCGTCAGCCTCTACCTTGTCCTGCTGGCTTTCTTCATTCTCCTCGCCGTCATCTCGACGTTCGACGGGCAGAAGAGCGAACGTGTCCTGCAGAGCGTGACGTCCCGGTTGGGGCCAGGCCCCGGCTGGATGCCCGCAGTGCCGGACACCGGGGCCGGGAATGCGGCTGCACTGCGGTCGGCCGGGGATTTGCGCCGCGAACTGCGTGAGGCCTTCGATGCCGAGGTGCCCGGCGTTCGCTTCGGCGTCAGGCAGTCGGGCCGGATCCTCGAAGCGACCATGCCCACGCACATGATCTTCGACGAAGGCACCGCCGTCGCGAGGGGGCTGGCGAAAGGCGGGATCGGCTTGCTGATGGGCCGTGTCGCACGCGCGGTGAATGCCGCGGTGCCCGCGGTCCGCTGCAAGGTCGAGATCGTGGTGCGCGACGGCATCCAGCCGCCACTGACACCGCACTCGCTGAGCGTACGTCGGGCGGATCTCCTGGCCCGGAGCCTTCGAGCCGCGGGGTTGGCCGAATCGGAGATCCTGGCCGGAGCGGAGGCGGGCGAGCGTCCTGAGATCCGGTTCGTGTTCCGGATACTGGCCGAGCCTGCCGCCGAAGGCGGCTGACATGCGCGTCTATCTGCTGCCGAAGCCGACAGGCGCCGCCGCAGGCGGCTGGCTGATCACGCTCGCCGACCTGATCGCGCTCATGCTCTGCTTCTTCGTAATGATGTTCGCGATGTCCTCCCTCGATACGGGACGATGGAATGCGGTCGCGGAGGGAATGCGGCACGCGCTCCCGGCGCGCGACGAGACGAAGGCGCCGAGGCCGGAGGCCGACACTGCGGCCAAGCCGCTGCCGACCGACGAAGGACTGGATCTCGGCTATCTCGGCGCCCTCCTGTCGGAGCGCATCGCGCAGGACGGGTCGCTCTCCAGGGCCGTCGTCTCCGGCCGCGACGGCTCCCTGGTCGTCACGCTGCCGGGGGACTTGCTGTTCTCGGGTGCTGACGCCATGCTCCGCCCTGAAGGTGCCCGCGCCGTCCGTCGACTGGCGGGGCTTCTGGCGAACGTTCGCAACGAGATCGCGGTGGTCGGACATGCAACCCGCTCGGCCGATCAGGATGGCTGGGCACACGGCATCGCGGCGGGGTCCGCCGTGGCGGGGCTGCTCGGTGAAGGCGGGGTCCGCGCGGGGATGAGAGTTCTCGGGATGGCGGCGGCCCCCGGCCGCGCCGACGGTGTCGGCCTTGCCGCCACGCGGGTCGACATTCTGGTCCGGGAAGACGGGGTACGCTGACGCATGCGAGTGATCGGCCTGGCGTTCGCGGCGGCACTGCTGGCAGGTCCGGCTTCCGCCCAGACGCCCTCCGACGCACGGGGACCGGAGTTGCCGGTCAGGGTCTGGACGGCAGACGGGGGCGGCAACATCCGCCTCGAACTGCCCGAAGCCATCATGCACGAGACCCGGATGGCGGGCGACCGGATCACGCTCCGTTTCGCGCAGCCGGTGCGGACGGATCTGGTCGCCGTGATGAAGGGGCTGCCGGACTATGTGCGCTGGGCGGAGGCAGGGGCCGACGGCCGTACTTTCACGTTCAGGCTGAAGCAGCCGGTCAGGTTGCGGGAGAGTACGAACGGCGGCGTGGTGCTCCTTCAACTGGCACCCGAGGCCGACGGCCCCGCGGTTGCGGAGCAGACCGTGCGGGTGCGGACGGGCGTTCATCCGGGATATTCGCGGATCGTGTTCGACTGGCCGGACCTCGTCGCGTACGAGGCCAGCCAGACGCCCGACGGCCTTCGGCTCTCGTTCGACGCTGCCGCCCGCTTCGATCTCGGTCAGGCCGGTGGACCTGCGCAGGCCTTGCGCGTCCTGCCGCCGACCGACGGCAAGTCGGCCGTCGTCGTGACGGTGCCCGGCGGTTCCGAGGCGACCCACTTCCGGTTGGGCAACCGGGTCGTCGTCGACATCGCGCGGCGCGGCGACGGTCCGGCCGCCGTCGCTCGTGCCGAGCCGTCCGCCGCGCCTGCGCCGCCGCCGCGGACGCCGGCGCCCGCCAGGTCCTCGGCAAACGAACCGACACCGCCGCTGCCGCGTGCGCGACCCGATGGGAGGAACGTCCCGGCAGTGCCTCCCGCTGCAGCGGCTCCCGTGGCAGCGCCTCCGGCGGCAGCGCCGGCGCCGCCGGTCGCCATTGTTCGAGCACCGTCCACTCCACCTCGGCCCGCCCCAACCACGCCTGCGCCTATCCCGACACCCGCTCCCGCACCGAAGGCAGAGCCGGCTCCCGAGCCGCCGAAACCGGCGCGTCCGGCGCCGCCGCCCGCCGTTGCGGCGGCACCGGCGACGCCGGTTGCCCCGGAACCCGTCCGCCCCTCGCCGGCCCGTCCCCCCGCCCAGGCGACGCCCGCCCCAGCGACGCCCGTCCCGGCGGAAGGCGGAGCACCGGTCCAGGTCAGCCGCGGCGAGAGCAGGCTGCGCATGGCCTTTCCCGGAACGGCAGGTGCCCGCGCCGCCGTGTTCCGCCGTGCCGGGCAGGTATGGGTGGTGTTCGACCGGGCCCTGCGTCTCGACCTCGCACCGGTGAGGGCGGGTGCCGTGGATCTCGTGCCGACGATCGAGCAGCAGCCCAAGCGCGACGCGACCGTCATCCGCATCGTCCCGTCGCCCGGGCTGGAGCCTGCCGTCGATCGCGATGCCGCCGGCTGGGCGGTGACGCTGTCGCCGCAGCAGACGGGGCCGGAACGCACCTTCGACGTACGGGTCGAGGCGGCGCCGCAAGGCGGCAGTCGCGTCGTCATTCCTGTCGATTCCGCCGGGCCGGTCGTCGAAGTCACGGACCCCGATGCCGGTGATCGCCTGCTGATCGTGCCCGTCGGGCCCGTCCACCTCGGCGTCGCGGGGGCGAGGAACTATCCGGAGTTCTCCTTGCTGCCTTCGCCGCAGGGGATCGCCATCGGCGCCCGCACCGAGCGGCTGCGGGTCAACGCCGGTCCGAGTGCGGTGGAGATCACGACCGGTCGCGGGCTGCTGCTCGAGAATGCCGTCGTTTCGCCGCTGGGAACGCCGGCGGCGCCGGCCCCCCCGGAACGGCGAACGGAGGTCGACACCGGTCCGCCGCTGTTCGAGTTCGCGCGCTGGTCCCGCGCCGGGCGGCCCTTCAACGATGTCCGGGCTGAACTGCAGCGCGCCATTACGACCGCGCCACCCCTCGATCGCAATCCGGTGCGGCTGGAACTGGCCCGATTCCTTCTGGCACGGGGCTTCGCGGCGGAAGCGCTCGGCCTGCTTCGTCTGGTTAGCGACGACGCGCCGGCCATCGCGACGCGGCCGCAGTTCCTCGGCATGCGCGCGGCGGCACAGACCTTGAGCGGACGGGACGAGGAGGCGCGGGCCGACTTCGGCGATCCCGTGCTGGCGGGCGAGGCGGAAGCCGCCCTGTGGCGCGGGTTGCTTCTGGCGCACGAGCAGCGCTGGAGCGAAGCCGCGCAGCGCTTCCGTGCCGGCAGGCGGTTCGTCGACACGTATCCGGATTGGCTGCGCGGCAAATTCGCGCTCGCTGGCACGGAAGCGGCAGTCGAGACGGGCGACGCTCGGATGGCCGACGACTGGTTGAACCTGCTCGTCGACGCCCGGTTGGAGGAACCGACCCGGTCGCGCGCCGACTATCTCCGCGCGCGAATGCTGCTGGCGGACGGCTCCCTGGACGCCGGGCGCGAAGCCATGACGCGTGCGGCTGCCGGGGGGGACCGTCTCACGCGGGCGCGCGCCGGTCTGGCGCTGGTCGAACTCGGTCTGGCCGACGGCACGATGACGCACGATCAGGCGATCGCGGAGCTGGAGCGGCTGCGTTTCGCCTGGCGGGGCGACACGCTGGAATATGAAGTGCTGGCACGGCTTGGGCAGGCATACCTGGACGCCGGCAAGCACTGGGAGGGGCTGACGGTCTTGCGCAACGCATTGTCGGTCTTCCCGGAGGGCGACAAGACGGCGGCCCTCACCGAGCGGATGACGAACGCGTTCCGGGCGATCTTCAGCGAGGGCACCGCGACCGACCTGTCGCCGCTGAAGGCCATGGCCCTCTACGAGGAGTTCCGGGAGCTGACGCCGTCCGGCGCCGACGGCGAGAAGATCCTGCGCAGCCTCGCGGGACGGCTGGTCGCGCTGGACCTGTTCGAGCCGGCCGCGACGATTCTCGACGACCTCGTGCGCAATCGCCTCACGGGCGCGGCACGTGGTCGCGCCGCGGCCGACCTCGCACTCGTCCATCTGCTCGACAACAAGCCGCAGACGGCGATCGCGGCGCTGGATCTGGTCCGGGCCGACGATTCCGGCGCGACGATCCGGCGGCGCCACCTGCGAGCCAGAGCCCTGGCCGATCTCGGCAGGCCGGCGGAGGCGATCCGTCTGCTGTCGGGCGATTCGAGCCGGGAGGCCTATACCCTGGCGGCCGATATGCATTGGCGGGCGACCGATTGGCCGCGCGCCGCGGCGGCCTATCGGCAGCTTCTGTCCGGCGTCGAGGCTTCGGCGGCGCTGGAGGACGACGACGCACGGCTCGTTCTGCGGCTGGCGGTGTCCGAAACGCTCGCGGGGAACAAGGCCGGCGCGCGGGAACTGGCCGCCAAGTACGGCCGGGCGATCGCCGCCACGCAGCACGGTCCGGCGTTCGCGCTGGTGGTGTCCGGCACCGAGGCGCAGCCGGGCATAGACAAGATCGCAGCCGCGCTGGCCGGCGCGGATGATTTCAAGTCGCAACTGAAGGCTTACCGCGAGGCCTTGGAAAAGCCTGCCGAGGGAAAAGGGGCTTCTTGAGACATTCTGTCTGCTCGCCGCACGTTGACGGCCGAGGAATTCGATTCACGCTTAACGTGCAATTTACGGTACGGCCCGATCCTCCGCGAAATTGACCCCTATGCGGATGCCCAATGATGGCCGAGAACAGTAAAATCGGAAAAGATCTGGACTTCGTCGGTATCGACGAGAACACGCGCAAGGCTCTGCGCGACTTCTGGCCGGCCGTCGAAAAGAATCTTCCGGAACTACTGTCGGCGTTCTATGCCAAGATCGTGACGATCCCCAGTCTCGCCGCCATACTGGGCGAACAGAGCGAGCGGCTGAAGGGTGCGCAGTCTGCGCATTGGAAGCGTCTGTTCGAGGCCAAGTTCGACGAAAGCTATGTCGAGCAGGTGAAGCGCATCGGAAATGCCCATCAGCGGATCGGTCTGGCGCCCGCGCCGTATGTCAGCGCCTACGGTCTCGTCCTGCAGCAACTGCATCGGATTGCCGCCGAAACGTATCGCTGGAACGGCCGTCGGCGTGCAGCCGTCGTCGACGCGGTGGACAAGGCGCTCTTCATGGACATGAATCTCGCCCTCGCGGTCTACGAGGAGGAGGACGTGAACGCCCGCCGGGGGGCCCGCCAGCGGGCGCTCGACGTCGCGGTGTCGCGCTTCGAGACCGGTGCGGCAGCCATGCTGGCGGCCGTCGGCGAGGCGACCACGACCGTCGACCGTTCGAGCGGGGCGGTGGCGCGCAACGCCACGGAGAGCCGCGAGCAGGCCATGCACGTGGCCGCCGCGGCCGAACAGGTGGCCGGCAACGTCCAGACGGTGGCCGCCGCCGTCGAGGAACTCTCGTCTTCCGTGCAGGAGATCGGTCGTCAGGCCGCGCAGTCCTCCGAGGTCGGCAACAGGGCGGCCGAGCGTGCCGACAAGAGCGGCGACACCATGCGGGCGCTGGTCGCCGCCGCGGCGGGCATCGGCGAGATTGTCGAACTGATCAACGGCATCGCGGCCCAGACCAATCTGCTCGCCCTCAACGCCACCATCGAGGCGGCGCGTGCGGGCGAGGCGGGTAAGGGCTTCGCCGTCGTCGCATCCGAGGTGAAGAGCCTGGCGGGACAGACCGCGCGCGCCACCGAGCAGATCGGCGGGCACATCGCGGCGATCCAGGCGCAGGCGGGCGATGCGAGCGCCGCCTTCGGCGGCATCATCGAGGCGGTTACCGACATGCGCACCTTTGCGGCCGGCATAGCCGCAGCGGTGGAGCAGCAGGTGGCTGCGGTCCAGGAGATCGCGCGGAACGTACAGCAGGCGGCAAGCGGCACCGCCAGCGTCACGCGGAGCATGGACATGGTGAGCCGCTCTGCAAACGAGACGGGAGAGGCCGCGGCCGGTGCCCATGCGGCCGTCGGCGGCCTGGCGGAGAAGTCCGATGGCCTGCGTCGCACCATCGACACCTTCCTCGAAGAGGTCCGCGCGGCATAGTGCCTGCCCGGCATGCTTCCTGCTAAGGCCTCGCAGCATCGATGGCACTCCCGGGCGGCTTTACCCTGAGCCGCCCGGCTGCTTCTATCGGCGCCGCCATCTGCGGCCCGTCCGAGCCGCATGCCAGACCGGAGGCCGCATGTCAGATCCGAACTTCGACCCCGAGACGATTCTCGCCGGCATGCGGCAATGGGTCGAGATCGAGAGCCCGACCTACACCCCCGCGGCGGTCAATCGCTGCATGGACGCGGCCCAGGCGGCCCTGGAAGGCATCGGCGGCTCGACCGAGCGCATTCCGGGCCGCGACGGCATCGGCGACATCGTCAAGGTCCGCCTGCCGGGCGAGAAGAACGGCCCGGGCATCCTCGTCCTCGGCCATCTCGACACGGTCCACGAGATCGGCGCGCTGGCCGGGCCGCTGCGCTTCCGGCGCGAGGGCGACAGGGTCTACGGCCCCGGCATCCTCGACATGAAGGGCGGCAACTACGCCGCCTATTGGGCGCTCCGCCAGCTCTACGCGACCGGCTCGCGGCCGAAGCTGCCCGTCACCTTCATGCTGATCCCGGACGAGGAGGTCGGCAGCCCGACGTCGCGCGACGAGATCGAGGCCGAGGCGAAGAAGCACAAGCTCACCCTGGTGGTCGAGCCGGCGCGCGACGACGGCGCGCTGAAGACCGGCCGCTACGGCATCGCCCGCTACCGCATCCGCACCGAGGGCATACCTGCACATGCCGGCGCGCGCCATGCCGACGGCCGCAGCGCCATTCGCGAGATGGCCCACCAGATCCTCGCCATCGAGGGCATGACCGACTACGAGCGCAACATCACCCTCAACGTCGGCAACATCGCCGGCGGCAAGCACGTCAACGTCGTGCCCGTACACTGCGAGGCGCAGATCCTGGCGCTGGTTCCCGGTCCGGCGGACGAGCAGGAGGTGCTGGAGCGCCTGATGAACCTCAAGCCGGTCAATCCCGACGTGAAGGTCGAGGTCGAGCGTTTCCTGTTCCGGCCGTCCTTCGAGATGTCCGCCGAAGGCCGCAAGCTCTACGACCACGCCGTGATGCTGGCGCGGGAGATCGGCTTCGATCCCGACCATTTCACCGCCGGCGGCGGCAGCGACGGCAACTTCACCGGCGCGCTCGGCGTGCCGACGCTCGACGGCCTCGGCATGGTCGGCAGCGGGCCGCACACCGAGCACGAGCACATCCTGTTCTCGCATATCGAGCCGCGCACCCGACTGCTCTATCGCCTCTTCGAGACGCTGGAGTAGGGCGATGACGGTTGCGCAGGACGGTCGGGACGGGATGAGGCGGGATTTCCGCGGCTATGGCGGCGACCTGCCGGACGCGCGCTGGCCGGGCGGCGCGCGGGTCTGCGTGTCGCTGGTCGTCAACGTGGAGGAGGGGGCCGAACTCAACCTGCGCGCCGGCGACGAGGCCAACGAGCCGGTGCACGAGATCGTCTCGACCGTGCGCGACGTGCCCGACACCTGCATGGAGTCGCATTTCGAATACGGCACGCGCGCCGGCTGGTGGCGTGTCGCGAACCTGATCGAATCCTACGGGATCCCCTGCACGCTCAACGTATCGGCACGCAGCTTCGCCGAGTCGCCCTGGCTCGCCCGGGACGCCGCCCGCCGCGGCTGGGAGCCGATGTGCCACGGCTGGCGTTGGGAGCCGCAGTCCCACATGGACGAGGCCCGGGAACGCGCCGTCATCCGCCGCGCCGTCGACACCATCGCGGCGACCATGGGCCGCCGCCCTGTCGGCTGGCACACCAAGTCGGCGACGTCCCTGGCGACGCGCCGCCTGCTGGTCGAGGAGGGCGGATTTCTCTACGATTCGAACGCCTACAACGACGACCTGCCCTATGTCGTGCCGGTGCTCGGCCGGCCGCACGTGGTGCTGCCCTACAGCTTCGACACCAACGACATGCGCTTCACCGCCCAGGGCGGCTTCGTCCATGCCCGCGACTTCGCCGACTACTGCATCGACGCCTACGACTGGCTGTGGCGCGAGGGTGCCGACCGGCCACGGATGATGACCGTCGGGCTGCATCTGCGCATCATCGGCCGGCCAGGCCGGATCTCCGGCCTGGAGACCTTCCTGAACCATGTGCGCGGCAAGGGCGGCGCCTGGTTCGCCTGCCGCGAGGACATCGCCAGGCACTGGCGCGACGTCGCCGGCCTGCCCGCCTGGACGCCGTCTCCTCCGGCGGCGGGATAGCGGCCGGCGTGCGTTTCCCCGTGAGCCTGAAGTCGCCGCTCGCCGTCCTCGCCGTCGCGCTCGGCCTGGCCGCCTGCGCGCCGGTGGTGCAGCCGCCGGGGCCCGGTCTCGGCGCCGCCGCGGCACCGGCGATCGTCGCCGGAACCGCCCCGACCGAGGTCTTCGTCACCGGCGACGGCATCCACCTGCCGCTGCGCCGCTGGCTGCCGGACGGGCCGCCGCGCGCGGTCGTCCTCGCCCTGCACGGCTTCGGCGACACGAGCAACGCCTTCGCCATGCCTGCGCCACGCTTCACCGCCGACGGCGTGGCACTCTACGCCTACGACCAGCGCGGGTTCGGCGGCGCGCCGCACCACGGCCGCTGGCCCGGCGTGGACCGGCTGATCGGCGATGCACGCGACGCCGTCCGCCTGCTCCGGGCGCGCCATCCCGGCACGCCGCTCTACGTGATGGGCGAGAGCATGGGCGCGACGATCCTGCTCGTCGCGCTGACCGGCGAGGGGGCACCGGAGGTGGACGGCGCCATCCTGCTCGCCGCGGCGGTGTGGAGCGCCGACCGGATGCCCTGGCTCTACCGTGCGACGCTGTGGTTCGCGGCGCACACGATCCCCTGGTATCCGTTGAGCGGACAGGGGCTGAAGATCATCCCGACCGACAATCCCGAGGCCCTGCGCCGGCTGCGCGACGATCCGCAGGTGATCAAGCAGCCGCGCGTCGACCTCATCGGCGGCCTCGTCGGCGCCATGGGCGTCGGCGTGCGCGACGCGCCGGCCTTCGACGTGCCGGCCCTCATCGCCTATGGCCTGCGCGACGAGATCATCCGGCCCGACCCGATGCGCGCCACGCTCGACAGCCTGCCGAAGCCGCCGGAGGGCAAGTGGCGGCTCGCGATTTATCCCGAGGGCTATCACCTGCTGCTGCGCGATCTCCAGGCGAACCGCGTCATCGACGACATCCTCGCCTGGACCAGGGATCGCGATGCGCCGCTTCCGTCCGGTGCCGACTGGCAGTCGATGCGGCGTCTTCACGGAGAACCGGTGGAACCCTTTGCACCGTCCGCCGCCTTGCGCTAAGTTCCGCCTCCCACGCGCTGCGCCCGTAGCTCAGTGGATAGAGCGTCGGCCTCCGGAGCCGAAGGTCATAGGTTCGAATCCTATCGGGCGCGCCAAACTCCTGCCACTCCCGAATGAAGCTGGGCACCGATCGGCGGTCCGACCCGGGTGTGTTTCATGCCGCTCTGGAAACTGAAACCGTGGCCGCGTAACTAACGAAGATCGGCCTCCGGCAAATCCGGCGCGGTTCAAGGTAAAGACGCCAGTACCCGGACCGGTTTCGATGACGGAGCCGAAGTTCCGTCAAGTTTCTTGCGTGATCAATCGTCCAAGAGAATGCCCGGACGGTACAATCAAGCGACGCGAAGCGGCTTTGGATGCGCATCTGGAATTCATGGTCAGTGAGCTCTCGCGCGCATTTCCTCGACGCCTTGCTCCCAGGTGACGACTGGAGCATATCCCAGTTCATCGCGGGCACGGCGATCGGACATGGTGAAGTCGTAGCCGACCAGTCGCAGCATCTGGCGCGTCAGCGGCGGCTCCCCCTTTAGGCGGAAGCTGCGCCATGCCGCTTCCATGACGGTCGCCAGGAACCAGGCGACGCCGAGGGGGGCAGACCTGTTGCCTGGATCAACGCCCTGTGTGGCAAGCAAGGTCCCCATGACCTCCCGCAGGCTTCGGTCCCTGCCGTCGGTCACGAAATAGGCGCGACCGCCGGCCGAGCTTTCGGCCGCGAGCACGGCGGCATGGCACACGTTCTCGACATGCGCGGTGGACATCAGGCTCTTGCCGCCGCCCGGCCACCTGAACCTCCCAGCATTCACATTCTGGATTGTCTCCCGGATCATGGGCATACCTGCGCCCCAGATCATCGGAGGAAGGATGATCGCCGTGCGCATGCCTCTAGGATCGTCAGCCGCGAGTACCAGTTGCTGCGCGCGTCCCTTGGAGGCGGTGTAGGGTGCCCATTTCGGGAATGTCTGCGGGGCGTCTTCAGTAACACCGAGCATTGGTTTGCCTTCGCCCATGACGACGGCACCCGCGCCGATCTGAACGAAACGCTTGACCCCCTGCGCCTTTGCCGACGCCAGCACATTGCGGGTTCCGTCGACATTCGCCCCCTCGAACGCTTCTGCCGATCCCCAAAGCTTGAACATGGCTGCGGCGTGGAACACCACCTCGGCGTCACCGATCCCACGTGACAGCGCCTCGACGCTGTCGAGGTCGCCCGGCACCGGCACGGCACCCAGTGCTATCAGCTTTGCCGCATCACCGGGCGACCGGTATAGGGCACGGACCTGCCAGCCTCTGTTCACGAGCATCTTAATCAGTCGGCCACCGAGAAAGCCGGTGCCACCTGTCACGAAGGCCTTGGTCATTTCGCCACCTCTGTGCATGCGCCGTCCTTACAAATTACATATTAGGTAATTTGTAATTTGTCGACAAGGGATCGGTGTGCGCTTATTTTTTCGCCATGTCAGAAAAGCAGAACGTCATCTCGCCTACGGCAATCCTCGATGCTGCGACGGCGCTCGTCCGTCGACTGGGCGAAGGCAAGACGAATATGGTGGATATCGGCAGAGCGCTCGGGGTCAGCCACGCTGCGCTCTATCGGTTCTTTCCCTCCAAGGCCGCGGTTATGGACGCCATCGTTCAAGAGGCCATGGACGAAGAGGAGGAACTTGCCGGGAAGTGGTTGGACGCGGAGGGAACGGCTGCCGAACGCCTGCTGCTTATGGTTCTCGACATCCACCATCGCAAACGTGCGCGATTCACAGGCGACAGGGAGATCCATGATCTGTATCGGCGTATCCTGGTCGAGCGGCAGGACATGATCGTCGCTTACTCGCAGCGCATGACACGGTTGATCCAGACGCTGATCGCTCAGGCTGTTGACCGGGGAGAGTGGCACGTCAGCGACGTGGCCCAGGCGGCAAGCGTAGTGCGCGACGCGGTCACGGCCTTCATTCATCCCCAACTGCTTGCGCAGGCCATCGAAGCAAACGCACCTGTCGAGGATCAACTCTGCGCCACGGTGGCAACCCTCACCCGAGCCTTTGAGGCTGGTGTTGACTACAGCCGCACCCGTTCGTTGGTGAGTCGTTCGAGACCTTGATCTGGGATCGGAGCCGGAGTGCTCCGAATGCGATAGGTCCTTCAGCCGAAGTTACATAGATAAAACAATAACATAGGAGTTCCCAGTTTCATCCTCTCCGGCGCGCCACCAATCCCAATCACCTTGCCGCCGAGCTTCACTCCTGGGACTCAGATGATCCCCGCGTCCAGGCTGGCGGCGATCGTGGCGCCGAACTCTTCGCACAGTTCGACGAAGGCCTGCTGGAAATCGCCGCGGCAGACGAGCGGATCGCGGACGGCGCGCCAGCGCAGGCCGGTGACGATCGTCTCCACGGCGCGGCGGGTGCCCGTGCCGTCGTGGCCGGCGCGGATGAGCAGGGCGTAGGGCAGCCCCTGGGTGTGTTCCAGGCAGGGATAGTAGGTGCGGTCGAAGAAGTCCTTCATCCCGCCGCTCATGTAGCCGAGATTCTCGGTGGTGAAGAGGATCACCGCCTGGGCCGCCATCACGTCGTCCGGGCCGGCGTCGAGGGCGGCGCGGGCGACGATCTCGACCTCGTCGAGCTCCAGCTGTTCGGCCCCGCGAATCACGGCGTCGCGCAGCAGCCGCGTGTTGGGCGAGGGCGCGTGGGCGACGATGAGCAGGCGTTTCTTCGTCATGGTCCCGATGACATTGGGTCGACCGCCGCGAGGGTCAAACGCGCGCGGCTCCGGTCCGGTGCCGACGGGCGATCAGCATCGCGGTGATCGCGGCTGCGAGCAGCGAGGCGGCGAGCAGCGTGCCGCGGAACGCACCCAGGAAGCTCGCGGCCGCATCCCGCCCCTCGGCGAGCGACGACGCCTGGAGCTCGCCGAACAGCAGCGACAGCAGCGCGGCACCGCCGACGACGCCGACCGTGCGGGTCAGCATCGCGAGGCTGCCGGCGACGCCGCGGTCGGCGGCCGGCATGGCGCCGGTCACCATGTCGAGATTGGCGACCTGGAACAGGCCGGCACCGAAGCCCTGGACGAACAGCGCGGGCGCCAGCAACGCCACGACCGGCGCGCCGTCCCAGCGCGAGACGGCGAACAGGCCGGCCGCGACGAGTGCGGCCGCGCCGATCGCCACGACCTGCGGCGAGAACCGCGCGACGGCGCGCCCGGCGATCGGCGAGGCCACGACCATGCCGATTGGCCCGGAGGCGAGGACGATGCCGCCGAGGATGGTGGAGAGCCCGGCGACCGCCGTCAGATAGAACGGCACCAGCAGCATGACCGAGAAGATGGCGATGTTGATCAACGCGTTCGCGGCGTTGACCAGCAGGAAGCCGCCGCGCCGGAACAGCGACAGGTCGATCAGCGGCGACGCGCAGCGGCGCTCCCAGGCGAGGAACCCGGCGAGGCCCGCAGCGGCCGCGAGCGCCAGGGCCACAGCCGAGGATGCACCTCCGGCGCCGATCCGCGTCAGCGCCAGGACGAGCGTCGCCAGCGTGAAGGCGAGCAGGCCGGCGCCCAACGCGTCGAACCCGTGCGTGCCCGCCCGCGGCGCACGCACCGGCAGGCCGTGCAGGCACAGGAGGGCGAGGGCGGCGAGCGGGGCTCGGAACCAGTAAACGGCGCGCCAGCCCCATTCGTCGACCAGCACGCCGCCGAGCAGCGGCCCCAGCGCCGAGCCCAGCGCGAAGATCATCGCATAGAGGCCGAGGACGGCGCTGCGCCGGCTCTCCGGATAGAGGCTGGTCATCAGCGCCGGCCCGCAGCTCAGGATCAGCGCCGCTCCGATGCCCTGCAGCACGCGCGCGCCGAGCAGCAGGCCGAAGTCCGGCGCCGCGGCGCAGGCCGCAAAGGCGAGGGTGCTGCAGGCCAGCCCGACCCTGAAGACCAGCGCATAGGCGAACAGGTCGCCGATCCGGCCGAAGGCCAGCATCAGCGCCGCATGGGTCAGCACGTAGCAGATGACGATCCACTGGATCGTCGGGATCGGCAGGGCGAAGCTGGCGACGATGTCGGGGAAGGCGATGTTGACGGACGAATCGAGCGGCACGGTCATGGTGCCGAGGCCGATCAGCGCGACCTGAGCCGTCCGCAATCCCGACACGGCGCCCGCAGCGCGCCCGTCTTCCGCGCCGGCCGTCAGACCTGGCCTTCCACCATCACCTCGATCAGCACGGGCTCGCTGCCCGCCATCGCCTCGGCGAAGCGCGTCTCGAAGTCGGCGCCGTTGTCGACCCGGTGCGCCTTCAGGCCGAAGCCTTCGGCGAGGCGGGTCGCGTCGATCGGGGGGTCCTTGAAGTCCATGCCGATGAAGGTGTCGTTGCCGTGCCACGCCTTCAGGCGCTGCTTGATGATGCGGTAGCCGCCATTGTTGCAGAGCACGAAGACGACCGGCAGCTTCCGGCTGGCCGCACTCCACAGCGCCTGGATGCTGTACATGGCGCTGCCGTCGCCGATCACGGCGACGACCCGCCGCTCCGGCTGGGCGATCTGCGCGCCGACCGCCGCCGCGATGCCCCAGCCGATGCCGCCGCTGACGTTGCCGAGGTAGGAGTAGCGGTCCTTGTACGGCAGGTATGTGTTGAGCGCCGCCGCCGTGGTGATGCCCTCGTCGACGACCACCACGTCGTCCGGCAGCATCGCGCAGAGCGACATCATCAGCCAGTCGGCGCTCATCGGCGTCTGGCCGGCCTTGGCCTTCGCCGCCTCGATGCGCTTCGCCTTCGTCGCGGTCCAGTTGCGGTCGGCGAGTGCGGCCACGGTCGCGGCGTTGCGCTTCGCGCGCGCCTCGCCGCCCATCTCGGCCAGCAGCGGCGTCAGGACCTTCAGTGTCTCCTTCACGTCGGCGCGCACCGCCATGGCGGCGGCGTAGTTCTTCCCCATCTCCCAGTCGCGCTGGCCGATCTGGATGACCTTCATGTGCGGCGGCAGCGGGTCGACCTCGCTGTAGATCGACATGCGCAGAACGTCCGAGCCGACGCAGATCAGGGTGTCGTACGGTTCGAGCAGGGCGCGGACCTGCTTCTGGTCGCGCGACGGCTGGCCGAGGAACAGCGGATGCTCGGACGGGAAATGCGCGCCCGTCACCACGGTCTGCTGATAGACCGGCGCGCCCAGGGCGTCGGCGAAGGCGCCGGCCTCGTCGAAGGCGTCGCTGGTGACGATCTCGTGGCCGGCAATGATCAGCGGCTTCTCCGCCGCCAGCAGCATTTCGGCGAGCGCCCGCAGCGTCTCGTCGGAGGGCCGTGCCTTCGTGTCGACGCGCGTCGCCTCGCCGATCTCGATCGCGCCGAAATCGTTCAGGATGTCGCCGGGCAGCGAGATGAAGACGGGCCCGGTCGGCTCGGTCATCGCCACCTTCGCGGCGCGGTGCATGGTGCGAGGAAGGTCGGCGAGCCGCGTCACCTCGGTCGCCCACTTCACGACAGGGCTCGCGATCGGCACCAGCGGCGCATAGAGCAGCGGTTCGGTGAGGCCGTGGCCCTGTTCCTGCTGACCGGCCGTGACGATCAGCGGCGTGCCGGAAACGTAGGCGGTGTAGAGCGTGCCCATGGCGTTGCCCAAGCCAGGCGCCACATGGACGTTGCACGCCGCCAGCTTGCCCGACGCGCGGACATAGCCGTCCGCCATCGCGATCACGACCGATTCCTGCAGGCCGAGCGTGTAGCCCATGTCCGGATAGTCGGTGAGCGCATGCATCACCGGCAGTTCGGTAGTGCCGGGATTGCCGAACATCTCCGTCACGCCCTCGCTGCGCAGGAGTTCGATGAAGGCGTTGCGGCCGCTGATCCGGTTGGTCGGGCTACTGTCGGGCATGTCCTGTCTTTTCTCGCTTCGGCGGGAGGGCGCAGTCTCGCCCCCGGCGGAGATGCGCGCAAGTAGCCGGCGGCGGACGTGGAGCGTCGTCCAGCCAGGCGCAGGATCGCCGGCCCAGCCTATGGCAAGGCGGTATGCCTGCTGACTATGGACGCGCCCGATCCTTTTGCCGAATTCCACCGAACAAGCTGAGGCTGCATCGATAACATACCAGAGGTTGTATTTTGTTCTTCAGCCGAAACCGTCGCTCTTGTCCGATGCCTTTCGCAAGGCTGGCATCTGCCGCCTCTGTCAGGTGGCGCTGATCGCCACCAACTCCACACCTTCTTCGACCATGTCGCCGACCTGGAACGCGATCCGCTCCACCGTGCCGTCGCCCGGCGCCGCGATCGTGTGTTCCATCTTCATCGCCTCCAGCACGATCAGCGGAGTGCCGCGCCGTACGGTGTCCCCGGCCTTGGCCAGGACGCGCACGATCTTGCCCGGCATCGGCGACGTCAGCTTGCCGCCGCCGGTGTCCTGCGCCGCGGCTGCGGCGGGGTCGTGGCGCAGCAGCCGGTGCGCGCGGCCGCCATCCATGACGATGACCGTGTCGCCGTCGGCGATGACGGCCGCGCGGATGCGCCGTCCGCCGAGGTCGGCGGCAAGCGTGCCGTCCGCCTCCGCCTCCGCCGACGCATCCATCTCGCCGCCCGGCAGCGTCAGTCGCCAGCCGGCGCCGCGATGGCGCACGGCGATTTCGACCGGCGCATCGCCGTCCCGGAAGCGCACGGTCTCGACCGCCTCGCCGTTCAGCCGCCAGCCGTTGGTCAGATTCCAGGGCGACCAGGGGTCGGCGCTGCGCGCCGCCGCCGCGGCGACTGCGGCGCGCCGCTCGATCAGGACCTGACAGGCCGCCAGGGCCAGGACGCGGTCGCTCGCGGGCTGGCTCGACGGCAGCAGGTCGCCGGCATGGCGGTCGATGAAGCCCGTGTCGACCTCGCCCGCCGCGAACGCCGGGTGGGCGGCGATCTCCAGCAGATACTGCCGGTTGGTGTTGACGCCGCCGATGACGGTCGCCGCCAGCGCCTTCGTCAGGCGGCGCACCGCGGCCGGCCGGTCATGGTCCCAGACGATGAGCTTGGCGATCATCGGGTCGTAATGGACGCTGATCGCGTCGCCCTCGCGCACGCCGGTATCGACGCGCACATGCGGGCCTTCGGCCGGCATGGTCAGCCTGTTCAGGGTGCCGGTCTGGGGCAGGAAGCCGCGGCCGGGATCCTCGGCATAGAGCCGGACCTCGATGGCGTGGCCGTCCTGGCGCACATCGTCCTGACGCAGCGGCAGCGGCTCGCCCGAGGCGACCCGCAGCTGCCACTCGACGAGGTCGAGGCCGGTCACCAGTTCGGTCACCGGGTGCTCCACCTGGAGCCGGGTGTTCATCTCGATGAAGTAGAAGCCGCCGTCCTGGCCGAGCAGGAATTCGACGGTGCCGGCCCCGGAATAGTCGATCGCCTTGGCGGCCGCCACGGCCGCCGCGCCCATCGCCCGTCGCGTCGCGTCGGGCAGGCCGGGCGCCGGCGACTCCTCGAAGACCTTCTGGTGCCGGCGCTGGATGGAGCAGTCGCGCTCGAACAGGTGGATGGCGTTGCCGTGGCTGTCGCCGAAGACCTGCACCTCCACATGGCGCGGGCGCTGCAGGTACTTCTCGATCAGCACGGTGTCGTCGCCGAAGGCGGCCTTCGCCTCGCGCTTCGCGGCGGCCACCGCCGCCTCGAACTGATCGGCGCGTTCGACGACCCGCATGCCGCGCCCGCCGCCGCCGGCCGAGGCCTTCACGAGGACGGGATAGCCGATCCCGTCGGCCGCCCGCTGCAGGACGGCCGGATCCTGGTCGGCGCCGTGATAGCCGGGGACCAGGGGCACGCCGGCCGTGCGCATGATCTCCTTGCTGGCGCTCTTCGACCCCATGGCGCGGATCGCGTCCGGCGACGGCCCGACGAAGACCAGCCCGTCGTCGCGGCAGGCCTGGGCGAAGTCGGCGTTCTCCGACAGGAAGCCGTAGCCCGGATGCACCGCCGCAGCGCCCGTCTCGCGCGCCGCCTTCAGGATCGCGCCGATGTTCAGGTAGCTCTCGCGCGCCGACGCCGGGCCGATGACCACCGCCTCGTCGGCGAGCCGCGCGTGCAGGGCGTTGCGGTCGACCTCGGAGCAGACGGCCACGGTGCGCACGCCCATCCGCCGCGCCGTGCGGACGATGCGGCAGGCGATCTCGCCGCGGTTGGCGATCAGGAGCGATTCGATCATCGGGTTCTGTCCGTTCTCGGGCGTTTTCGTCGGAGGCGGTTTCGTTGTGGGCGCACTCGCTCGGGCGCGCTCAGACCGGCCATGCCGCAGGATGCGTTCCCAGCGGCACCGACGGCAGCTGCCAGTAGGGCGGCGTCTCGGCGAGCCGCGCCGCCGGGGCCACGTGCGACAGGCGCCCGAACGGCGTATCGGACACCTGGATCAGGTCGCCGATCGTCTCGCGCTTCAGGTCCGGGTGCGAGATGCCGTCGATCCGGCCCAGCTTCTCGATCCAATGGCCCGTGCGGGCCAGCGACACGCGCACGTGCCAGCTGCCGCCCTCGCGGCTGCGGCGCAGCAGGCCGACCATGGCGCCGAAGGCCGCGAGGTAGCCAGTGGCGTGATCCAGCGCTTGGCAGGGCAGGTGCTTCGGGCCCTCGTGGCCGGCGGCGCGGCCCTCCTCGTGCGCGATGCCGCTCACCGATTGCAGCAGGCTGTCGAAGCCGCGGCGGTCCCGCCACGGGCCGTCGTAGCCATAGGCACAGAGGCTGACATAGACGATGCCGGGCCGCAGGGCGGCGACTCGATCCGGCGCGAAACCGCGCGCCGCAATGGCCCCGGGCCGATAGCCCTGGACGAACACGTGGGCGCCGCGCGTCAGGTCGCGCAGCGTGTCGCGACCGGCGTCCGACGACAGGTCGACATGGGCGGACAGCTTGCCGCGCCCGGTATCCATGACCAGCGTCGGGACGAACGGCAGGCCCGGGCCGGCGATTCGCATCACCTGCGCGCCGTGCTCGGCCAAGGTCCTGCCGCAGACCGGGCCCGCGATGACCCGCGTCAGGTCGAGCACGCGCACGCCGTCGAGCGGCCGGCCGCCGTCGCCCATCGGTTCCGCGGGCGCGTCGCCGATGCGCTCGATGTCGAACAGCGGCTGGCGCGCGACCGCCTGTCCCTGCGGATGGGCGCGCCACTCGTCGGGCGACCGGACCATGCCGGCGCACATCCCGGCCTCGGCCAGCGCGTCCTCCAGCGTGGCTGCGTCCCAGCCCTCGATCGCCTTCGCCACCGCCGCCTTGTCGTCGGCGCAGCCCAGCACGCGCAGCACGCCGTCGCGATGGTGCGGGAAGTTGGTGTGGAGCTGGATCCAGCGGCCGTCGCCGGCACGGTAGAAGCCGGCGATCGGGCTCCACGGGTCGGGCGGCACGGCGTCGTCCACGCGCATGTAGCGTTCGCTCCTGAACGCCGCCGCGGCGCCCCGCACGTCGAGCGCAGCCTGCTGCGCCCGGCCCGCGCGCTCTCGCCAGATCTCCGTCGCCGCCAGGGCCGTCGCGCCGATCGACGCGAGTGCGGCGGCACCGACGCGATAGGTGGACGGCAGCACCGGGTCGTCACCCTCCAGGCTGATCCGATCCAGCGCCCCGGCATCGAGATCGGCATCGGTCCAGATGCGGCGCAGGGCGTCGTGAGGCGTCATCGAAGGCTTCCATCGCTTACCGGCGACAGGGGTGCCGACCGTCGCGCCGTATCAGGCCGCCACGCCGGGTGCGGGTCAAGTCCGGGCCGCGCGATGCGACGCTTCCGGTGCGTGCAATAGAAGAAGTCTATTGACAGGAATAAACGCAAAAAGAACATAATGCGAACGCGCTTGGGCAGGTGCGGGGGAAGATGATGAAGGAGAGTCTGCGCGAGATCATGGGCGAGGGCGGGGCCGAACGACGGCTCGAACTCGCGCGGGGCAAGGCGGCTGCGGGTTCGGCCGCAATCGACCGTGGAGACTGGCGACGGGCAGCCGACTTCTATGCCACGGCGGCGGCCATCGCGGACGGTCACGATGCGGCCCTGTGGCGGCAGTGCGTCCTCAATCGCGCATTCTCACTGCGCGAACTCGGGGAGCAAACGAAGAAGCCCGCTGCGGTGAAGGAAGCCGCGGAGCTACTGGAGAATGTTCTGCTGCCGGGGACGTCGCGGGCGGAGGAACCGGCGATGTGGGCGCTGGTCCAGGCGTCACTCGGCGATTGCCTGGTGCACATCGGCGAGGGCAGTGGCGACGCCGACGCCCTGAAACGGGCGATCGCCGCCCACCGGGCCGCTCTCGAAGAGCGCTCGGACGATCCGGACGGCCGTCTTCGGACCCTCATGAACCTGGGCGACAGTTATGGAGCGCTCTGGGACCTGGAGCCGGAGCGTGCGCATCTCGATGCGGCGCTTCTCACGTTCCGGGCTGCCCTGCTCGCGAACGAACTGGCCGACACGCAACAGCCGCCGTGGCGGATCCGCGGCCGCATCGGCCAGATGCTGCTGCTGATCGCCGGCAGTTACGAGCGACAGGTCCTGTGCGAGGCGATCGCCGCTTTTGCGACGGGCGTCCTGGAGGCCGGCCGATCCGCCGATTCGGAGGATGTGGGCAAGGCAGCCGAGACGTTCATGCGGGTGCTCGGGTTCCTCACCGAGCCCGGCGACACGAAGCAGATCCTCGACGACTTCGCCGACCTTTTCGCTTTCCTCGACATGATCGCCTTGAGCGAGAACGGCCCGACGCTGATGGCGGCGCCGTACATGGCGGCGGCGGTCGAGGGGACGGCGCAGCTGCGCCTCAGTATCGACATCGGTCCCGCGCCACAGCTTGTTCCGTCGGACTGTCTGGACACGTACGACCGCCCGGTCGCGTCGCCCGACGGTGTCCTGGAAGCGCTCGATCCGGCACGCAACGAGGGGCGTCCGCCCAAGGTCACGGGGGAGGTGCACGACGATCAGATCGAGACCGCCGAGAAGCTCGCGGCGCGTGCCGAGGCGTCCGCGGAGCGGGGCGACCTGCTGGAGCAGGCGGTGTTCCAGGGCGCCGCCGCGGCCGCCGCGGCACCCGTCGATGCCGACATTCAGCAGGCCTATCTGTTCGGCTGCGTGCGCGTGCTCGTCCGGCTCGGCGCGGGGAAACCGGATGTCGGTGCGTTGCGCGAGGCGGTTCATGTCTACCGGCGGCAGCTCCTGCCCATCTCGTCGCGCGCCGAGGTGCCGGTCGACTGGTCGACGGTACAGCGCGAACTCGGCAAGGCGCTCGGTCATATCGGTTATGAGGAGGACAGCGCCGCCGAACTAAAGGAGGCGGTGATCGCCTTCGAGAAGGCGCTGCAGGTCGTGCGCCGCGAGGCGATGCCGCAGCGATGGGCGTCCATCCAGAACGAACTGGGTGACGCCTACCGGATGCTGGCGGACATCGGCGGCGGTTGCGAACGCGAGGCGCAGGCTGCGTACGATGCGGCGCTGGAGGTGCATACGAAGGCGGACTCGCCGACCGACTGGGCGCTGGTCCGATTGAGCATCGGCCTGCTGCTGGGCAGCTGGTCGGAGCGATGCCGTGATTTGGGCATGGCGGAGGCGGCGCTCGCCGCGCTGAAGGACGCGACCGCCGTCCTGCCCGAGCAGAAGCTCGCGACGACGCGGTCGCTCGAAGGGTATATCCGTGAAGTGGAGGCGACCCGCGATGCCCTGCGTGGATGAGGCGGAGCGGCGCGACGACGACGCCGACATTGATACCCAATGCCGGCTTCGGGAACGCCGCCGAAGCCGGGCGGCGAGACGGGCCGCCGCCGCCCGCGCGGCTAGCGAGCGAGGTGCGCTGCAGCGCGCCGTCGCCCACTACGCTGCCGGTGCCGCCCTCGCCGACGGGGTGGATCCGGAGCTCTGGTCGGAGTGCGTCTTCGGCCATGGCCGGTGCCTGGAGGATCTCGGCACGGAGACCGGCGATGCCCGGCTTCTTGGCGAGTCCGTCGCGCTCTTTCGCGATGTCCTCCTGCCGCGCCTTTCCCGTAGCGAGGACGAATGGACCTGGGGTACGGCCACCGCGGCACTCGCCGGCGCGCTCCAGGGTCTGGGCAAGCTGGGGAAGGACGCTTCACCGATCAGGGACGCCCTGGCCGCGCATCGGGAGGCATTGGAGGTCCGTTCGCTGGAGCGGTGGCCGGAAGCCCATCTGCGCAGCCGGGCCGGTCTCGCGGCGGCGCTCCGAAGCCTCGCCGCCTTCGAGCCGGATCGTCCCACGCTGGAGGAGGCGGCCGCCGCCTACCGGGAAGCACTCTCGGCCGCCGAGGCCTATTCCACGCTGCTGCCGCGGGCGTCCGTGCTGCGCCACGCCGCGGACGTCCACCGGCGCCTCGCCGTCTATGACAGGGCACGGTGCCGCGAGGCGGCTGCACTGCTGTTCCTGTCGCTGAAACAGGCGGTCGCCGACGGGTCCGACGCGCACGCGGATGCGGCGGTGGCCGACCTCACGCACCTGCTGACGGAGATCGCTGGGCTGGAGGAGGGCGACGACCGATGGGCCGAGGGTGCCGCCTTCCTCGGGCTCGCCGAGGCGGCCGTGCTGTCCGACCCGGAGGGCAAGATATACAGCCGTCTGGAGGACATGCTCGCCGCCGCGGAGCCGCTGCGCATCGATCTCGGTTTGGTCCGGCGGATCGAGCCGCCGCTGGTATCGCCGCCGCCGCTACCCGAGGGGCACGATCGGCCCGCGCTGGCGCACGACGACATCCTGGAGGCGCTCGATCCGGAACGGAACGGCCCGAGGCCGCCATGGGTGACGGGGCCGGCGCGCGATGCGCGGGTAGCGCTCGCCCGCAGTCTGGCCGCGAATGCGGAAGCGGCGTGGGCGCGCGAGGATTATCGCGAGGAGGCGCTGTTCTACGGCGCGGCGGCGGTGGTCCTCGCGCGGGTCGACGAAGACGAGCGGCAGGGCTGGCTCTTCCGTCAAGGGAAAGCCCTGATGCGGCGGGGCGCCGTCTTCACCGACGTCGGCGCGCTGCATGAGGCGCTGCGGCTCTACCGCCGGCAGCTCCTGCCGCTCCTGCCGCGCCGGGAACGGCCGCGCGACTGGGCCGAAGTCATGTCCGATATCGGCCGGACGCATTATCACCTCGGCGCGATCGAGACGGACGACGCCTCGCTCCTCGCCGCCGTCGAGGCGCACGCGGCGGCGCTGGAGGTCTATGTCCGAGAGGCGATCCCCGAGCGTTGGGCGGCCCTGCAGAGCGCCATGGGTGCGGCCTACGGCAGGCTTGCGCGGCGGGACGATCGCTACATCCAGCCGACGCTCGATGCCTCCCGCGCGGCGCTCACCGTCGAGACCTATGAGGCCGACCCGGCGGGGTGGGCGCGGAATTGGAACTGCCAGGCGGCGATGCTGACCGCCGTCGCCGAGCGGCACGACGCGATCAAGCTGGCGGAGGTGGCCGTGGGCATGCTCGGCCAGACACGCGAGATCGTCGCCGGGCAGGGCAATCCGCTGGAACTCGATGAGCTCGAGGGCTATCGCCGGCGCGCCCTTGCGGTCATCCGGCGTTGCAGGGAGTGACTACATCCTGAAAACGCCAAAAGTCGTCCGTTCGACCGGCGCATTCAACGCCGCCGAGAGCGACAGGCCGAGAACCGTCCGCGTGTCGGCCGGGTCGATGATGCCGTCGTCCCAGAGGCGCGCGCTGGCATAGTAGGGGTGGCCCTGGGTCTCGTACTGTTCGAGGATCGGCGCGCGAAACGCGGCTTCCTCCTCGGCCGGCCAGGTCTCGCCGCGCGCCTCGATGCCGTCGCGGCGCACTTGCGCCAGCACGTGCGCCGCCTGTTCCCCGCCCATGACCGAGATGCGCGCGTTCGGCCACATGTAGAGGAAGCGGGGCCCGTAGGCACGGCCGCACATGGCGTAGTTGCCGGCGCCGAAGCTGCCGCCGACGATCACCGTCAGCTTCGGCACGCGCGCGTTGGCGACCGCCATCACCATCTTGGCGCCGTCCTTGGCGATGCCGCCGGCCTCGTATTTGCGACCGACCATGAATCCCGTGATGTTCTGCAGGAATATCAACGGAATGCCGCGCTGTGCGCACAGTTCGATGAAGTGCGCGCCCTTCTGGGCCGACTCCGAAAAGAGGATACCGTTGTTGCCGATGATGCCGACGGGATAGCCCCAGATGCGGGCGAAGCCGCAGACCAGCGTCTGGCCGTAGAGCGCCTTGAACTCGTCGAGTTCGCTGCCGTCGACGGTGCGCGCGATGATCTCCCGCACGTCATAGGGTTTCTTTGTGTCCGAGGGCACTACACCGTAGACTTCATCCGTCGGGTAAAGTGGATCCCGCGGCTCGTCGATCGCGATGTCCGGCCGCTTCACGCCGTTCAGGTTGGCTACGATCCGCCGCGCGATGGCCACGGCATGGTGGTCGTCCGCCGCATAATGGTCGGTGACGCCGGAGATGCGCGAATGCACGTCGGCGCCGCCCAGGTCCTCGGCGCTGACCACTTCGCCGGTCGCCGCCTTCACCAGGGGCGGGCCGCCGAGGAAGATCGTGCCGTTGCCCTTCACGATGATCGCCTCGTCCGACATCGCCGGGACATAGGCGCCGCCGGCCGTGCACGAGCCCATCACCACGGCGATCTGCGGGATGCCCGCCGCAGACATGTTCGCCTGGTTGAAGAATATCCGACCGAAATGTTCGCGGTCGGGGAAGACGCCGTCCTGTTCCGGCAGGTTGGCACCACCGGAATCGACCAGATAGATGCAGGGCAGGCGGTTCTGCTGGGCGATCTCCTGGGCGCGCAGATGCTTCTTCACCGTGACGCCGTAGTAGGTGCCGCCCTTCACCGTGGCGTCGTTGGCGACGATCACGCACTCCCGGCCCGCGACGCGCCCGATGCCGGTGACGATGCCGGCCCCCGGCACTTCGTCGCCATACATGCCGTGCGCCGCCAACTGGGAGAACTCCAGGAATGGCGATCCCGGGTCGAGCAACGCCTGCACCCGGTCGCGCGGCAGCAGCTTGCCGCGCGAGAGGTGACGCTGGCGCGCCCGCTCGCCGCCGCCTAGTTCGACCCGCGCCACGTGCGCGCGGAGGTCGGCGACCACCGCCCGCATCGCTTCCGCATTCTTCTTGAACTCGGCCGAGCGCGGCATGACCGCGGATTTGATCACTGGCATCGGTCTTCTTCTCGTTCCGGTCGTTCGGTCCGGTCGTGTGGTTCGGCTTCGTGAGTCGGCTTCGCCAGTCGGGCGCTCAGTTCCCGCCGCCGTGGAAGTCGCGCCGGCGGTCGCGGCGCCGCTCGAGGAAGGCCTTCGCCGTGGCCTGCGGCTCTCCCGTGCCGAAGGCCTCGGCCGCCATGCGTGCGCCGGCCTCGACGGTGGCGTCCCACGCCGCCTGGGTGACCTCGCGCGCCCGCTGCTTGGTCAGCCGCACGGCGTTCGGCGGCTTTTCGGCGAGCGACTGAGCGATCCGCTTCGCATCGGTCAGCAGCAGGTCCTCCGGCACCAGGAAGTCAATCAGTCCGAACTTCAGGCAGGTTTCCGCATCGACCAGTTTCCCCGACAGTGCCAATTCCTGCGTGCGGGACAGGCCGATCGACATCAGCATGATCCACGAGCCCAGCACGCTCGGCAGGCCGGCATTGATCTCCGGCTGCGCCATCCGGACACCCGGGTGCGCGACGCGCACGTCCGAATGCAGCGCCATCTGCAGGCCCGCTCCCGTCGCAAGGCCGTTCATCGCCACGACGATCGGCTTGTCCAGGTCGCGGATCGCCTGGTAGAGGCGTCCCAGGTCGCGCACCCAGGCCGCGCCGCCCGCGGCGTCGAGCGGCGCCAGTTCGCCCAGGTCCTGCCCTGCGGTGAAGGCGCGGTTGCCGCTCCCGGTCAGGACGATCGCCCTGACCGACGCATCGGCGTTCAGTTCGCCCATCGCGGCGATGAGTTCATGCCGCATCGTCCGGTCGACGGCGTTCAGCACGTCGGGACGGTTGAGCAGGACGGTCGCAATCGCACCGTCGCGGTCGACGAGGATCGTTTGTCTCACCGGGCGTCTCCTTCTTCCCACCGCATGAATAGCCCGGTCCGCGCCGGCCCGCATCCCCCCGGCGTCGTCGTGGCGCTCTCGATCGTTCCTTGCTCATCGAAGCCGACAGCCGCCACTATGCGCTCCAACCGCCGGCGCGGTTTCGCGGTGCCGGCTTCGAGGGGAGCGAACATGACCGACCAGACCATCCGCATCGGCCTCATCGGCGCCGGGCGCAACACCCGCGACCGCCACGTCCCCGGCCTGCTGGCCCAGAAGGGCGTCGAGATCGTCGCCGTCGCCAACCGTTCGCTGGAGTCGAGCACGAAGGCGGCCCAGGCGCTCGGCCCGCACGTGCGGCCGGCCGGCGACTGGACCGAGATCCTCGACATGGACGACGTCGACGCGGTCTGCATCGGCACCTGGCCCTACATGCACGCGCCGATCACGATCGAGGCGCTCGACGCCGGCAAGCACGTGCTGTGCGAGGCGCGCATGGCGATGGATTCGCTCGAGGCGAAGGACATGCTCGCCGCCTCGCGCCGCAACCCGAGCCTGGTCGCCCAGATCGTGCCGGCGCCGCACACGCTCGCCTTCGACCGGACGATCATGGACATGATCGCCGCGGGCGAGATCGGCGAGGTCATCGCCCTCGACGCGCGGGTCACCGTCGGCAGCGACTTCCCGGATCCGAAGTCCCCGCTGCACTGGCGCCAGGACCGCGACCTGTCCGGCAACAACGTCATGGCGATGGGCATCTGGTACGAGGCGATGATGCGCTGGGTCGGGCCGGCATCGTCGGTCTTCGCCGTCGGCCAGAGCGTTGTTCGCCACCGCGTCGACGAGCACGGCCGCCGCGTGCCGATGACCATCCCCGACCATGTCGACATCGTCGGCCGGCTGGAGACGGGCGGCCAGATGCGCTTCGCCATCTCCACCGTTGTCGGTCATGCGCCGATGGGTGCCGAGGTCTTCATCTTCGGCACCGAAGGCACCCTGCGGCTCAGCATCGACAAGGCGGGCAAGATGGGGCTGGAGGCCGGCAAGCGCGGCGGCAGCGGTCTCTCGGAGGTTCAGGTCGACCCGGCCAAGCGCGGCGGCTGGCGCGTCGAGGAAGAGTTCATCAACGCCGTCCGCGGCACAGAGGCGGTGACGCACACCGACTTCGTGACCGGCGTGAAGTACATGGAATGGACGGACGCCGTGGCGCAGTCGCTGCGCCACGGCGTCGCCGTGAAGCTGCCGCTGGTCGAAGCCCGCGGCGGCTGATCCGGAGAGGTTCGGCCGTCGCTTCCCGGCGGCGGCCGTACCGCTCTCAGCCTTCCAGGCGCAGGATCGACAGCGCCACGGCCTTCGCCCGGGGCACCATCGTGTCGAGGCGCAGCCACTCGGTCGGCGAATGGGCCTCGCCGCCGATCGGGCCTGTGGCGCAGACCGTCGGCGCGCCGACGGCGGACGTGAACCCCGAATCGGCCGAACCGCCGGTGAACTCGCCCTCGATCTTCAGGCCGGCGGCCTCTGCGGCGCAGGCGGTGTAGAGGTCGAAGACGTTCCTGCTTTCGGGCGTCTGGTTCAGCGGCAGGAACTGGCGGCCCTCGGTGATCGCCGTCGTCGTGCCGGGCAGGTGCGTCTCGGCCAGGATCGCCTCAATCTTCTCGACGATCTCCAGGCGCCGCTCTTCGGTGACGAACCGCACGTCGACCTGCGCCTTCGCCCAGGGTGCCACCGTGTTGACCGACGAGCCGCCCTCGATCAGGCCGACGTTCACCGTCGTACCGGTTTCGAAGTCGGTCAGGGCGTGCAGCTTCTGGATCTTGCGCGCCAGTTCCTCGATGGCGCTGACGCCGTCCTGTGGCCGTCCGCCGGAATGGGCGGCCTTGCCCGTCACCTCGAACTTGAAGAACCAGGCGCCCTTGCGGCCGGTCACGACGTTGCCGCTCGGACGTCCCGGCTCGGCGTTGAACACGGCCCGGGCGTTCTGCGCCTCGCGCTCGATGACCGGGCGCGAGCCGGGGGAGGCGATCTCCTCGTCCGACGTGTAGAGCAGGACGATCGGGTTGCGCGCGCCCCCGAACTTCTTGAAGGCCTCGGCGATGAAGGTGTTCATCACGAGGCCCGCCTTCATGTCGGCGACGCCGGGGCCGTAGGCCATGTCGCCCTCGATGCGGAACGAGCGGTCGGCGACGGTGCCGTCCGGGAAGACCGTGTCGCGATGGCCCATCAGGACGACGTGCCGGTTGCCCGCACCCGCGCCCGTCGCCGGAATGACGGCACGGATGCAGTCGCCGTAGGTGCCGTGCGGCACGCGTTCGGTCTGGATGCCGCGCTCGGCCAGATGACGCTCGAACACCGCTCCGACCGCATCGACGCCGGCCTTGTTGTAGCTGCCCGAATCGATGTTCACGACCTCGCGCAGAAGGTTCGTCATCGCCTCGCGCTGTCCGTCGAGCCAGGACAGGATCTGCTGCTCGGTACCGTTCGCCGTCATCGCATTCCCTCCGCAGGCCACCCCGGCGGCCTTCGTTTCGGTTCTTACGCCGATGGCAATCCCATGGCGACGGCGCAGAGGCAAGTGTCGCGGCGGTTTCGCGAGGACCGGCAAGGCGGCGGCCTTGTCCGGGCGGTACCCGCCGGACATGATGTCCGGACAGTCCGGAACGGGTCTCAGAGGTATTTGAAATGTCGCTAAGTCGGACGGGCCGCGTCGCTGCGGCCTTCGTCGCCGGTTGTACGCTCGCGCTCGGCGCTTCGGCGCAGGCGCAGGAACTACCGTCCAACATCGCGTGGACGGCCTACGACGTCGGCTCGTCCGGCTATTCCCAGGCGGTCGGCATCGGTGCGGCGCTGAAGAACGAGCGCGGCGTGACGCTGCGTGTGCTGCCGGGCAAGAATGACGTGTCGCGGCTCGTGCCGCTGCGCGAAAAGAAGGTCCACTTCTCGGCCTTCGGCGTCGGCGCCGTGCAGGCGATGGAGGGCACGGACACCTTCGGCTCGAAGGAGTGGGGGCCGCAGGCCATCGAGATCCTGATGATGTCCAATCCGGATTCCTGCTCGCAGCTGCTGGTCGCCGGCGACATCGGCGTCAAGACGGTGGCCGACCTGCGCGGCAAGCGCGTCGCCTGGGTCAAGGGCGCGCCCGGCCTCAACTACAATGCCTACAGCATCCTGCAGTTCGCCGGCCTCGGCTGGGACGACGTGCAGAAGGTCGAGTTCGGCGGTTATGGCGGCTCGTTCGACGGATTGATCGACGGTCAGGTCGACGCCGTCTTCACCGTGTCGACCTCGGGTGCGGCCCTCAAGGTGTTCAGCAGTCCGCGCGGCGGCACCTGGCTCACCTTCCCGCATGCCGACGAGGCGGGCTGGAAGCGGATGCTCGACGCATCGCCCTACTATTTCAAGCAGATCTGCAAGGAGGGGGCGGGCATCGAGAAGCCGTTCGAGGCCGTGGCCTATCCCTATCCCGTGCTGATCGCCTATGCCGACCAGGGCGACGACCTAGTCTATGCCATGACCAAGGCGATGTTCGACACCTACCCGGCCTACAAGGACAGCGCGCCCGGCGTGTCGGGCTGGGCGCTCGACCGGCAGGTGATGCAGTGGTCGATGCCGTTCCATGACGGTGCGGTGCGCTACTACAAGGAGGCGGGCAAGTGGACGCCGGAGGTGCAGGCGCACAACGACGCCCTGCGCGCCCGCAACCAGCTCCTCCAGGACGCCTGGAAGGCCTACACCGCCGCACCCGCCGACGATTTCGTCGCCGGCTGGCAGAAGGCGCGTGTGGCGGCACTGGAAGGTGCGGGCCTGAAGCCGATCTGGCGGACCTGGTAGCAGGCGTCCCGTGACCTGGGCGGCCCGCGAGCCGCCCGGGCCGCCCGGATCACGGGGGGCGTCTCCGACACGTCTTTGCGCGGTTGCTTCGCGTCGAGGCCGTCGCTATTGTCCGCGCCCACGGACGGAGCGTAGCGCAGCTTGGTAGCGCACCAGACTGGGGGTCTGGGGGTCGCGGGTTCAAATCCCGCCGCTCCGACCACTCTTGCGAGAGTGGTGTGATGGAGACGCGGCCTTCGCTTGCCGCCACGGCCGATCCGTCGGACTAGCCGCTTGCGGTTTCCGATGCACCACGCTCCTCGGCTGCCGGCCGCGCGAGGCGCAGGACGAGATAGCCCGAGAGCGCCGCGAGCACGGACCCGCCCAAGACGCCGATCCGGACGGGGGCTTCGAAGCCGGGGGTTTCGAAGGCGAGCCCGCCGATGAACAGGCTCATCGTGAAGCCCACGCCGCACAGCAGCGCCACCCCGTACAGATGCATCCACGTGGTGCCCGCCGGCATCGGCGCCAGTCCGAAGCGCACCGCGAGCCAAATCGGGCCGAAGACGCCGATCTGCTTTCCGACGAACAGCCCGAGCGCGATCCCGAGCGTGATGGGCTGGAAGACATCTCCGAAGCCGATGCCGCTGAAGATGACGCCGGCGTTGGCGAAGGCGAACGTCGGCAGGATCAGGAACGCGACCCAGGGGTGAAGGGCGTGTTCGAGGTGATGCAGCAGCGAGTGTCCGTCCTCGTCCTGCACCGTCAGGGGTATCGCGAGCGCCGTGATGACGCCCGCGAGCGTGGCATGGACGCCCGACTTCAGGATACAGAGCCACAATACGGTGCCCACGAGCACGTAGGCCGCGATCCGCGCGACCCCCAGCAGATTGAGCGCGACGAGCAGGATGACGGCGCCGCCGGCCATGGAGAGCGCGGTGAGGGAGAGCTGGTCGGTATAGAAAGCGGCGATGATGACGATGGCGCCGAGATCGTCGATGATCGCGACCGCGGTCAGCAGCACCTTCAGCGAGAGCGGTGCCCGGCTGCCGAGCAGCGCGAGAATACCTAGCGCGAAAGCGATGTCGGTGGCCGCGGGTATCGCCCATCCGCTGAGCGTTTCGGGCTGGTTCCAGTTCAGCAGGGCGTAGATCCCGGCCGGAACCGCCATGCCCCCGATCGCGGCGAGTGCCGGCAGGAGAATGTCGCTCCGGCTGGATAGTTGCCCCTCGAGGAACTCCCGCTTGATCTCGAGGCCGACCAGGAAAAAGAAGACGGCCATCCACAGGTCGTTCACCCAGAGCAGCAGCGGCTTCGACACGACGAGCGCGTCGATCTGCACCGTCCCGCGGATCTGCTGGAACCAGAGGTAGACGTTCCCGGCCGGCGAATTGGCCAGGACCAGCGCCGCGACGGCGGCGAACATGAGCAGGATGCCTCCGGTCGCTTCGAGCCGGAAGAATTCGCCCAGGCGCGCCAGCGCCCCCTGTTTCGTCTCGTCTTGCACGCCGACCCTCCATGCGATCCCGGGCAGGGATCGGTCGCCTTCCCTCTGAAGACGGCACCGCAGACCCGGAAGAGACCGGCGTCAGTCTAACCGGGATCGGCCGGCCTGGTGGATCGTCAGTCGCCGCCGACTTTTACAGCTTCCGGGATGATGGACGTGGTCGGCGTTCAACCGCAGGCAAGCCCACCGCGTCGAGGGCTCTCAACGAAGGCCAGCAACCAATACCAAAAAAGAGGTAAGCGGTGGTGCCAAAGGTCATTGCCGTACCCGCACATGCTAGCATCTCTGTGCGTCAGCCGCGTGTGGGGGGACATGCAGGACACGGAAGCGCGAGACCTTCTTCGCCGTCAAATCGTCATCGACGAGGAGAATGTCGCAAAGGCACGGGAGCTTGTTCGTCTGCTGAGGCGTCAAAGGGAAGACACGCTGCGTGCAAGGGTGGTCTTCGGCGTTCTCGCCGACGTTCTGAGGGAGCATCGACGCCTGCTTGCAGAGGTGGAGCGACCCGCTCAGCCGCCTCCCGAACCGACCGGCGCCGGCACGCCCACAGAATCAGTGTCGCGCGCGAGCCGTGGTCGGCCTCGGAGATGACGGTGCCGGGGCGGCCGGATGCCGCTTTCGCCTCAGCCGCCGCGGCGCCAGTCGCCGCGTTCGGCGCGTTTCAGGCCGAGATGGTCGCGCAGGGTGCGGCCCTCGTATTCCTTGCGAAACAGGCCGCGGCGCTGGAGTTCCGGCACGACGAATTTCACGAAGTCCTCGTAGGCGCCCGGCACGTAGGTCGCGGCCACGACGAAGCCGTCGCAGCCGCCTTCCTCGAACCACTGTTCCATCCGGTCCGCGACCTCCTTCGGGCCGCCGACCCAGGGGTCGTGCAGCTGGCCGCGGCCGCTGTAGTGGATGAAGTCGCGCACGGTCGGGTTGGTCTTGCCGCTGTCCTGCAGCACCCGGTCGCGGATCGCCTGCAGGCCCGAGATGCTCGCCAGCTCCGCGTCGGTGAAGGGCTCGTCCATCCCCTTGGATCCGAAGTCGAAGTTCAGCGCCTCGGAGAGCAGTGACAGCGAATCGTCTTCGGTCGGCAGGGCCGCGATGGCGGCGCACTTGTCCTCGGCCTCCGCCTGGGTCGCCGCGACGACCGGATGAATCAGGGTGGCGACCTTCATGGTCGCCGGATCGCGGCCGATGCGCTCGGCCTCCTGCTTCAGTTCGGCCGTGGCGCGGGCGCCGACCTGCATGTTCGGATACATGACGAACATCAGTTCGCCCCAGCGTGCGGCGAAGCGGCGGCCGCGGCCGCTCTGCCCGGCCTGGATGACGACCGGATAACCCTGCGGCGAGCGCGGCACCGTGAACGGACCGCGCGAGCTGTAGAACCGCCCTTCATAGTCCAGCCGGTGGACCTTCTCCCGGTTCGCGAACACGGAGCGCTGCTTGTCGAGGACGATGGCGTCGTCCTCCCACGTGTCCCAGTGGCCGTGCACGATCTCCATGAACTCGTCCGCCTGGTCGTAGCGCAGGTCGTGCTCGACGACCTCGGTGCGGCCCATGTTCCGCGCCTCGCTGGAGTTCAGCGAGGTGACGACGTTCCAGGCGGCGCGCCCGCCGGTCATCAGGTCGAGGGTGGCGAAGACGCGCGCGACGTGAAACGGCTCGTAATAGGTCGTCGAGTAGGTCGAGCCGAGCCCCAGCCGCTCGGTCGCCATGCCCATCGCCGTCAGGATCGTGACCGGGTCCATCTTCACGCAGCGGATGCCGTGCTCCACCGTGTGGCCGTGGTCTCCGCCCAGGATGTCCGGCATGGCGAGCCGGTCGTCGAAGAAGGCGAGGTCGAACTTGCCCGCCTCCAGCACGCGGGCGATGTGCTGGTAGTAGTCGACCGACAGGAAGTCGGTGCGCGAGTCGGGATGCCGCCACGACGCCGCGAAGTTCGTGCAGTTCTGGGCCTGCAGGAATCCGATCAGGGTCATCTGGCGCATCGTGTCTCCCCGGTGCTGTTGGCGCGCGCGGTATCGCGGGTGGGATTGGCCGTCGGCGGCCGGTGGTGTACATGACCGGACAAAGACCGTACGGCAACCCCTTCCGGCAGTGCGGGCCGGCCGAGAGGCGAACGAGGAGACCGAGGATGACGGTGGAGCTGTCCGAAGAGCACGCGATGCTGCGCGATCTGGTCGCCAAATTCGTCGACCGCGAACTGATGCCGCTGGAGACGGCGGTGCTCGCGCGCGAGCGCAGCGGCCAGTCCATCGGGCTGACGCCCGAGGAGGAGGGACCGCTCCTCGCCAAATGCAGGGAACTCGGCCTCTGGGCGCTCGACGCGCCGGAAGCGTTCGGCGGCGCCGACCTGCCGGCGGTGGCGCTGATGCCGGTCAACGAGGAACTCGGCCGCACGGTGACGCCCTTCACCTTTCCGCCGGACTCGCCGAACCTGCACATGCTGATGCAGGTCGCGACCGACGAGCAGAAGCGGAAATACCTGGAACCCTACGCCAAGGGCGAGGCCAAGTCGGCGATCGCGATCTCCGAGCCCGGCGCCGGCGGCGACCCGGCCGGCATGATGACGCGCGCGGTCAAGGACGGTGGCGATTGGGTCATCAACGGCCGCAAGATCTGGATCAGCCGCATTCCGCATGCCGACTTCACCATCGTCATGGCGCTGACCGACCCGGAGAAGCGCGCCCGCGGCGGCATCACCGCCTTCATCGTCGAGAAGGACACACCCGGCCTGATCATCGAGCGCGAGATCCCGATGCTCGGCGGCCATCGCACCTATGAGGTGGTGTTCGAGGACTGCCGCGTGCCGGAGAGCCAGGTGCTGGGTCCGGTCGGGCAGGGCTTCGCGCCGATGCAGCTGCGCCTCACCATCCGGCGCCTGCAGATGGGCGCCTGGTGCGTCGGCATGGCGCGCCGCGCGCTGCAGATGATGTGCGAGCACGCCAAGCAGCGCGTCACCTTCGGCGCCAAGCTCGCCGACCGGCAGGCCGTCCAGTGGTGGATCGCCGACGCCGCGACTAAGATCCACGCCTGCCGGCTGATGGTCATGGACGCCGCCGCAAAGCAGGACGCCGGCCAGGACGTCCGCACCGAGGCGTCGATGATCAAGGTCTGGGGCACGGAGATGGCGGCCGAAGTGATCGACCACGCGATGCAGACCTTCGGCGCCATGGGCGTCACCAAGGAGTTGCCTTTGCAGCTGATGGCGCAGAAGGTCCGCGTCATGCGCGTCTACGAGGGCCCGTCCGAGGTGCACCGCATGGTGATCGCCCGCCGCACGCTCGCCCAGTTCGGCTGAGACGCCGACGCAACCGCGACAACGACACGAATTCCATCGAGGAGACCAGAATGGCCAAGCAGTATACCGATGTCGCCGTTACCCACGACGGCATGGTCGCGACCGTCGAGATCCAGCGTCCGCCGAACAACTTCTTCGACAACGCCCTGATCAACGCCATCGCCGACGCCTTCGAGGACGTCGACGCCGACCCCAACCTGCGCGCGATCGTCCTCTGCTCCCAGGGCAAGACCTTCTGCGCCGGCGCGGACTTCTCAAAGCGCGACCTGAACGCGACTGCCACGGGCGGCGGCGGCAAGCACCTCTACAAGGAGGCGACGCGCCTGTTCCGGTCGAAGACCCCGGTCGTGGCGGCGGTGCACGGTGCGGCCATCGGCGGCGGCCTCGGCCTCGCGGTGATGGCGGACTTCCGCGTCACCTGCTCGGAAGCCCGCTTCAGCGCCAACTTCACGCGCCTCGGGTTCCACCCCGGTTTCGCGCTGACCTACACCCTGCCGCGTCTCGTCGGCCAGCAGCAGGCGAACCTGCTCTTCTACACCGGCCGCCGCATCTCCGGCGACGAGGCGGTGCGCATCGGCCTCGCCGACGTGCTGGTGGCGCAGGACCAGGTCCGCTCCGCCGCGCAGGAACTCGCCAAGGAACTGGCCGAGTCGGCGCCGCTCGCGGTGATCTCGGTGCGCGAGACCATGCGTCGCGGCTACGCCGATGCGGCCGAGGCGGCGACGGAGCGCGAGCTGACCGAGCAGAGCTGGCTCACCCAGACCGCCGACATGAAGGAAGGCGTGAAGGCCTACGCCGAGCGCCGCCTGCCCAACTTCCAGGGCAAGTAACGCAGGGGACGGGCCGGGGCGATGCTCCGGCCCGAACCGCGTCCGGGGTTTATTCCGGTAGCGGGATGAACTCCGTCTCCTCGGGTACCGGCAGGCCGAAGCGGTCGCGTTTCCAGTCGGCTTTCGCCTGTTCGATCCGGTCCTTGCGGCTGGAGACGAAGTTCCACCAGATGTTGCGCGGACCGTCGAGCGGCTCGCCGCCCAGCGCTGCCAGCCGTGCCGGGGTGAGGGCGCGAACCTCCACGGGCCGCCCCGGCGCCAGCACCAGCAGCTGGCCCGGATCGTATTCGATCCCGTCCAGTTCGACCCGGCCCTCGATCAGGTAGAGCGCCCGCTCGAGATGCTCCGCCGGTATCGACGCAGTCGCCCCCGGCGCCAGCCTCAGATCGTAAAAGAACAGGTCGGACATCGTCGCGACCGGCGAGCGTAGGCCGAACCCGTCGCCGACGACGACGCGTGCCGTCACGCCGTCGCCTTCGACCGAGGGAATCGCGTCGGCCGCATAGTGGGCGAAGCCCGGATCGCTCTCCTCCTGCGCCGCCGGCAGCGCGACCCAGAGCTGCAGCCCGTACAGCGGCTGCGGCGCGGTCCGCAGTTCCGGCGCCGTCCGCTCGGAATGCACGATGCCGCGCCCGGCGGTCATCCAGTTCACCGCGCCCGGCGTGATCGGCTGGATGCTGCCGACGCTGTCGCGGTGCAGGATGGCGCCGTCGAGCAGATAGGTGAAGGTGGCGAGCCCGATATGCGGGTGCGGCCGCACGTCGATGCCCTTGCCCGAATCGAAGATCGTCGGGCCCATCTGGTCGAGGAACACGAAGCCGCCCACCGTCCGCCGCCGCACGGAGGGCAGGGCGCGCCGGACGGTGAAGCCGCCCAGATCGCTGGTGCGCGGTACGACGACGGTCTCGACGGCAGGATCCGGCGGTACGTCGTGCTCGGTCGGCTGTTCGCAAGGCTGCCAACTCACCGTTCGTCTCCTCCGCTACGGTACGCGCGCGGCGCCGCTCAGGGAGTCTCCGCCTTGGCTGCGCCCGTTGCGATCATCGCATCGATTTCCGCCTCGCCGTAGCCCAACTCGGCCAGCATGGCGCGCGTATGTTCGCCGAAGCGGGCGGGCAGGGTGCGGATCTCGGCGGGAGTCCGGCTCAGCCGGACCGGCGGGTTCATCAGGCGGATCTGCCCCTCGGTCGGATGGTCGGCGAGATGCCAGAAGCCGACATCGTCGAGATGCCCGTCCGTCATCACCTCGTCGAGGCTGGAGATCGGCATGCAGGGCACGCCCGCCTCGGCGAGGGCCTTGGCCCAGTAGGCGGTGGTGCGGGTGGCCATGATCCGTTCCAGCTCGGCATTCACGAAGGGCCGGTTCGCCATACGGGTCTTGCGGTCGACGAAGCGCGCATCGGCTTTCAGGTCCTCGCGGCCCGCCGCGGCGAAGACGCCGTCCCAGTGCCGGTTGCTGGTCGGCAGGACGCAGATGTGGCCGTCCTCGGTGGCGAACGGCCAGCGCTCCGGCTTGGCGTGCCGGTCGGAGCCGGGCGGGGTGAGGGGCGGCTCGAAACTGCTGCCCCAGAGATGTTCCAGCATGGTGAAGGACACCATGCTCTCGAACATCGGCACCTCGACCTCCTGGCCTTCGCCGGTGGCGAGCTTGTGGTAGAGCGCCGCCGCGATGCCGTAGGCGGCGAACAGGGCTGCCGTCTTGTCGGCGATCAGCATCGGCACGTATCTGGCCGGCCGCCCGCCGAATGCCTCCAGAGCGACCAGACCGGACGCGCCCTGGATCACGTCGTCATAGGCCGCCTGGCCGGCGTAGCGGCCCTTCCGGCCGAAGCCCAGGATGTTGCAGTAGACGATGTCGGGCTTCAGCGCCCGGACATTGTCGTAGTCGAAGCCCAGACGCTTCAGCGGTTCTTCGCGCATGTTGTGGACGAAGACATCTGCGGTGCGGATCAGGCGGCGCAGCGCCTCGGCGCCTGCCGCGGTCTTCAGGTCCAGCACCATGTCCCGCTTGTTGCGGTTGGTCTGGATCCAGTGCGACGCCATGCCGGGGTTGCGGCTGGGCCCGGCCATCCGCGCCAGGTCCCCCTCGGGTGGCTCGACCTTGACGACGTCGGCGCCCATGTCGCCGAGGAACTGGCTGGCATAGGGGCCGACGATCACCGCGGTGAGGTCGACGACACGCAATCCTGCGAACGGTCCCGGCATGAGCCTGCTTCTCCCTCGCGTTCTCTGTTGCGTGGGATTAAGGCCCGCCCAGCCGGGGGGCGCAACGGCCGCCCGAAAACGGCCTCAGTCGTTGGAGAGGATCAGGTTGCGCACGAGGGGATAGACCTCGTTGTTCCAGCGCCGGCCGCTGAAGACGCCGTAGTGACCGACGCTCGGCTGCAGGTGATGTCCCTTCTTGAAGGGCGGCAGGCGCGAGCAGAGATCGTGGGCGGCGAGGGTCTGGCCGGGCGCGCAGATGTCGTCGCGCTCGCCTTCCACAGTCAGCATGGCGGTCCTGCGAATGGCCGAGGGATCGACCTTGCGGCCGTGCCACGTCAGTTCGCCCTTCGGCAGGAGATGACGCTGAAACACGTCCTTCACGGTCTCCAGGTAGAACTCGGCGGGCAGGTCGAGCACGGCGAAGTATTCGTCGTAGAAGGTCTTCGTGACGTTCGCCTTGGCGCTGTCGCCGGTCGCCAGGCTGTCGAAGAGGTCGAGGTGCGCGCGCACGTGGCGGCTCAGGTTCATCCCCAGGAACGCGCTGACCTGCAGAAAGCCCGGGTAGACCCTCCGGCCGCCGCCGCGATAGCGCGGCGGGACGCGGGTGATGAGGTTGCGTTCGAACCACTCGATCGGATGCGACGTCGACAGTTCGTTCACCTTGGTCGGCGAAACGCGCGTGTCGATCGGCCCGGCCATGAGCGTCATGCTGCGCGGCGTCGCGGGGTTCTTGTCCTCCGACATGACGGAGACGGCTGCCAGCGCCTGCACGCACGGCTGGCAGACCGCGATGATGTGCCCGCCGGGGCCGATCTCTTCCAGGAAGCGGACGACATGGTCGACATACTCGTCCAGGCCGAACCGTCCGGCGGAGAGGGGTACGTCCCGCGCGTTGTGCCAGTCGGTGATGTAGACGTCGTGCTCCGGCAGCAGCGTCTCTACGGTTGCGCGCAGCAGCGTCGCGAAGTGCCCGGACATCGGGGCGACCAGCAGAACGCGTGGTTGTGTCGCATCGATATCCTTCTGGAAGTGCAGCAGTGTGCCGAAAGGTGTCGCGAACGCCGCCCGCTCCTTCACCGCCACCTCGCGGTTGCCGACCTTGACGCTGCTGATCCCGAACGACGGCCTGTGGTGGGTCAGGCGCGAACGCGCCACCATATCGTTCAGTGCGACGAAGCTGCGCAGGAACGGGTTGCAGGGCATCAGGTCCGCCGTGCGCCGCAGCGCCGAACTCGTGACGCCCGCCAACGCGCGAACGGGGTCCATGACATCGGCGTGCGCCTGATAGGCTGAGTAGAGCATGTTTCCGGCCGGCCTGTTTATTGCAGAGGGGGATGCAAGGAGGGTGGGCGGAGCAGAAGACTGAGCGTGTGACATGAAAGGCTAGAGCATTTCTTGCTGCAGTGCGAGATGTTCACGCGAAACCGTTCCAGCGACCGATACGAGGAAAAGAGGCCGATGGCGAAGCCCACGCTGACGATCAGCAGCAAGAACTACTCTTCCTGGTCCCTCCGCGGCTGGCTGCTGTGCAGGATGGCGGGCCTGGACGTGGCCGAACAGGTGATGCCCATCAGCGACCCGAGCACCCGTGCCGAACTCCTGCATCTGTCGCCGTCCTTCCTGGTGCCGAAGCTGACGCACGACGGGGTTTCGGTCTGGGGTGCGCTGGCCATCGCCGAATATCTGCACGAGACGTTCCCGAAGGCCGGCCTGCTTCCCGCCGAGAAGGCGGCGCGCGCGCACTGCCGCTCGATCAGCGGCGAGATGGCTGGCGGGTTCAGCAACCTCCGCTCGGCACTGTCCATGAACATCAAGGCCCATCATCCGGGCTTCAGGGTCTGGGCGGGCGCGCAGGCGGATATCGAGCGGGTCGTGACCATCTGGAAGGAATGCCTCTCGGCGTATCGTGGGCCCTTCCTGTTCGGCGACGCGCCGACAATGGCCGACGCCATGTATGCCCCGGTGTGCAGCCGGTTCGTGACCTACGACGTGAAGCTCGACCAGGTGTGCGCCGGCTACCGCGACCGGATCATCGCCATGCCCGCCATGGCCGAGTGGCTCGATGCGGCCCGTGCGGAACCGGACGAGGTCGAGGAACTCGAGATCGAGTTCTGAAGCGGGAGCATTTGCGGCGGGAGGTTCCGGCCGGGCCTGCGACATGGTCTGATCCTCTCCTGCCATCAGCATGACGCGTGCGGATGGACGAAGGATTAACCGTCCCCGTCGGGCCCTCGCCTGCGCGGTGCGCAGCCATTGGAATGCCGAGGACGGATCTTGGTTCCGCCGGCCCGGCGGAAGGGCTCATATATCCGCGGGCTGCGTCGTTGACACCCGTTGAGGCCGCGACTTAACTGCCCCACCCGGCTGCGGCCTCACGGAGAGCGAACATGCCCCAGACGCCCAATACCCGAAGCGGCGGACAGGTTCTCGCCGATGCACTCTACGCCCACGGCGTCGAACTGGCCTATTGCGTGGCGGGGGAGAGCTATCTCGAACTGCTCGACGCGCTCTACGACTATCGTGACCGCATCCGTCTCGTGACCTGCCGGCAGGAAGGCGGTGCCGCCAATATGGCCGAGGCCTACGGCAAGCTGACCGGCAAGCCGGGCGTCGTCATGGTCACCCGCGGTCCCGGCGCCTGCCATGCGGCGATCGGCTGCCACACCGCGTTCCAGGATTCGACGCCGATGGTCATGCTCGTCGGCCAGGTGGCGCGCGACCAGATGGACCGCGAGGCCTTCCAGGAGATCGACTACCGGCGGATGTTCGGGCAGGTCGCGAAGTGGGTGGCGCAGATCGAGACGGCGGACCGGATCCCGGAATATCTCGCCCGCGCCTTCCACACCGCCACGTCGGGCCGCCCGGGCCCCGTCGTCCTGGCGCTGCCGGAGGACATGCTGCGCGATCACGTCGCCGTCGCCGATGCGGCGCGCTATCAGACGGTGCGCGCCAATCCGGGCCCGGCGGACCTCGAAACCCTGCGCGGCATGCTGGCGGAGGCCGAGCGACCGCTGATGCTCGTCGGCGGTGGCGGCTGGAGCGATGCGGCCGCGGCCGACATCGTGGCGTTTGCCGAGGCGAACGACATTCCGACCCTGTGCTCGTTCCGCCGCCTCGACATCTTTGACAACAACCACAAGAACTTCTGCGGCGACCTCAGCACCGGATCCAATCCGAAGATCATCGAGGCGTTCAAGTCCTCCGACCTGCTGGTGGTCGTCGGCGCGCGGCTGGGTGAGATCACCACCCAGGGCTACACCCTGATGTCGATTCCGGACACCGGGCGCCGGCTGGTCCACGTTCACGCCGACTCGGACGAACTCGGCCGGGTGTTCCAGCCGACGCTGGCCATCCAGTCCGGGATGGCGCAGTTCGCGGCCGCGGCGAAGGCGCTGGCGCCCGTCGATGCGGCGCGGCGCAGCGCCTGGACCGAGGCCCGCCGCGCCGACTACGAGGCGTGGACGACCATTCCGGAATATGGCGGCACTCTGGATCTCGGCGTCTGCATGAAGGAGGTGCGCAAGCGCCTCGCGGCCGATGGCGGCGTCGTCACCGTCGATGCCGGCAACTTTTCCGGCTGGCCGATGCGCTTCCTGAGATACGACCGCAAGGTGCGCTTCGCCGGTCCGACGAGTGGGGCGATGGGTTACTCGGTCCCCGCCGCCTGTTCGGCCGCACTCACCTTCAAGGACAAGCTCGTCCTGGGCTTCGTCGGCGACGGCGGCTTCATGATGGCACCGTCGGAGCTGGCGACCGCCGGCCAGTACGGCGCGAAGCCGATCATGCTGGTCTTCAACAACGGCATGTACGGCACCATCCGCGCACATCAGGCGCGGCACCATCCCGGACGCCCGATCGCCATTGAACTGGTCAACCCCGACTTCGCGGCGCTGATCCGTGCCTATGGCGGCCACGGCGAGACGGTGTCGAAGACCGAGGAGTTCGCCCCGGCGCTCGACCGGGCCATCGCCTCCGGCCGGCCGGCGATCATCGAACTCCGGATGGACCCGGACGTCATCAGCACCACGACGACGCTGAGCAAGATGGAAGCGGCATCGCGCGCCGCTGCCGCAAAGGGATCGTGACGAGGCATTACCGACCGGAGGCGAGGAGGCCTGGGAACGGTCGTTCCTGATGGTCTGCGATGTGTTTCTCGCGATCACGGCGCACGGATACGGCCACGCCACACAGGCGGGGGCGGTCGTTCGCGCCCTGCGCGAACGCCGTCCCAACCTTGGGCTGACCGTTCAGACGACGCTGCCGCGGGAATTCCTGGACGATGTGATCCGCGGGCCATTCGACCTCGTGCCGGCCGCGTCCGACATCGGACTGGTCAACCGTTCCGCGTTCGAGGTCGATGTGGAAGCGAGTGCCGCCGCTTACCGCGCGTTCCACGCGGACTGGGACGAACGCGTGGCGGCTGCCGCCGATTCGCTACGGGCGATCTCGCCGCGCCTCGTGCTGTCCGACGTTCCATACCTGCCGCTGGCCGCGGCGGCCCGGCACGGAATCCCGGCCGTGGGCTTCTGCTCCCTCAACTGGGCGGACATTTACGCACACTATCTCGGCGGGCGGCCGGAGGCCGGTAGCGTAATCGCGCAGATCCGAGAGGCATATGCGTCCGCGAGCATCTTCATCGTGCCTGCGCCGGGCATGCCGATGCCGTGGCTGGAGACGGTACGACCTGTCGGCCCCTGCGCCGCGCGTGGCGTCGACCGCCGGGCGGAACTGGCGAGCAGGTGCGGCGCGGCCCCCGGTGATCGCCTGGTGATGGTCGCCGTGGGTGGCCTCCCGTGGCAGGCGGGCTATGGCGACTGGCCGGTTACCCCCGGCTTTCGCTGGGTCGTGCAGGGGGGCGACGCGCCCGGACGTCGCGACATGATGCGCCTCGCCGATGCCGGGATGCCGGCGATCGACGTCATGGCGAGCGTCGACGCCGTCGTCGGCAAGCTGGGCTACAGCCTGCCGGTGGAGGCAGCGTGCCACGGCAAGCCCATGCTCTACGTGCCGCGGCCGGACTGGCCGGAGACTCCCTATGTCTCCGCTTGGATGGAACGCCATGCGGCGTCTGCCGGGATCGATCTGGAATCGCTGCGCGACGGCCGTTTCGTCGGGGCGCTCCAAGGGCTTCTCGCGGTGCCGTCGCCCACGCCGGTCGACGCGACCGGAGCGGGCGAGGCGGCGGACATGATCCTGGATCTTCTCCGGTGACCGCTCCGTCCCACTTTCCGTCCGATACGCACGATGTCCGTGCCGCGGCATGGACCGTCGCCGCCCTGCTCGCGGCACTGGCGATCAGCCTCGCTGCCGGTGGCCATGGATTGTTCGGGACGATGGGCGTCGCGGCGACGGTCACCGGCGTCGGTGCCGGTTTCGAGTTGTTGACCGCCGTGCTGCTGATCGCGCGCGCGTCGCGCGCCGAGGGGGCGTCCCTGGCGCTCGTCGGCGGCGCTTTCCTCTTTGCGGGCGTACTGTCGACGGCGGCGGCGGTGGGCGTATCGCTCTCCAGCGACGGTGTCGCAGCGCTCGATAGCCACCGGGGTCTCCTGATGTGGCGGCATGTCGGCTTCGCCGCTTTCGCCGCCTCCGCGGCGCTCCTGCCGCTGTCGGATGCGGCGGATCGGACAATCGGCCGTTCCCTTCTCCTCCTCGTTGCCGCACTCGCGGTGGTGCTCGGTGCCGCGGCGATCTGGGTGACGGCCAACTTCGGCATCGCGCCCGGGAGTGTGGGCACTTGGCTGGCCGTGGCGTCGGCACTCGCCATGGTCGCGATCGCCACCCGCGGCCGACGTGGCGAACAGCGCTGGCTCTGTGTCGCGCTGGTGGCCGGGTTGTGCGGGCTCACGCTGGAGGTGACGGAAGGTTACAGCATCGCGGTCGTGGCTTTCGGGCTCCTGGGATCCGCGGCGCTGGTTCCGGCGCTGGTCGCGGACGACGTGCACACGGCAGCGCGCATGTCGGGTCTTGTGGATACGCTCGAGCACGCGGCCGGAGTCGACCCGCTGACGGAACTCGGCAACCGCCGGGTATTCGACCGGCGGCTCGCCGAGGAGTGGCGGCGCGCGGCGCGAACCGGCCGCTCCCTGTCCATCCTGATGGTCGATGTCGACCGCTTCAAACGGATCAACGACACGCTGGGCCACATCGCCGGAGACGATGTCCTGAAGCGCATCGCCGGCTGTCTCCAGGCTTCGGCGCGGCGGGCGGGCGACCTGGTCGCGCGGTTCGGCGGCGACGAGTTCGTCGTGCTGTTGCCGGAAGCGAACGGCGATCAGGCGGCTCGGGTCGCCGAACTGATGCGATCGTGCGTCCTGGAGGCCCAGTTCGCCGGTGATGCAGCCGCCGGCCTGCCTGTGACGATCTCCATCGGCACGGCTACCGTCGTGCCTCAGGCCGAGGGCGATCCACAGGCGCTGGTGAAAAAGGCCGACGAAGCGCTCCTGGAGGCGAAACGTTCAGGCCGCGACCGGGTGATCGCGGCCTGACTTTCCGCTGGCTCTACCGCGGGCGGTCTTCCCAGGCGACCACGGGGCAGCGCTGCTCGCCCAGGCCCTCGATCCCCAGATGCATCTCGTCGCCGGGCTTCAGGAAGATCGGCGGCTTGTGCCCTGCGCCGACGCCCGGCGGCGTTCCCGTGACGATCACGTCGCCGGGCTGCAGCGTCATCATTTGGCTCAGGTAGCTGATGATGTGCGCCACCCCGAAGATCATCTTGTCGGTCGTGCCGGTCTGGCGGCGCTCGCCGTTGACGTCGAGGAACAGCGAGAGCTTCTGCGGATCTTTCACCTCGTCCGCGGTGACGAGCCAGGGGCCGAGCGGACAAAAGGTGTCGCCGCTCTTGCCCTTGGTCCACTGGCCGCCGCGCTCGATCTGCCATTCGCGTTCGGAAATGTCGTTGGCGAGGACATAGCCGGCGACGTAGCTCAGGGCGTCGGCCTCTGTGACGTACTGGGTCGTCCGCCCGATCACCACGCCGAGCTCGACCTCCCAGTCCAGCTTCTGCGATTTTTTCGGGATGACGACCGGGCCGGAGGGGCCGGTCAGAGAACTGGTAGCCTTCATGAAGACGATCGGCTCCTTCGGGATCGGGTTGCCCGTCTCGGCCGCGTGGTCGCTGTAGTTCAGCCCGATCGCCACGATCTTCCCGATGCCGGCGAGCGGTACGCCCATCCGTGGCGCACCGTCCACCTTCGGCAGCGTCGCCGGATCGATCTCGCGCAGGCGATCCAGCCCGTCCGACCCGATCGCCGCGGGCGTGAGGTCGGCGATGATCGCGGAGAGATCGCGGATCGTTCCCGCACTGTCGAGCATGCCGGGCTTTTCGGCCCCGGCCGGGCCGTAGCGCAGGAGTTTCATCGCTTTCCCCTCAGATCATCTTTTCGGTGTTCGGCGCCGGGCCTCCGGCGACTACGGCAGGCACTGTAGGGCGCCGCCGCGAAACTTGTACAGCCGGCAGGGCGGTGTCCGAACTGCGGCTCGGAAGCGGTCGCCAATCTGTCCGGTCAAATCACGGTGGGCCGCTTGACGCGCGGCACGGGCCGCGCGATCAAGGATGGACCGCCTTTTCGTGGAGACGCGCGCCGATGGGCCACAGCTTCCAGTTCGATTCGATCACGCTGCCCCCCGAAGCCGAGCGGCTGCGCCAGGAGGTGCGGGCCTTTTTGCGCGACGAGATCGAGGCCGGCAGCTTCGTCCCCGGCAGCGGCGACATGGACAGCAAGTACAATCCGGCCTTCAGCCGCAAGGTCGCGGCCAAGGGCTGGATCGGCATGACCTGGCCGAAGGAGTATGGCGGCGGCGGGCGCAGCTTCCTCGAACGCTACGTGATGACCGAGGAGATGCTGGCCGCCGACGCACCGGTCCGCGCGCACTGGACGGTCGACCGGCAGAGCGGCCCGGTGCTGCTGAAATACGGCAGCGAGGCGGTGAAGCGGACGCTGATCCCGCAGATCCTGCGCGGCGAGTGCTTCTTCTGTATCGGCCTGTCGGAGCCCAACTCCGGCTCCGACCTGTTCGCCGCGTCGACCAAGGCGACGAAGACCGACGGCGGCTGGCTGGTGAACGGCCGCAAGATCTGGACCAGCAACGCGCACCGCGCCCATTACATGATCGCGCTGCTGCGCACGTCGCCGCCGACCGGGGAGAACCGCCGGCACGGCCTGACGCAGTTCGTCATCGACCTGAAATCGCCGGGCATCATGGTCCGGCCGATCGTCAACCTCGCCGGCCTGCACGACTTCAACGAGGTCGTGTTCGACGACGTGTTCGTGCCGGACGATCATCTGGTCGGCGAGGTCGACATGGCGTGGAAGCAGGCCACCGACGAACTCGCCTACGAGCGCAGCGGGCCGGAGCGGTTCCTGGAGACGATCGGTGCCCTGCGCGGCCTCGTCGCGGCTGCCGGCAATGCGCCGGACGATCGCGTCGCCGCGGGCATCGGCAGGGAGGTCGCGCACCTGAAGACGCTGCGGCGCATGTCCGTCTCGGTCGCGGGCATGCTGCACGCCGGCAAGTCGCCGGTCGTGGAGGCGGCGGTCGTGAAGGACGTCGGCACCAACTGGGAGCAGGCGCTGCCGCAGAAGGTGCGGCTGCTGGCGCCGACGCAGGGTGCGGTGGCGGGCGACAATTCCACCGATTTCGACCACATCATGCGCTACACGACGATGATCGCGCCGAAGCTGACCATCCAGGGCGGAACGCGCGAAGTGCTGCGCGGCATCATCGCGCGCGGCCTCGGGCTGCGCTGATTGCGTTTCGGATTGCTGGAAGACAGTAGCGGGCGCAGACCCGCCAACAGGAGGAACGCATGCGCATAGGCTTCATCGGACTGGGCACCATGGGCGCCAGCATGGCGGCCAACCTCCAGAAGGGCGGATACGATCTGGTCGTGCACGATCTGCGGCGCGCTTCGGCCGATCGCCACGTGGCGGCGGGTGCCACCTGGGCGGGCTCGCCGCAGGAAGTCGCGGCGGCGGTCGACGTGCTCTTCTCCTCGCTGCCCGGCCCGAAGGAGGTCGAGGACGTGGCGACCCGCGCAGACGGCGTGCTCGCCGGCATCCGGCCGGATGCCGCCTGGTTTGACCTCACCACCAATTCGCCGACGATGGTGCGCAAGCTGCACGGCCTGCTGGCCGAGAAGGGGGCGCACATGATGGACGCCCCGGTCAGCGGCGGCCCGCGCGGTGCGGCGTCGGGCAAGCTGGCGCTGTGGGTCGGCGGCGACCAGGCCGTGTTCGACCGCCACAAGGCGGTGCTCGACGCGATCGGCGACCAGGCCCGCTATGTCGGACCGATCGGCGCCGGTTCGGTTGCCAAGCTCGTGCACAATTGCGCCGGCTATGCCGTGCAGGCGGTCTATGCCGAGGTCTTCACCATGGGCGTGAAGGGCGGCGTTGAGCCGCTCGCGCTGTGGGAGGCCGTGCGCAGCGGCGCCGGCGGCCGCCGGCGCAGCTTCGACGGCCTGGTCGACCAGTTCCTGCCCAACAAGTACGATCCGCCGGCCTTCGCGCTGCGGCTCGCCCACAAGGACGTCACCCTCGCCACCACCCTCGGCCGCGAACTCGGGGTGCCGATGCGCATGGCCAACCTCGCCCTGGAGGAGATGACCGAGGCGATGAACCGCGGCTGGGGCGAGCGCGATTCGCGCGTCGCCATGCTCCTCCAGCAGGAGCGCGCCGGCGTCCACATCGAGGTCCCCCAGGAGCGCATCGACGAAGCCCTCCGCCGCGACCCGCCCGCGAAGGACGATCCGAAGCGGAGCTGACGCCGGCCTATTCCTCCAGCGTCTTCGTCCAGGCCACGTAGCGGTCGATGTCGAACTTCCGGCGCAGGCCGGCGTCGTTCATGTAGCGGACCTTGCCGAAGATGGGTCGTTCCGGCCACGCGCGGTCGTGCAGGCCGAAGCACCACGCGACGTTGGCGAAGGACGCCGCGTCGCGGCCGTCGAGGAAGTAGCGGTTGTTGATGGCAAGGGCCGTGGTGAAGGCGTCCTGCGGGCTCGGCGTCCATTCCAGGATCTTCTTGCCCCAGTACATGCGCATGTAGTTGTGCATGAAGCCGGTGACGCGCATCTCGCGCATCGCCGCGTTCCAGTAGGGGTCGTGCGTCTCACCGGCCTCGAGCTGCTCGCGGCCGTAGGTGTGCTCGCGCCGATCGGCGGCATGTTCGGCGAGCGTCGCCTTGGCCCAGTCGGGCAGCACCTCGTAGCGGTCGTAGTCGTTGCGGTAGCGGACGTGGTTCAGCGCGAGTTCGCGGCGAACGATCAGTTCCTCCAGCAGCACATCCCGATCCGCCGCGCGGCCCTCGCCGGCTTCGACGACCCGCCAGGCGATCTCGACCGGCGAGATCTGCCCGAAATGGAGATAGGGGCTGAGGGTCGATCCCTGGACGTGGGCGGGATCGTTGCGTTCGTCGGCATAGCCGGTGATTCGGTCGTCGATGAAGCGCTTCAGGCGGCGCACCGCTTCGGCGGTGCCTGCGGCGAAGCGCCGGTTCGGCTTCACCGAGCGGTCGAGGTCGAGCGACGCGAGAAGCGCCGCGGGATCGTCGAGCGAGACGCCGTCCGCGACCTTCAGGTCAAGCGATCCATGGTTCGGGCGGCCGTGCCGCATGCCGGCAATCATGTCGTCCCGCAGCCGGAGGATCTTCGGGCGGATGGTGCGCGCGGCGTGCTCGGGCTTTTGCGAGGCGAGGGCGACCGGTACGACGGCGTCGCCGTCGACTTCCTCGACCGGGCCGGCAAAGGCATCGGCGACCCGGGTGCGCCAGGCGCGTTCGTGACGAAGATGCCCGGCATCCGTGACGACGGCCGCCGCATCCCGCGCCAGTTCGATCGCCACCGCATCCGGCGCGCCGCGGCGCACGACCAGCCGTATGCCTCTTTCGGCGAGGGCGTCGCGGGTTTCCTTCAGTCCGTCCAGCATGAAGGCGAAGTGTCGCTCGTTCGCCTCGGGATAGGCCTCGTACAGCCCGAAGCAGGCCAGCAACGGCAGCGACGCGTCGTTCGCCCGTCGGATCGCATGCTCCAACGCATGGTTGAACCGCGCGCGCTGCGCCCGCTGCATCCAGTAGAGGATGTAACGGCCGTCACGCGACGGTCGGTCGTTGAGGGCGTAAATCCTGTTGCTGTCCGGCATCGTGCAGGCATCAACTCCGTGTGAGGCGCCGCGACGCGCGCCGGGCTTCACCCATCCGTCTGGGAACCCTGATAGGATGGGCGCGTTGGGTTTTGAGACAATGACTCCGGAGTTACGAGGGTATCATGCGTTTCCTGGGACGAGCGGTCCTGATGTGCGCGCTGGCGGCGCCCGGTGCGGCATGGGTGCCCGGCCCCGCTGCCGCCACGGCGGCGGAGACGTTTGCGGCTCCGGCGACGATCGGCGGCGCGGCGACGACGGCGATCGGCACTCTTCTCCGCGAGCCGGGCGTCGGCACCGGCTTGCGGGACGTACGATTGCTCGACGCGTTCTATCGTGCGCTCGGATATCGCCCCGCTTGGCAGGGCCAGTCCGGCTGGACGGAGGACGCCCACCGCGTGGTGCGTCGCCTGCGCGACGCCGGCACGCACGGGCTGGACGCAGCGGACTATGCGTCCGACGCGCTGAACAACATGTTGGCGGCGGCGCCGTCACGTGCGGGTGCTGCGCGGGACGACATCGCGCTGACTGTCGCCATGCTGCGCTTCCTCGACCACGCGTCGAACGGACGGATCAAGCCGAGCCTCGCCGGTTGGAAAGTATGGTTCCATCCGCGCTCGGCGTTCGCCGTCGAGGCTGCTACCGCGGTCGCAGGTGGTCGCATCGCCGACTATCTCGATCGGGCGGGGCCGCCCGACGCGCGTTATGCGGCACTTCGCCGCGAACGGGCGCGATACGCCGAACTGGCGGCCGACGCGTCCTATCCGTTGCTGGGGGATGGCCCGACGCTTCGGCCGGGCGATACCGATCCGGCCGTCGGGGTGGTACGACGCCAACTCGCGATCTTCGGCGATCTCCCGTCGGCGCCGTCGATGGTCGGACACGCGCCGCGTGACGGCGGCCAGTGGCGCCAGCCCCAGTTCCTGCTGGCCTCTGCCGAGACGGGCGCCTCCGTCAGCGGGGACGAGGATCTCCTCTATTTCGGCGAATCCCTGGAGCAGGGTGTTCAGGCCTTCCAGCGGCGCCATGGCCTCGCAGTGGACGGCGTCGTCGGGCCGGCCACCCGGCGTGCCCTGGACAAGACGCCGGCAGACCGTCTGCGCCAGATCGACCTGGGGCTGGAACGCCTCCGCTGGCTTCCGGCGCAGCGTGGCGCGCGGCACGTAATCGTCAACATTCCGGCGGCGGAACTGACGGCCTTCGAGAATGGCGTCGAACGGTTGCGCATGCCCGTGGTCACGGGTCAGGCCGACTGGGAGACCCCGGTCTTCAGCGACGAGATCGTCAATCTGAAGTTCGCGCCGACCTGGACGATCCCCTACAACATCGTGCGCGACGAGACCCTTGCCCATGTCCGCCGCGACCCGGGCTACCTGACGGCCAATAAGATCCGCGTGCTGTGGCGCGGCGAGGAGGTCGATCCCTGGACGGTCGACTGGCACAGTGCCGGTCCTGGCGACTTCACCTTCCGGCAGGATTCCGGTCCGTCGAGCGCACTCGGCGGCGTACGCTTCTCGCTCACCAACGATTTCAGCATCTATCTGCACGACACGCCGTCCAAGCGCTACTTCGGCCGGGCGGCGCGCGCCCTCAGCCACGGCTGCGTGCGGGTGGGCGACCCCGTGGCGCTCGCCGAGTTCCTGCTCGCCCCGCAGGGCGGATGGGACGCGCAGCGCATCCGCGCCGAGATGAACGGCTCGCGCGAGCGGTTCCAGAACGTGCGCCCGCCGGTGCCGGTGCACATGGTCTACATCACGGCCTGGGCGGAAGATGGTCCGGTGCAGTTCCGCAACGACGTTTACGGCCTCGACCGTAAGCTGGCCGACTTGCTGGATGCGCGCACCCGCGGGCGCTCGTCCTGAGGGTCGCCGCCCCGCGGCCCCAGGGCCGCTAGTCTGTCAGGCCCCGATCGCGAAGATGCCGCCGGAGCAGGTCCATGTTCCGGCGGTTCGCTTTCCAGGCGAAGTCGAATACGTCGCCGATCACCGGCACCGCGCCGGCGACAGTGTCGATGCCGACGTTCCAGAGCATGCGGGCGATGAGAGACTTCGGTGCGCCGAGGCGGTGCGCCGCATAGACCAGATAGAGGGCGATGGCGGCACCGGCCGTGTCGCCTATGCCCGGGATCAGCCCCATGATCCCGTCCAGGCCGATGCGAAACGACGTCCCGGGCAGGGCGAACAGGGAATCCATCGCGCGGGCGAGCTGTTCCAGGCGCCGGACTTCCGCTGCGATCTCGGCGCGGCTCCGCCCGCCGCTGCTCTGGCCGTAAGGGTCCCGATCCACTCGCCGCTCCTCGACTTCGATCCGCGGGAACGCGGAGCGTGGAGGGAACGCGGCGGTGGCTCCGGGTGTTCCCGCCGCACCCTCAGGCCGGGATCACGATGAACGCCACAGCCATAGATCTCTCGTCCACGGACGGTCCTGCCGCGGCGCGCGATGCCGGGCTCGTCTATGTCGCCGACGATCAGCCCGGCATCACGCGCCGCCGTGCCGGAAAGGGCTTCAGCTATCGCGATCCGGACGGCAAGCCGATTCGCGACGCGACGTTACTGCAGCGCTTGCGTGCGCTGGCCGTGCCGCCCGCATGGACCGACGTCTGGATGTGCGCGAGCCCACGCGGCCACATTCAGGCGACCGGCCGCGATGCGCGCGGCCGCAAGCAGTACCGCTATCACCCGCGCTGGCGCGAGGTGCGCGACGAGACGAAGTATCATCGGATGGTCGCGTTCGCGCGGGCGCTGCCGGGCATCCGCGAACGCGTGTCAGCCGACTTGTCGCGGCGCGGCCTGCCGCGCGAGAAGGTCCTGGCGACGGTCGTGCGCCTGCTCGAAACCTCGCTGATCCGCGTCGGCAACCGCGAGTATGCCCGTGACAACAAGAGTTTCGGCCTGACGACGCTGCGCGACCGGCACGCCCGGATCGAAGGTTCGGAGATCCAGTTCCGGTTCCGCGCGAAGTCCGGGATTCATCGGGAACTGACCCTGCGCGACCGGCGCCTGGCGCGCATCGTCAAGGCCTGCCAGGACGTGCCGGGGCAGGAGCTCTTCCAGTATCTCGATGCCGACGGATCCCGGCATTCGGTCGGTTCGGCCGAGGTCAACGCCTATCTGCGCGAGATCAGCGGCGTGGACTTCACCGCGAAGGATTTCCGGACCTGGGCCGGGACGGTGCTCGCCGCGCTGGCGCTGCAGGCCTTCGAGACCTTCGACACCGAGGCCGCCGCCAAGCGCAACGTCACCCGCGCCATCGAGACCGTCGCGGCGCGCCTGGGCAACACCGTTGCGATCTGCCGGAAGTGCTACGTCCATCCCGAGGTCGTGAACGCCTACCTGGACGGGACTCTGCTCGAATCGGTCCAGCGCCAGGTCGAGAGCGACCTGTCCGAAGGCCTCGAAGGGCTCTCGGGGGAGGAGGCGGCGGTGCTCGCCTTCCTGCAGACCCGCCTGCAGGAAGAGGCCGGCAAGATGCGCGCTGCCGGTTAAGGTTCCGGCAGCGGCGTCACGGTCACCTCGACCCGCGGCTCGTGCTCGCCGCCGCCGAGGATGACGCCGCGCAACGGGCTGATGTCGCCGAAGTCACGCCCGTAGGCCAGGACGATGTGCTCGTCCTCGACCAGCATGTCGTTCGTCGGGTCCGTCTCGACCCAGCCGAGGTCGGGCCCGCACCAAACCGAAACCCACGCGTGGGTCGCATCGGCACCGCGGAGTTCTGCGCCACCGGCAGGCGGATAGGTCCGCAGATAGCCCGAGACGTAGCGCGCCGGCAGGCCGATCGCCCGAAGGCCGGCGATCATGACATGCGCGAAATCCTGGCAGACCCCGCGCCGCCCCTTCATCACGGCAGCAACGGGTGTGGTCAGTTCGGTGGAACCGGGAACATAGGTGAAATCCCGTCGGATCCGCGCCGTCAGGTCGCGCACGCCCTCCAGCATGGTGCGGCCCGCGGGGAACGACATCGACGCATAGGCGACGACCGAGGGCACCGGCACGGCGTATGGGGAGGTGTAGGCATATTCGGCCTCGATCGGCTGTGCCGGGAAACCGTCGCCGGAAACCGAGGCGCGTATCTCCTCCCAGGCGGGGGTGGAGACATTCGGCTCGATCCCGTGGCCGCGCACCTCGACCGTCACTTCCTGTTCGACGGTCAGCGCCTCGTGGGTGGCTTCCAGCGTGATCCATTCGACGCGGTTGCCGAAATGGTCGCGCATCGTCCGGATGGCGGCCGGGGCGGGCGATATGTCCAGCCGCCGGCCAAGCAGCGACTGACGATCCGTATCCGGCGGGGTGAGGCGCAGCAGGTGGTAGCTGAGGTCGACGGTCGCGCCGTAGTCGTAGTGGGTACGATGACGGATCCTGTAGCCGGTCATCGCGCCGCGACCTTCTGCCGGGTCGCCGCGCGATCGGCTGTCGCCGCGACATGCGAGAAGAAGGTGCGCGTCAGCAGGTCCGAAAGTTCCATGAGACCGCCCGCCGCCTTGTCCAGCATGTCGATGACCGGTTCGAGTTCCACCCGGTCGTCCTCGGCTTCGATGCCGGCGATGGGAAAGGTGCCGACGGCGTCGCGGACGGCGGTCGCTGCAACGTGCTCGGTGGCCCCTTCGGCGGTCACGACGGCGATGTGCTCCACGATCCGGTCGAGCTGATAGATCAGCGCGCGCGGATTGGCACCGTCGGTCACGACCAGATCGATCACGGGGGCGGCCCGCGGCTCCGCCGGATAGCGGGTCTGGTAGGTGATGACCGAGTCGCAGAGTTCCAGCGCCAGGCGCAGCCCGACGACCGACTGCGCCGGCGTGCCGGTGAGGACGGCCTCGATGGCGCTGGCGATGCCGATCCCGCGCTCGATGCGCCGGCCGATGTCGAGGAAGCGCCATGCCGCGCCGCGCGTCATGTTCTCCGCGGCCAGTCCAGAGAAGGCGGCGAGCGTCCGGATCAGGTCGTCGAGCCCCGCCAGGAGGCGATCCATGTCCCCGTCGGCGGACTCGAGGTTACCGAGGACCGCGGTGTTGAGGTGGTTCAGGCTGCGCCACATGTCCGCGGAAAGCCGGTCGCGGACGCCGAAGGCGATCTGGCGGGTCGCGTCGACACGGTGGCGCATCGCGCTTCCCGCCGCCGCGGCCAGAACGGCATCGGCGAAGCCCCGGCCGTCGACGGGGAAGGCGGCGTCGGTGGCGCTTAGCCAGCCGGCGGTGTGAAGCGCCCGTGCCAGCTGGTGCAACTCGACCATGTCGCGCGGGCCAAGCGTTCCCGCAGACAGCCGATTGATCGCGGCGCGGAGCTGCCGGGCGCCGATGTCGATGCGCTCGACCTGCCGGCCCAGCCAGAACAGGTCGTCGGCGCTGCGGCTCTGCACGATGCCAGGCGGCCGCGTGAACGCCGTTCCCGACCGGGCCAGTGCCGGGATGAAGGCATACTCGTCCTCGGCGGTGAGCACCCATACGTCCTTCGCGACGCCGCCGTGTCGGAGCGAGCCGCGGTGAAGGGCATCGCCGTCCACCGTCCGCGCCGCACCGCCCGGCAAGACCGCCCAGTGCTCGCCGTGCCGTATGAGCGTGACCCGCAGCAGCAGCGGACGCGGCTCCATGCCGTCGGGTCCGAGGGTCGGGACGGTGCTGTGTTGGACGCGCTCGAGGGCGACCCAGCCTTCGGGATCCGCCTCGACCTTGGCACGCAGCGCCGTGCGGTCGCGCTGGCTCATGTCCGCGACGGTGTGCGGTTCGGGGTCCGTGCCGAAGGTGGGCCGCAGGACGAAATCCGCCGGCGCGGCGTCGAAGGCCGCCCGCCCGACGGCCTGTCCGCACCACCATGTCCGGACGGAGGCCATGGCCAGTTCCTGGTCGAGCAGCAGCCGCGACAGCTGCGGCAGGAACGGCGCGAAGGCGGGCGTCTCGACCAGCGCCGTGCCCGGCAGGTTCACCATCGCCGCATGGCCGGCGCGCAGCGCGCCGAGCAGTCCGGCCACCCCGAGCGCCGAATCGGCCTTCAACTCCAGCGGATCGCAATAGCCGCCGTCGACCCGGCGATAGATCACGTGGACCGGCAGGAGGCCGTCGAGCGTCTTCAGGTACACGCCGTCGCTGCGGACGGTCAGATCCGAACCCTGCACCAGCGTGATGCCCATCTCCCGCGCCAGGTGCACGTGCTCGAAATAGGCGTGGTTGTAGGGGCCGGGGGTCAGCAGGACGATCCTGGGATCGGCGTCGCCTTGTCCGAGCCCCTGCAGCGTCGCCTTCCACAGGTCGATGAACGGCCGTAGCCGGCGCACGGGTGCCGCACGGAAGGCCTCGGGAAAGGTGCGGGCCATGATCGAGCGGTTACGGAGCGCATAGCCGATGCCGCCCGGCGTCTGGGTGCGGTCGGCGAAGACGCGCCAGCGGCCGTCGGCTAGGCGCACGAGATCCGCCGCGTAGACGTGCAAGTGCGGCCGATCCTCCGGCAGCAGGTGGCGCGCCGGCCGCAGGAACTCCGGATTGTTGAACACCAGCCCGGGCGGCACCGTCCCGTCGGCGATCAGCCGCTGCGGACCGTAGAGATCGCGCAGAATGAGGTCGAGCAGCCGGGCGCGCTGGGTCAGGCCCGCCTCTATTGAGGCCCATTCCTGCTCCGGAATGATCAACGGCAGCAGGTCGAAGCTCCAGGACGGCCGCTGCTCATCGTGGCCGTAGATGGAGAGGAACTCGTCCGCCTCGGCGAACAGGGCGCGTGCGCGTGCCGCGCGCTCGGCCATCACCCCCTGCGGCAGCGACGCCATCGTGCCGATCAGGCTCCGCCAGTGCGTTCTGAGAACGCCCTTGCCAGCCGCCATCTCGTCGTAACCGATGCTCAAATCTGGATCCGGACCGTCCCGTGCGGGGGCGCGAATGTTACGCAAGATTCGCACGCGGGGAACATGGCCATTCCTTCGAACGGTGGATCGTTTCCGTTTCGCCTCCGAATCGTTTCGGCCGCAGGGAAACCGGCCGTCCGGCCGTTGAAGCTTCGTGTGGACGGCGGGGCGCCGTCCCGACGAAGGAGTGAGACCATGTATGTCGGATCCCGCGGCCGCATCTGGACGGCCTCTGTCGCGATCGTGGCAAGCTTGACGATCCCCCTCGCCGCCCAGGCGCAGGCACCGGCCCAGGGCCGGGGTGCGGCGATGCTCGAGCGGGCCGACGCGAACGGCGATGGGATCGTGGACCGGGCGGAGATGCAGGCCCAACGCGGCAAGCTCTTCGACCGGCTCGATGCCGACCGCGACGGCGTCCTGACCCGCGCCGAGGTCGAGCAGCGCCGCGAACGGATGCGCCGGCGCCTCGCCGGCGGCGACGGGGCCGCCTTCGACCGTGCGGACGGCGACAGGGATGGGCGGGTGACCCGGGCGGAGTTTCTTTCCGGCGAGATGCCGCTGTTCGAGCGCGCCGACCGGAACGGCGACGGGCGCCTAACGGCGGATGAGATCAGGCAGGTCGCGGAAACCGCTCGCCGGCGCTGAGCCCCAAAACGGACAAGCTCGAGGACATGACATGAAAGCCGATCGCATACTCGCCGCAGCCCTCGTCCTGGTGGGGGCGATGTCGTTCGCCGCAGCCGCCGAAGCCGGAAGCCGTCAGGTGACGCGCACCGGGACGAACGGCGGCATGTTCGGCCGCAGCGTCGACCGCGATCCTACGGCGCATACGGCGAACCGGACACGCTCCTACACGTCGCCGGCCGGCCGGACCTACGACCGCAGCTACGACCGCACGGGAACGCTGGGGAACAACACGGTCACCCGCACCGGTCCGGGCGGCGCGACGTCGTCGGTATCGCGCAGCACGGCGGCCGACGAGGCCGACGGCGTCACCCGTCGGAAGGACATCACCGGCCCCGGGGGCCGAAGCCGGTCGGTGACGCGATCCTGGTGGCCGGACTGACCTCGGCGAGCCGCGCGGCCGCGCGATGCACCTGTCTCCGTCCGACGACGATCTCGTCGCGAGAATCGGCGATGGCGACGCGGACGCGTACCGGGCGCTGGTCGACCGGCATGCGTCGCGCGTGCTGGCCGTCGCCGCGGGCATCGTCGGATCGCGGGCGCTGGCGGAGGACGTCACGCAGGAGGTGTTCCTGACCGTGTGGCGGAAGGCTGCCGGATGGCGCTCTGGCCGCGCACGCTTCGGGACCTGGCTGCACCGCGTGGCGGTGAACCGGGCGATCGACATGCGCGACCGCCGCGCCGCAAGCCGGGTTCCGCTGGACGACGCCGCGGAAGTCGCGGACGAGGCACCGTCCCCGACGGAGCATGCCGAGGCACGGCAGCGCCGGGTCCGCGTCGGGGATGCGGTGTGCCGCCTGCCGGACGCACAGCGCACCGCGATCCTGCTGACCTACTCCGGCGGATTGACGAACGCGGAGGTGGCCGCCGCGATGGACCTGTCGGTGAAGGCGGTCGAATCGCTGCTCGTGCGGGCGCGCCGGTCGCTGCGCGAGGCATTGGCGAAGGCTGGACTGGCGCCCGGGGAGGGGCTCTGAACATGCGGATCGACGAATTCGAGCAGCAGCTGGACGCGCGCGGGCCGAGTCTCGCCGGGTGGCCCATCGTGGCGCGGCTCCGGGCGCGCCGGCTTCTGGCGCGGAGCCCGGAGGCGCAAGCGCGTTTGGAAGAGGCGGCGGTCTTCGATGCGCGATTGGCGCAAGCGCTCGCGCCGTTGGACTACAGCGCATCGCTGCACGTGCGGCTCCACGCCATTCCCGGCGACTTTCCACGTCGCTCCGCGCCTGCGCGCGAGGCGGGGTCGCTGCGCCGCCCGGTCTGGTACGTCGGATCCGCCGTCGCCGTCGTTTCCCTCGCCGGCGGGGTGGTCCTGGGTGCGGTGATTGGCCGGGATGCCGGCGCACCCGGTGCGCTCGACCTCGCGGCGCTCGCCTACGGCCAGCCGTCCCTCGCGCTGGCGCTGTCTTCGGAGCGCGTCCGATGAGGATCGCCCGCTTCTGGGTCGTCGGTGGCGTGGCGGCGATCGTCCTGCTGCTCGCCGGCAATCTGTTCATGGCCGGGACCCTTCTCGGTCACGGCCTCTTCGCCAGGGGAGGGGAAGCGCCCGAAGCGCCGATCACGCGCTTCCTGCGCACCGTGCCGACCGAGGCCCGGCCGGTCCTGCGCGCCGTCTTTCTCGATCACCGTGAGGATCTGCGCGCGCGGTTCGGCGATCTCGTGTCGGCGCGCCGCAGGATGACGGACCTGCTCGCGGCGCCGCAGGTGGACGATGCAGCGACCGCCGAAGCGATGTCCGACCTCCGCGCCGCGACGGCCGAACTCCAGGCCGTCTTGCATGAGGTACTGCTGGATGCCGCCCGCCGGTTGCCCCCGGATGTCCGGGCCGAATGGTGGAGTCAACCGCCGGGTGGACGCCGGAGTGGGCTCTGATAGCACCTCTGCGGGTCGACTCTGGCGCCGGATCACCGGCCGGTTTCGGCGCCGCAGTCTTTCCGGCCCTCGTCCATGCACGCCACGATCCCGGCGGCCTGATCCACGAGCTCGTCGGCTTCGGCCACCGACTTCTTCAGGCAGTCGCGGTACTCGACGAGCGTCTCGTGGAACCGACGGGCGTCCTCGATGCAACGCATCCGGTCGGCCTCGCTGGTGGCCGTCACCATGTCCGTCGAACAGAGCGGCTGGACGGGCCGACTGCAGAGTTCCTGTGCCGCGGCCGGGTCTCCCGGAGCCGTGACGACGCCGAGTGCGACCGCGAGCGTCAGAGGAAGGATGGCGCGTTGGAACTGCATGCGGGAATCCTGATCAGCCGCGTGAACGCCGGGGCCGCTGCGACCCGGGCGACGAAGATGCGCAGCCGGCCGCGCATCTCCGTCATGTACGCTGCCGCCCGCAACGAGTTCACGCGCGACGGCTGTCCGCTCAGGGTGCGGAGCGGCGCAGATCGAAGGTGACCGGATGCTCCGCCGAACCGCCCGGCTCCTGCGGGACGGTCGTTCCGGGCGTATGGCCGATGGCGAAGAAGCGGGCCCGGCGGCGCGCCTCCGCCTCGTTCGCGTTTACCGGGAACGCATCGTAGTTGCGTCCGCCGGGGTGTGCCACCTGATAGGTGCAGCCGCCGATCGAGCGCTCGTTCCAGGTGTCGTAGATGTCGAACACCAACGGCGCGTCGACCGGGATGGTCGGATGCAGGCACCGCGGCGGCTGCCACGCGCGGTAGCGTACGCCGGCCACATAAGCGCCGCGCGTGCCGGTCGAGCGCAGCGGGACGACCCGGCCGTTGCAGACGAGGCGGTGCCGGCTGTCGGTGAAACCGTCGAGGCGCACCTGCATCCGCTCCACGGAGCTGTCGACGAAGCGGACCGTGCCGCCGGCCGCGCCGTCCTCGCCGAGCACGTGCCAGGGCTCCAGCGCGGTGCGCAGTTCCATCTCGATCCCGCGATAGGCAACCTCGCCGATCTTCGGGAAACGGAACTCGTGATGTGCGGCGAACCATTCCGGATCGAAGCCGTAGCCGGCCCGTTTCAGGTCGTCGAGCACGTCGGCGAAATCCTGCCCGGCGAAGAAGGGCAGCATGAACTCGTCGTGCAGGCGCGTGCCGAACCGGGCGAGCGGCTTGGTATAGGGCTCGCGCCAGAACCAGGAGACGAGCGCCCGGAGCAGCACCTGCTGCGCCAGGCTCATCCGCGCGTGCGGCGGCATTTCGAAGGCGCGCAGTTCGACCAGACCGCGCCGGCCGCTCGCCGAATCCGGCGTGAACAGTTTGTCGATGCAGAACTCCGCCCGGTGGGTGTTGCCGGTCACGTCGATCAGCACGTCGCGGAAGATCCGGTCGACCAGCCAGGGCGGCGTCGTCTCGGCGCGGTCGAGCGCCTTGAAGGCGATTTCCAGCTCATAGGTCGCGTCGTCGCGGCCCTCGTCGGCGCGCGGATGCTGGCTGGTCGGGCCGATGAACAGGCCGGAGAAGAGGTAGGAGAGGGAGGGGTGGTTGTGCCAGTAGCCGACGAGGCTGCGCAGCAGGTCCGGCCGCGTCAGGAACGGCGATTCCTCCGGCGTCGGGCCGCCGAGCACCATGTGGTTGCCGCCGCCCGTGCCGACATGGCGGCCGTCCACCATGAACTTCTCGGTGACGAGGCGCGTCGCGCGGGCGTCCTCGTAGACGGCGACCGTCTTGTCGACCAGCTCGTCCCAGGTCTCGGACGGATGGATGTTCACCTCGATCACGCCGGGATCGGGTGTCACGGAGAAATCGGCGATGCGCGGATCGTCGGGCATGCCGTAGCCCTCGATCATCACCTTCTGACCGCGCTCGGCGGCGACGTCCTCGATCGCGGCGACCAGCGCCAGATAGTCCTCGGCCGTCTCCAGCGGCGGCATGAAGACGTGCAGCAGGCCGTTGCGCGGCTCAACGCACATCGCGGTGCGGACGACCTCGGGGGCCGATTTGCCCGGAACGGGGAAGCCGTCGGAGGACTGCTCGCGCCGTGCCTGGCCGACGCTGCCGCGGGCGGAAACCGCCGCCCTCCCCGTTACCGCCGGCATCACCGACGGCTGCGCCAGGGCCGCGCGTGAGGGCAGGGGGGCGCGCGGCGCCATCGGGTCCGGTTCGATCAGATAGGGGTAGTCCTCGGGCGCTACCCAGGGCAGCGCATCGAGCGGCAGGCGCAGGCCCATCGGCGAATCGCCCGGCAGCAGGAACAGCCGCTCGGCGCGCAGGAACCAGCGCCCCGTCTCCCAATAGCGCGCGCCGTCCTCGCCGGCCCGGCGGATCGGCAGCGCGTATCCCACCACCTGGTCGAGGCCGCGCTCGAACACCTTGGCCAGCCGTTCGCGCTCCAGCGGGTCGGACAGTTCGCTCTTCAGCGGGTCGACGTTGGCCGGCAGGCGGCGCTCCTTCCACATATAGTAGAAGGCGTCCTCATAGCCGGCGATGCGGAAGCTCGGGTCGAGCTGCAGCCGTTCGGCGAGCCGCGTGACGAAGGCCTCGGCCTGTTCGATCCCCAGGCCGGGATCGGCGTCCTCGTCGGCGGCGAGCAGGTCGGGGTTCTGCCAGACCGGTTCGCCGTCGCGGCGCCAGAGGCAGCGCAGCGCCCAGCGGGGCAGCTGTTCGCCCGGATACCACTTGCCCTGGCCGTAATGGAGCATGTAGCCGGAGCCGAAACGGTTCGCGAGCCGGCGCAGCAGCTGGCCGGCGATCCTGCGCTTGGTCGGGCCGAGGGCGTCGGTGTTCCACTCCGCCCCGTCGGGGTCGTCCGCGGCGACGAAGGTGGGCTCGCCGCCCATCGTGAGGCGGATGCCGGAACCCGCGAGGTCGGCGTCGACCTTGCGGCCGAATTCGACCAGCGCGTCCCATTTCTCGTCGCTGTAGGGCCAGGTGACCCGCGGCGTCTCGGCGACGCGCGTCACGGTCATGTCGAAGCCGAACGTCGCTTCCGCCTTGGAGACGAGGCCGCTGATCGGCGCGGCACTCTGCGGTTCGGGCGTGCAGGCGAGCGGGATGTGGCCTTCGCCCGTCAGCAGGCCGGAGGTCGGGTCGAGCCCGATCCAGCCGGCGCCCGGCAGGTAGACCTCGCACCAGGCGTGCAGGTCGGTGAAGTCCACCGTCGTGCCCTCGGGGCCGTCGAGCGGCTTCTGGTCGGCGACGAGCTGGATCAGGTAGCCGGAGACGAAGCGTGCGGCGAAGCCCAGGTGGCGCAGCATCTGCACCAGCACCCAGCCCGTGTCGCGGCAGGATCCGAGGCGCTTCTCCAGCGTCTCCTCGACCGTCTGGACGCCCGGCTCCATGCGGATGACGTAGCCGATCTCCTGCTGCAGGCGCTGGTTGATCGCGACCAGGAAGTTGCCGGTCGGCGTCGGCTCGCGCGGCACCGTCTTCAGGAATTCCGTGAGAAGCGGCCCGGCCGGCTGGCACTTGCGGAACGGCGCCAGCTCCTCGTCCAGGCTCGGGTCGTAGGCGAACGGCCAGTGCTCGGCCTCCGGCTCCAGGAAGAAGTCGAACGGGTTGATCACCGCCATGTCGGCGATCAGGTCGACGGTGACCGAGAAGCGGTCGGTCTGCTCGGGGAAGACCAGCCGGGCCAGGTAGTTGCCCTGGGGATCCTGCTGCCAATTGATGAAGTGGTTCTCGGGCTCGATCTTCAGCGAATAGCTCTGGATCGGCGTGCGCGCGTGCGGAGCGGGCCGGAGCCGCACGATCTGCGGGCCGAGCGTCACGAGGCGGTCGTAGCGGTATTCCGTCTTGTGGTGCAGAGCGACGTGGATGCTCAAGGCCTTCCCCCGTAAAACACGTCGACGGCCGCCGTTGCGGCGGCCGTCATACCCAAGCTTACGCGACTTCGCGGCGATGCAAAAACGCGGCCTTCGCCTAGGTGCTCCGGCTTCGCAGCGCCGGCGCCAGTTCGCGCTCGAACAGGTCCAGGAAGTAGTCCTGATCGGGGCCGACCTGGACGAGGACGATGTGATCGAACCCGGCCTTCATGTACCGGTCGATCGACTTGATGTGCTGCTCCACCGACGGGCCGCAACTCACCACCTCGGCCACCGCTTCGGGGGTCGCCTGGGCGCTGGCGGCCGCGAAGCCGTCGACGTCCGGCAGCTCCGCCTGGACCGCCCAGCCGCCGAGCGCCCAGCGGAAGTAGCGGTGCGCCGTCTTGCGGGCATCCTCCTCGCGTTCGGCACAGCACAGCGGCACCTCGGCGTAGCGAGGGCCCTTGCCGCCGGCGGCCCCGAAGGCCTCGACCAGTTCGGCGGACGGCTCGGTCGCCACCAGCCCGTCGCCCTTCTCGCCCGCCAGCTTCGCCGCCAGCGGGCCGCCCGCGGCGACCGCCACCGGCGGCTTCCGCTCCGGCCGGTCGAACAGGCGGGCGTGATCGAGCCGGAAGTGTTCGCCGCGATAGTTCTCCAGGCTTCCGTCCAGCAGGCCCTGGATGATGTCGAGCGCCTCGGCGAAGCGTTCCTGTCGCTCGCGCCGGCCGGGCCAGCCCTCGCCGGTGACGTGCTCGTTGAGGCGTTCGCCGGCACCTAGGCCCAGAGTGAAGCGGTCCTTGCTGAGCAGGGCCATGGTCTCCGCGAACTGAGCGACGATGGCGGGACGGTAGCGCATGGTCGGGCAGGTCACCGCCGTCATCAGGCCCAGCCGCTCCGTCGCCTGTGCCAGCGCGCCGAGGACCGGCCAGACCATCGGCGCGTGGCCCTGTTCCTCGATCCACGGCGAGAAATGATCCGAAATCGCCGCAAAATCGAAACCGGCGGCCTCGGCGCGCCGGCCGTTGCGGACCAGTTCCGCCGGCCCGTGTTCCTCCGACATCAGCTTATAGCCGAGCTTCAGCATGCGTGCTTCTCCATGTGAGGTCGGCGTGCCCGGGTCCGGGCGGCGCCGCATGGGCACGCAACAGGCGTCCCGGAGAAATCGTTCCGCGGGTGCGGAGCGGCCGCTATGCCGCCGTTTCCGCGGCGACGAAGGCACGCCAGCCACCGAGCGCGGTGATGTCCTGTGCACCCGCCAACCCGGCGGACTCGGCCAGGAAGCCCTTGGCGCAGCTGCCGTCGGCGAGCTGGATCGTGCCGATCGACAGCGGGGCCGGGATCCGCGCCACCAGCCGGCCGAAGCTCTCCGCCGGCAGGGCCCAGACCTCGACCGGCACGGCGCGCCCCGTCGCCTCCCCGACCCGCAGCAGGCCGGGCCGCGGCGGCGCGCAGTCGGGCAGGGCGTGCAGGCGATAGAGCGGCGCCGTCTCCGTGGCACGCAGGAAGACCCCGCCAGCGTCGGTGAGCTCGCTGTTCAGCGGCAGCCCCGACATGTGTGCGCCCACGACGACCAGCGGGATCATGTCGGCCGGAGCGGCGGTCGGCAGCACCGCCCCGGTGAACGCGGCACCGAGGCCGGCGATCAGGCCGTCCCGGCCGGCCGGCGCGATCAGGGTGACGCCGGCGGGGCGGCCGTCGCTCCGTGGTGTTCCGGGGACGGCGAGGGCGCAGAGGTCGAGCAGGTTGACGAAGTTGGTGTAGATGCCGAGGCGGCTGTTCAGCACCACGGGGTCGGCCAGCACCTCCTCGACCGTGTAGACGGCTGGGATGGACGGCACGCACAGGGCATCGACCGCGGCCCATGTCCGTTCGGTCGCGCGCCGCAGCGCCGCCAGCTCGTACATCGCGGCGAAAGCGTCGGCGGCGGAGGGAGCCTCGCCCCCTCGCGTGATGGCGCGCGTCACCGGGTGCATGTCGTCCGCATGCTCCGCCATGAAGCCCCGCAGCCCGACGAACCGCTCCGCCACCCAGGGCCCCTCGTACAGAAGCCGCGCCGCGCGCAGGAACGGCTCGAGGTCGATCTCGACCAGCGTGGCGTGCGTCGACAGCGCCTCCAGATGCGCGGCATAGACCGCAGCGGCTGCGGTGTCGCCGAAGAACTCGCGCTGTCCCGGCATCGGCACGCCGACCCGCAGCACGGGCGGCAGCGCGCCCGGCTGGCCCACGGTGATCCGCCGGGAATAGGGATCGGCCGCGTCGAAGCCGGCCATGGCCTCGTAGACCGTCCACGCGTCGGAGACGCTCGTCGCGAAGACCGAGACGCAGTCGAGCGTCCGGCAGGCGGGCACGACGCCGCGGGTCGAGACGGCGCCCAGGGTCGGCTTCAGTCCGACGATGCCGTTCAGCGCCGCCGGCACGCGGCCGGACCCGGCCGTGTCCGTGCCCAGCGCGAAGGCGACGATGCCGTGTGCCACGGCCACTGCCGATCCGGAGGACGAGCCGCCCGGTACCAGCGCCGGGTCGGCCGCGTTGCGCGGGATCGACCAGGGCGTGCGGACGCCGACCAGGCCGGTGGCGAACTGGTCGAGATTGGTCTTGCCGATCGGAATGGCGCCGGCGTCGATCAGCCGCCGCACGGCGTGGGCGCTCTCGGCCGGCGCGTAGGCGAAGGCGGGGCAGGCGGCCGTCGTCGGGAGGCCGGCGAGGTCGATATTGTCCTTGATCGCGAACGGCACGCCCCAGAGCGGCTTCGCCTCGAAATCCGCCGGTCCCAGCCGCGCGACATATGCCGCCACGGCCTCGCGCGAGAGCATCGCGATGAAGATCCCCGGATCGTCGATCTCGGCGAGGCGCCGGAAGACGGCGTCGATCACCGCATCCGGCGTCGTTCCGGCAGCATAGGCGGCGCGCAGGCCGGCGATGGTCATGTCGATCGGTTTCATGGCTCGGACCGGGTTGGTCGGACGGGATCTGTCGGTCGGGATCGGGTCAGACGGGGGGATGCGGCACGGCGGCGAGGAGCTCGCGCGTGTAGGCGTGGGCAGGGGCCTGCATGACCTGCTCGGTCGGGCCCTCTTCGACGATCCGGCCGCCGCGCATCACGACCACCCGGTCGCAGAGCAGGCGGACGACGTGGAGGTCGTGGCTGACGAAGAGGTAGCTCATCCCGAGCTCGGCCTTCAGGTCGACGAGGAGGTTGAGCACGAGCGCCTGGACCGACACGTCCAGGGCGGCGGTCGGCTCGTCGAGCACCACCAGTTTCGGGCGCAGTGCCACGGCGCGGGCGATGCCGACCCGCGCCTTCTGGCCGCCCGACAGCTGGTGCGGGAAACGGTCGAGCAGGTCGCCGGGCAGGCCGACGAGGCGCGCCAGTTCCTCGACCTTGGTCCGCGCCTCGTCGGCGCTCTTCACGCCGCCCAGGCGGTGGAGCGGGTCGGCGATGCAGCGGAAGGCGCTGAAGCCGGGGTTCAGGCTGTCCGTCGGGTCCTGGAAGACCATCTGCAGCTTGGCGCGGGCGGGGTGGCGCGCGAAGCCGCCGACCGGAACCGCGCCGATGTCGACGCCGTCGAAGACGATGCTGCCGGCGGTCTGCTGCAGCAGGCGCATGACCATGCTGGAGGTCGTCGACTTGCCGCAGCCGGATTCGCCGACCAGCGCGACGTTCTCGCCGTGGCCGACGCTGAAGCCGATCCCGTCGACGGCACGGAAGGGCTTCTCCGCCTCCGCCGGCTTGCGGAAGCGGGCGAGCCAGCCGGCCGTCTCGCCGCCGCCATATTCCTTCACCAGGTCGCGCACGGTCAGCAGCGGTGCCGCGGCATCCGCCGGCATGGCGGGCGGCATGGGTGCCGCCGTCCCCTCCGGCAGCAGGTCGCGCACCGTGGCGCCCGGCCGCGGCGTGGCGCGCATCAGCTGGCGCGTATAGGGGTGGGCGGGGGCGGAAAAGATCTGGCGCGACCCTGCCGTCTCGATCACCTCGCCGCGCTGCATGACGGTGACGCGGTCGCAATAGGCGGCGGCGAGGCCGAGGTCGTGGGTGATCAGGATGGTCGACATGCCGCGCGCCCGCGTCAGCTCGACCACCAGGTCCATCACCGCCTTCTGCGTCGTGACGTCCAGGCCCGTGGTCGGCTCGTCGGCGATCAGCAGGCGTGGCTGGCAGGCGAGCGCGATGGCGATGACGACGCGCTGGCACATGCCGCCCGACAGTTCGAACGGATAGGCGTGATAGCGCTCCTCCGGATTGGCGATCCGCACGAGGCGCAGCGCCTCGATCGCCTTTTCCTTCACGTTCCGCCGGGTGGCGAGGAGATGCTCCAGCAGCACGTCCTCGATCTGCCGTCCCACGGCGCGGATGGGGTTCAGCGCGGCGCGCGGGTTCTGGAAGATCATCGAGATCTCCCGGCCGCGCAGCTCCGCCATCTCCTTCTCACGCGCCGCACGCAGGTCGATGCCACTGAAGCTGACGCTGCCGGCGGCGATCCGGCCGGCGCGATCGAGGATGCGCATGACGGCGTAGGAGGTGACGGACTTGCCCGAGCCCGACTCGCCGACGATGCCGACGGTCTCGCCTCTGGCGACGGTCAGGTCGACCTTGCGGACAGCTTGGACGGTGCCGTTGCGGGTGGCGAACTCGACGGTGAGGTCGCGGATGTCGAGGAGGGGCCGGGATGCGATCGTGTCGCCGTCCATGGCTCAGGTCCTCCGCTGCGGGTCGACGAGGTCGCGCATGCCGTCGCCGAGCAGGTTGAAGGTGAAGACGGCCAGCATCAGGGCGAGGCCCGGGAACATCGCCAGCCACCACTCGCCGGAGACGATGTAGTTGGCGCCCTCGGCCACCATGATCCCCCACTCCGGCGTCGGCGGCTGCACGCCCAGGCCGATGAAGGAGAGGCCGGCGGCGTTGAGGATCGCCCAGCCGAGGTTCAGCGACGCCTGGACCATCATCGGCGGCAGGCAGTTGGGGAAGATGTGGACCGCCAGCGTGCGCAGCGCCGAGTTGCCGCCGAGGCGCGCCGCCAGGACGAAGCCGGCATTCCGCCGGACGTTCGTCTCGGCTCTGGCCATGCGGGCGTAGAAGGGCAGGTTGATGACCGCGGTGGCGTAGACGACGTTCTCGATGGTGTTTCCGGCGGCGGCCACGATGCCCATGGCCAGCACGAACAGCGGGAAGGCCATGATCGTGTCGAGCACCCGGCCGACGATTCTGTCGATCCAGCCGCCGAAATAGCCGGCGAGCGCCCCCAGCGTCGAACCGAAGGCGAAGGACAGCAGCACCGCCGCGACCGAGATCGTCAGGTCGAGCCGCGTCGCCACCACCACGCGGCTGAACACGTCCCGGCCCAGCTGGTCGGTCCCGAACCAATGCGCCAGGGACGGCGGCCGCATGGCGTTGGAGGTGTTCGTCGCCAGCGGGTCGTAGGGCACCAGCGCCGGCCCCAGCAGCGCCGTCAGCAGGAACAGCAGCAGCAGCGAGAAGGCGAAGAGCGTGACGGGATTGGAGACGAGCACGTGCCGGGCGTGCCGCAGGAAGCGTCCCGCGCCGCCCACGGGCCGCGCCATGGCGGCGGGGCCGGCGGCTGCGGCTGCGGCGGCGGGCGCGCCGATGCCGGCCGGCGGGACCGGCGTCTCGTCCGTGGCGAGCGTCATGCTTCGATCCCCATGCGCGGGTCGATGAGGGTGTAGGCGATGTCGATGATCAGGTTCAGCGCCACGAACAGGATCGCCATCGTCAGCACGAAGCCCTGGACGGCGGCATAGTCGGACACGACCAGGGCCTCGATCGCGTAGGAGCCGATGCCGGGCCAGGCGAAGACCTTCTCGACCAGCACGTTGGCGCCGAGCATGAAGGAGAAGACCATGCCCAGCGTCGTCACCAGCGGCAGCAGGGCGTTGCGGAGGGCATAGGTCAGCAGCACCGTCCGCCTGGACAGGCCGGCGGCGCGGGCCGTGCGCACGAACTCGCTGCCCAGTGCCTGGATCATGGCGCCGCGGGTCATGCGGGCGATCGGCGCCAGGGTGAAGAGGGCCAGCGTGATGGCGGGCAGGGCGAGCTGCCCGAAGGCCGCGAGCGCCGTCTCGGGATCCAGGTCGGCCAGGGCGTCGAAGACGTAGAATCCGGTGATCTGCGGCGGCGGCACGTACATGAAATCGAGCCGCCCGAGCGGCGCAGGCGCCCAGTCGAGCAGGTAGTAGAAGACGTAGACCAGTACGAGGCCCGTGAAGAAGGTCGGCAGCGACACGCCCGCGGTGACCACGAAGCGGCAGACATGGTCGACCCAGGAGTCCGGCCGCGTCGCCGCGAGGATCCCCAGCGGCACCGCCACCACCAGCGCCAGCAGCAGCGCTGTGAGCGAGAGTTCGAGCGAGGCGGGCAGCCTGGCGGCGAGGTCGGTCGTCACCGGCTGTCCCGTCGACAGCGAGCGGCCGAGGTCGCCCGTGGCGAGGTCGCCGACATAGGCCATGAACTGGACCGGCAGGCTGCGGTCCAGGCCGAGCGACTCGCGCACCTGCTGGATCGACGCCGCGTCCGCCGCCGGACCGGCGAAATAGACCGCCGGGTCGCCGGGCAGGGCGCGGGTCAGCAGGAAGGTGACGACGATGATGCCGAACACGGCGGGCACGGCCTGCAGCAGGCGGCGCCCCGCCACGCCCAGCTTCGACGGTTTCGCCATGCCGCCGGCCTCAGGCGGAACCGAGGCCGAGCTGGCGGACGTCCAGCTGCCGGTGGAACCAGTACTGGTAGCCGGTGAGCTGCCTGCTCATCGCCGCGTCGAGCGACGGCTGCCACAGCGGGATGCGCGGCACGTCCTCGAACGCCTTCTCGATCATGCGCTTGATCTTCGGCGCGTAGTCCGGATTGGTCGCCTGGGCGTGCAGCGTGTCCTCGACCAGCTGCTTCATCTCGGCGTCGTCGTAGTTCGACGAGTTGAACAGGTTGCCCTTCACGTACGCCCAGTAGAAGTAATAGTCGGGCGTGTTCAGCCAGCCGCCGAAGTTGTCGAGGTGCAGCGGCAGCTTCTTCTCGATCAGGGCGATCGTCCGCCAGTTGGCGCCGGGGACCTTGTCGATCGTCGCCTTGATGCCGATTTTCGCCAGCCCCTCCTGGATCAGCAGGGCCGTCGGCTCGCCCCACTGCGCCGTGCCGATGTCGAAGGAGAGCGGCACCTCGAAGCCGTCCTTGAAGTCGGTCTGCGCCAGCAGGTCCTTCGCCTTGTCGTAGTCGGTGGAGTAGGGGAAGGGCTGCGGCCAGGCGATGGTCGACGGCGAAGCCTCCTTGCCGCCCCACATCGGATTGCCACGACCATAGGCGGCGTTCTCGAAGATCGCCGCATAGGGGACGGCCCATGCAACCGCCTGCCGGACCCGCTTGTCCTTGAACGGCTCGAAGTTCAGGTTGCAGTTCAGGACGTGCAGGCAGTTCTCGATGGGCGTGCCGGTGACGGCGACGGACTTGCTGCCCGACAGTTCCTTGGCGTCCTTGGCCGGGATGTCGAAGGCGAGGTGGATGTCGCCCTTCTCGATCAGCGCGCGCCGGGTCGCCAGCGACGGGATCTCCCGGACGACGACGCGCTTCACGCCGGGCAGGGTGCCGCCGACCCAGTCGTCGTTGCGGACATAGATGATCTGCTGCCCCTGGTCCCAGCGGTCGACCTTGAAGGCGCCGGAGCCGGCCGGATTGCGGTGCAGATACTCGGCCGCCCACGGGTCCTTTTCGGTCGCGTGCTTCAGGGCCAGCTTGCTGTTGATGATCAGCGGGATCGGGACCGCGATGTCGGGCAGGGTCAGCTTCGACGGGAATTTCAGGTTCACCCGGAAGGTCGCGTCGTCGACCGCGACGAACTGTTCGGGATCGAGCAGGCCGCCGGCGCCCATCTGCGTCTTCGGGAAGCCGCCCAGCGCCAGCGCGCGATCGAACGACCACTTCACGTCGGCGGCGGTCACCTTCGTGCCGTCCCAGAACTTCGCGTTCGGCTTCAGCTTGAAGTCGATGCTCATGCCGTCGGGCGCGACCGTCCAGCTCTCGGCGAGTTCGCCCTTCAGCGTGTCGTAGTCATAGGACAGGCTGCCGTCCGGCAGGGTCTTCGTGCCGAAGGTCAGCAGGCGGTCGTAGATGATCCAACTCGCGGAGTAGCCGGGGCGGTTGGTGCCCGGCCGGTGCAGGTCCAGACTGTTGATCGACCCCCCGACGGCCACGACGATCGTATCGCCCGCCTTCGCCGAAGCCGGCAGCACTTTCAGAAAGGGCAGGACCCCGGCACCCATGGCCGCCGTCCCCGCGAATTTGAAGAGATCCCGCCGCTTGATGTCCATATCCCCGCCTCCGGCTCGGTCTGTACACAATCATGTATACAATTCGCGTGCCAACATGGCAGAGCGCGGCAAAGCGCAGGAAACGGCGGGATTCCTGGTCCAAGCTGGCTGCCGGAGGTGGAGGTGGTGGAGGGGGAAATGCGCACAGACGGCACGTATGATCAAAAACGCGCCAGTTTCACACCGGCCCGTGCGCGATGTCGGGTCGCCGGATCGGATGCAGTCAGCGCTAAACGGGCAGCCGAAGGAACCCGGCCGCCGCTGCAGACAAAGCTATATGGTAGAGGCTGTTGTCGCCTCGGCGCTCAGGCGGCCGCCGCCGAGCGCTTCGTCCGGCCGCCCGTGGGGCGTTCGCCGGTGACCGCCTGCTGCGGGTCGCGCAGCACGTAGCCGCGGCCCCAGACGGTCTCGATGTAGTTCTCGCCGCTCGTGGCGGCCATCAGCTTCTTGCGGAGCTTGCAGATGAACACGTCGATGATCTTCACCTCGGGCTCGTCCATGCCACCGTAAAGGTGGTTCAGGAACATCTCCTTGGTCAGGGTCGTGCCCTTGCGCAGGGAGAGGAGCTCAAGGATCGCGTACTCCTTGCCGGTCAGATGCAGGGTCTGGTCGTCGACCTGGGACGTGCGGCTGTCGAGGTTCACCGTCAGGCGGCCGGTGCGAATAACCGATTCCGAGTGGCCGCGGGCGCGCCGGATGATGGCGTGCGTCCGCGCCACGAGTTCGCGTCGGTCGAAGGGCTTGGTCAGATAATCGTCCGCGCCGATGCCGAAGCCGCGGATCTTGCTGTCCGGCTCCGCGAGGCCCGAGAGGATGAGGATCGGCGTGTCGACGCGCGCCGAGCGCAGGCGCCGGAGAACCTCGAAGCCGTCGATGTCCGGCAGCATCAGGTCGAGGATGATCAGGTCGTAGTCGTACAGCTTCCCGATCTCGAGTCCGTCTTCGCCGAGGTCGGTCGTGTCCGCTATGAAACCTTCGGCCTTGAGAATCGTCTCGATGCTCTTGGCGGTGGCCGTGTCGTCCTCGACGATCAGAACGCGCATCGATATCTGCCCCTGTGCCGACGTCTGATTACGTTGCGTTAACGATGGTCCCCGAGATCACCTAAGGAAAGGTTAATGCGGCGGGCCGGGATGTCCAGACCTGTTCGCCACATTGACGCCGCAATTCGCACGCGGCCACCCTTTCCCTCGCTGCACACCGTCCCCGGCCCTTTACGCGCTGTTAACGGCGTTGGCCTATCCAAATGCCATCGGCGAACGCCCCCGGAGGAATTGATCGGTGCAGGGAACCAGCGCGGCCGTGCTCGACGGGCTCCTTCACGACATCGACCTTCTGCCGGAACAGTATCTCTATGGCCGCGTCACCGGCATTCTCGGGATGATGGTCGAGGTCGGCGGCCTCGGATCCGCGCTGTCCGTCGGCGGACGCTGCGACATTCACACCCGCGACCGCCGCACGGTCACCTGCGAGGCCGTCGGATTCCGCAACGGCCGCGCGCTGGTCATGCCCTTCGGCCCGCTCGAAGGCATCGGCCTCGGGTCCAAGGCGGAATTGGTCGCCGGCGTGCCGGCCATCTATCCCGATAGCTCCTGGCTCGGGCGCGTGATCGACCCGATGGGCCGGCCGCTCGACGGCGGTCCGCCACTTCTGGCCGGTCCGCGCTCCTACAGTCTGCGGGGCAGCGCACCGCCGGCGCACGAGCGCCAGCGCGTCGCCGGCAAGGTCGATCTCGGCGTGCGTGCGCTGAACACCTTCCTCACCTGCTGCCGCGGCCAGCGGATGGGCATCTTCGCCGGCTCGGGCGTCGGCAAGTCGATGCTGATGTCGATGCTCGCGCGCTACACCAGCGCCGACGTCAACGTCATCGGCCTGATCGGCGAGCGCGGCCGCGAGGTGCAGGAGTTCGTCACCGAGAACCTGGGCCCCGAGGGGCTGGCGCGCAGTGTGGTGGTGGTCGCCACGGGCGACGAGGTGCCGCTGATGCGCCGCCAGGCGGCGCAGACCACCCTGACGATCGCCGAGTATTTCCGCGACGCCGGTCAGGACGTGCTCTGCATGATGGACAGCGTCACCCGCTTCGCCATGGCGCAGCGCGAGATCGGCCTCGCCGTCGGCGAGCCGCCCGCGACCAAGGGCTATACGCCCAGTGTCTTCGCCGAACTGCCGCGCCTGCTGGAGCGTGCCGGGCCCGGGACGGGCAGGGGCAGCATCACCGGGCTCTTCACCGTCCTCGTCGAGGGCGACGATCACAACGAGCCGATCGCCGATGCGGTGCGCGGCATCCTCGACGGTCACATTGTGCTCGAACGCGGCATCGCCGAGCGCGGCCGTTACCCGGCGATCAACATCCTGCGCAGCGTCTCGCGGGTCATGCCGGGCTGCAACAGCGACGCCGAGAACGCCCTGGTCCAGCGGGCCCGCGCCCTGATGTCGGCCTACGAGAACATGTCGGAGATGATCCGCCTCGGCGCGTACCGGCACGGCAGCGATCCCGCTACCGACGAGGCGATCCGCTACCAGCCGGCACTGGAAGCCTTCCTGAAGCAGGCACCGAGGGAGCGCACCGACCTCGAAGGCGGGTACGCCGAACTCGCCCGGATCCTCGGCATGGCGGTATCATGAAGCGGCTCGATTCGCTCATCCGCGTCCGCCAATGGCAGCTCGACGAGAGCCGCCGCCATGTGGCGGAGCTGGAGGCCTCGATCGAGCGGACTCAGGCCCGGATCCGGAGCCTGGACGGCAACATCGAGACCGAAGGCAAGCTCGCCGATCAGGCCGGGCCCGGCAACGGTTTCGCCGCCTATGCCGCGGGCGTCCGCGAGCGCCGTCGGAAGCTGGCCGAGACGCTCGAGACCCTGGGCGCCGAACTCGCCCAGGCTCGCGATCTTGTGGCGGAGGCCTTCCAGGAGTTGAAGAAGTTCGAACTGGTCCAGGAGTCGCGGCGGGCCCGTGAGCGTGCCGGCGCGGCGCGGCGCGAGCAGTTCACGCTGGACGAGATCGCCGCCGCACGGCACCGGCCGACGTCGCAGTAGATCCGCACTGCCGACGCCTGTTCGGCCCGACCGCGGTCGCCGCATTCCGTACCGCCTTGATACGGATCTCCGCGCGCGCCATGTTTTCCACGGGAACGAACCAGCCAGCGGAGTTCGCATGTTCATTCAGACGGAGCAGACGCCGAACCCGGCGACGCTCAAGTTTCTCCCGGGCGAGGCCGTGCTGCCCGAGGGGTCGGCCGACTTCGCAGATGCCGAGCAGGCGGCGCGCTCGCCGCTCGCGCGGGCCTTGTTCGACATCGACGGGGTCACGCGCGTGTTTCTCGGCGGCGACTTCATCAGCGTCAGCAAGACCGATGAGCAGAGCTGGCAGGTGCTCAAGCCGTCGATCCTGGGCGCGATCATGGAGCATTTTACCGCGCGGCGGCCGATCCTGCTCGATCCCGCGGACGGCGAGGACCTGGAAGGGTCCTTCGATCCGGCGGATGCCGAGGTCGTCGCCCAGATCAAGGAACTGCTCGACACACGGGTACGTCCGGCCGTGGCCCAGGACGGTGGCGACATCGTCTTCCGTGGCTTCGACGAGGGCATCGTCTACCTGCACATGCAGGGCGCCTGCGCCGGCTGTCCCAGTTCGACGGCGACGTTGAGGATGGGCATCGAGAACATGCTGAGGCACTATGTCCCCGAAGTGCTGGGCGTCAGGCCGGTTCCCTGACCGCCCTTTCCGTATTCGGATGATGCGGTCGGCACGCGGCCGGGCCGGTCGCGCGCCGAACCGGCGGAGGCTGCTGTCTTGAAGAGACTGGACGACGATGCGCTGGACCTCCTGTTTCGCGAGGCGCGCAGCCAGAACGGGTGGCGGCCCGAGCCGGTGCCCGAGACGCTGCTGAAAGAGGTCTACGACCTCGCCCGCATGGGGCCGACCAGCGCGAACTGCAGTCCCATGCGGGTCGTGTTCGTGACCACCGAGGCTGGTAAGCGGAAGCTCGAGCCGGCGCTCAGCGACGGCAACAAGAGGAAGACCGCCGCGGCCCCGGTCACTGCCATCGTGGCGTACGACTTGGCCTTCTACGACGCGCTGCCGAAGCTGTTTCCGCACGAGCCCGACGCGCGGAACTGGTTCACGGGCAGCGAGGCGCACATCCAGGCCACGGCCATGCGGAACGGCACCCTCCAGGGTGCCTATCTGATGCTCGCCGCACGCGCGTTCGGGCTCGACTGCGGCCCGATGTCCGGGTTCGACCACGCCAAGGTCGACGTGGCCTTCTTCGCCGGCACGACGTGGCGCTCCAACTTCCTCTGCAATCTCGGCTATGGCGACCCCGCCGCCCTGTTCGGCCGCCTGCCACGACTGTCGTTCGAGGAGGCATGCCGAATCGCCTGATGGCGAACGGGCCCGCGCCGGAGCGCCGCACTGCAGCGCAGGCCGGCCCGGATGCACTCGTTCTCGCAATGGACGCCTCGGCCGGTGCCTGTTCCGTTGCGCTGCTGAGCGGCGGTGCGACGCTGGGCTACCTGCGGCGGTGCATGACGCATGGCCATGCCGCCGTCCTGCCTCCGATGATCCGGCAGGTTATTGATGAGGCGGGGTGCCGGTTTTCGTCGCTGCGGATCGTGGCGGCGACGGTCGGGCCGGGCTCCTTCACGGGCGTTCGGGTGGCGCTCGCCGCGGCACGCGGCATCGCCCTTGCCGTCGGTTGCCCGTGCATCGGGGTGACGTCGCTGGAGGCCATCGCCGCCGCGGCCGCCCATCCGGGCCGATTGCTCGTCGCTCTCGACACCCGCCGCGGCGACGTCTACGGGCAGGTTTTCGATGCCGGTGCAGCCGCCGGAGCGCCGTTCGTCGCCGATGCGGCGACGATCGCCGCGCAGTGTGGTGACCCCGTTGCCGGCATTGCCGGCGACGGGACCTCGATCGTGACGGAGGCCCTGGCCGAATCGGTCGAGCGTCTTCCCATCTTTGCGCCGGATGCGGTGGCCGTCGGAGCGCTCGCCGCCCGAAAATGGGCTGCCCGAGAAACGGGCGGGCGGGAGCTCGGCGATCGAGACTGGCCGGCGGCGGTCCCGCTCTATCTCCGTGCGCCGGAGGTCTCGCTCCCGCCTCCGCCGGTCGGGGCGCCGTCGTGAGGGGGGCCAGGGAAGGGGCCTCCGCGGAGAACCGGCCGACGCGCGAGCCCGCGTCGCGTCGGATCGAAGCGACACCGGCATTGATGCCGTTGCTGCCGGTGCATGCCGCGGTGGCGGCGGCACTGCAGTCCGGGGCGATGGCGGCGGGAACGGGTGATCGGGCGTGGACGCCGGAAGCGATCGCCGAGATGCTGCTGCTGCCCGGCTCGTTCGGGTTTCTTGCGGTCGCACCGTTGGACGAGCCCTGCGGCTTGGTCTTCTGCCGCAGCGTTGCCGGTGAGGGAGAGGTGCTGGTTCTCGCGGTCCTGCCGGAGCTCTGGCGCCGGGGCGTGGGGCGAATGCTTCTCGATGCGGCACTGGAACGGGCGCGCGGCGCGGGCCTGCGCCGCATGCTCCTGGAAGTCGCGGTCGACAACACCGCCGCCCGTGCGCTCTATGAATCCGCCGGCTTTCGCGCGGTCGGCCGACGGCGGGGATACTACAGCCGCGCCGACGGCCGTACGGCTGACGCGCTCACGCTCGAATGCTGTCTCGGTGGTTGACGTGCTCTTCGGGTCATCGCTTCACAACGGTCAGACGATGGACGGCGGTGTCGCCCGTCTCCGCCCCGGTGTCGGTCACGTCGTGACCGAGTTCGCGCAATGACCGCGGCACATTGTCCAGGGGCTCCCCCGCATGCAGTCTGATCTCGGCCGACTCGCCTTTCTGCATACGCTCGACGAGCAATTTGGCCTTGACGAACGTGATCGGACAGCGGTCAGCAGTGATATCCAGATAATAGTCGGTCAACTCCGTACCTCGAATGCTTCGGGCCGTTGACTACTCCGCAAGTTACTCATTGATCTCCCGAGACTGCTGGACTATATGGCGGACGATTGTCTATATCACATCGTACCGTCGGAGTCGGATCGCAGGATGAGCGAACAGCAGCGTGACACGAGGGAACTACTCGAGCTGACGACTGAGATCGTCGCCGCCCACGTTTCGAACAATACAGTGGCCGTCAACGACCTGCCGGACCTGATTCAGCAGATCTACCGTAGCCTCTCCACCGTCGGCGGCAACGGCGTCGCGGTGCCGGAGCGCCCGCAGCCGGCAGTTCCGATCCGCAAGTCGGTCACCCCCGAGTACATCATCTGCCTCGAGGACGGCAAGAAGCTGAAGATGCTGAAGCGGCATCTGAAGACTGCTTACAACATGTCGCCCGAAGAGTACCGCGAGCGCTGGGGCCTCGGCTCGGACTATCCCATGGTCGCCCCGAACTATGCCGCGCAGCGCAGCAGTCTCGCGAAGAAGATCGGCCTCGGGACGAAGGCGCGCCGCCGCCGCTGATTTCGCGACCGTTCCGCAACGGCGCCGCGATCCCTTTTGGGTTGCGGCGCCGTTTCGGTTATAATGGTCCTGGAGGATACGGTGGACGGCTGAGGCCGTGAATGCGGCGGGCGGTCGATTTGCCAACGTCGCACGCACGAGAAGTAAAAACAGGCAACCGCAGTAGCGCACCGTCGCGACCTCCGCAAACAGCTCGCTGGGAGCGTCTGGCGCGTAATGGCTTTTCCACTGAGACGGGTACTGCAGCGTGGCCGGGTTCAGGCCCGCGGTTCGGACCGGCAGGAGCGATGATGACGGCGCCGCTGTTTCGGCCGATGTTGCCGCAAAAGGACGGGGAGCCTGCCGGCGACCGTTCCGGTCCTGCCGTCGCCATCCGGGTTGGGACCATGGAGGTCCGGCTGGCCGAGAGCAGGGCCGAGATCGAGGCCGCGCAGGCCCTCCGGTACCGGATCTTCTACGAGGAGATGGCGGCACAGCCGACTGGCGAAACGGCGCGTCTGCGGCTCGATGCGGATCGGTTCGACGAGCATTGCGAGCATCTGCTGGTCATCGACCATTCGCTCGGCGGCGGGGCGGAAGCCGTGGTGGGCACCTACAGGTTCCTGCGGCGCTCTCGCACGGCGCGGATCGGACGGTTCTACTCGGAGGACGAGTACGACATCCACCGGCTGCTGCACGGCGACGACGAGATCATGGAGGTCGGCCGGTCCTGCGTGGACATACGCTACCGACGACACCAGACGATGCAGCTGCTCTGGCGCGGCATCGCGCAGTACGTTCAGCATCATGACGTCACCTTGATGTTCGGCTGTGCCAGTTTCCACGGCACCGATCCGGCCGAGCACGCGTTGCCCCTGAGCTTCCTATATTACGAACGGATGGCGCCGCTCGCATTGCGGCCGGAAGCGGTGCGCGACCGGTACGTCTCGATGCGCCTGATGGAGCGGGAGGCGGTGGATCAGAAGGCGGCAATCGCCGCGCTGCCGCCGCTGATCAAGGGGTATCTGCGTCTGGGCGGATTTGTCGGCGACGGTGCCGTCATCGACGAGCAGTTCAACACGACGGACGTGTGCGTGCTGGTCAAAACCGACCTAGTGACGAGCAAGTACGTCCGCCGCTACAACCGCGACGACGCGACCCGCGTTGCGGAACCCGACGCCTGACCTCGCGCGCGACGCAGCCGCAGCAGCAGAGCCTTTCCCCGTGACCTCCCGCGTTCGGTCGGCCGGCCGGCTATGCGTCTACCTTCTGCTGACTCTGGCGTTGATGCCGATTCAGGCCGCTCTGGTGGCGATCGGGTCCCCGTGGGCGGTGCGCCTTCCGGTTTTCTACCACAGGCTGTGCTGGCGCATCCTGGGCATCTCGGTCGAGGTGCGCGGCGAGATGTCCGCAGTGCGGCCCACGCTCTTCGTGGTGAACCACAGTTCCTATCTCGACATCATGGTCCTGGGCGGCCTGATTCCGGGGAGCTTCGTCTCGAAGGCCGAGGTCGCATCGTGGCCGCTGTTCGGGCAGCTGGCGAAGCTGCAGCGGACGGTCTTCATCGAGCGACAGGCACGGCGCGTGGCGTCGCAGCGGGACGCCCTCCAGGCACGGCTCGATGCCGGCGGAAACCTGATCCTGTTCCCGGAGGGCACCAGCAGCAACGGCAACCGTGTCCTGCCGTTCAAGAGCGCGCTGTTCAGTGTCGCGGAGCGGCGCGTCGACGGCGCGCCGCTGGCGGTTCAGCCGGTGTCGGTTGCCTATACGCGGATCGACGGCATGCCCGTCGGATACGTGCTGCGCCCGCTCTTCGCCTGGTATGGCGACATGGATCTGGCACCCCATCTATGGACGATGGCGGGCTGCGGCCGCCTGACCGTGACGGTCGAGTTCCACCCGACCGTCAGTTCCGGTGACTGGGCGACGCGGCGGGAGATGGCGGCGGCGTGCGGTCGCATGGTCTCCGACGGCGTATCGGCCGCGCTGCGCGGGGCTCGTTCGCTTGACAGTGGCCGACGTTCGGATGATACGCTGAAGGAGAGGCTGGGGAGCTGAGCGCGGAGAGCGTGCTGCGCGAGGGACCCGGAAGCAGGATTGGCGAAGAAGCTTTTTATAAAGACCTACGGCTGCCAGATGAACGTCTACGACTCCGCGCGCATGGCGGATGTCCTGGCGCCTCTCGGCTATGAGCCCGTCGATGCGCCCGATGGGGCCGACATGGTCATCCTCAACACCTGCCACATTCGCGAGAAGGCTGCCGAGAAGGTGTTCTCGGAACTCGGCCGGTTGCGGTCGCTGAAGGAACTCAAGCAGGCCGACGGCGGGATGATCATCGCCGTCGCCGGTTGCGTCGCCCAGGCCGAGGGCGAGGAGATCCTGCGCCGGGCGCCGAGCGTCGACATCGTGCTCGGCCCGCAGACCTATCACCGGCTGCCGGAGATGGTCGCGCGCGCGGCGCGGGCCGGCGGGGGCGTCCTCGACACCGACTTCCCGGTGGAGCCGAAGTTCGACCACCTGCCCGAGATGCATGCGCCGCGCGGCATCGGCGCTTTCCTCACTATCCAGGAAGGATGCGACAAGTTCTGCTCCTTCTGCGTCGTCCCCTATACGCGCGGTGCCGAGTTTTCGCGGCCAGTGGCGGCCGTCGAGGCCGAGGCACGCCAGCTTGTGGCCCAGGGCACGCGGGAGATCACGCTGCTCGGGCAGAACGTGAACGCGTATAGCGGGGAGGGGCCCGACGGGCGCCCCTGGGGTCTCGCCCGGCTGGCATGGCGCCTCGCGGAGATCGACGGTCTGGTCGGCATCCGCTATACGACTTCGCATCCGCGCGACATGGACGACGCGCTCATCGCCGCGCACGGCGACCTGCCGGCGCTGATGCCGTTCCTGCATCTCCCGGTGCAGTCGGGATCGGACCGCATCCTGGCCGCAATGAACAGGAAGCACACCGCCGACGATTATCGGCGCATCGTCGACCGGCTGCGCGCGGTGCGGCCGGACATCGCGATGGCATCTGACTTCATCGTGGGATTCCCCGAGGAGAGCGACGCCGACTTCGCCGAGACGATGCGCCTGGTGCGCGACATCGGGTTCGCGTCGGCCTATTCGTTCAAGTACAGCGCACGTCCCGGCACGCCCGCCGCCTCCAAGCGCTACGGCCATGTCGACGAGGCGGTGAAGGCGGAGCGTCTGGCGGAACTCCAGGCGCTGCTCGACCAGCAGCAGGATGCATTCAACCGTGCCTGCGAGGGACGCGTCCTGCCCGTGCTGCTGGATCGCCGCGGCCGCCGGGATGGACAGCTGGTCGGCCGCAGTCCCTTCATGCAGGCCGTCCATGTCGATGCGCCGGACGCATGGCTTGGCACCGTCGTCGACGTCGCCGTCACCGGCCGCACGACCCACGGGTTGACCGGCGAAGTGGCCGCGGCAACCGGAACAGCCCTCCCAGCCGGGCGGGTGCACGCCAGGGAGGCCTTGGCCGGGTGAGTCCCACCTCGCACTCTTCCGAACTGATCCACCTCGAGTTCGACGACAACAAGCTGTTGCCGGCCCTGTACGGCGAGCACGACCGCAATCTGGCGCGGATCGAGCAGTCGCTGCAGGTCGCTGCGGCGTCCCGGGGCAACCGCCTCGCCATCAGCGGCCCGGTCTCTTCCGTGGAAGCGGCACGGTCGGCCCTGACCCTGCTGTACGACCGCCTTAAGCGCGGGCTGGATGTCGGTCCGGCCGACGTCGACGGCGCCGTACGCCTCGCCCTTTCCGCATCCGCCCGGCCGACCGATGCCGGGGGCGGCGACGATGCCATCACCATCCGGACGCGCAAACGCGCGATCACGCCGCGTTCGCCGGTACAGGCCGACTATATCCGCGCGCTGCGCAGCCACGATCTGACCTTCGGACTGGGCCCGGCCGGGACCGGCAAGACGTACCTCGCCGTTGCCGCGGCCGTCGAACTGATGGCGGCGGGCGAGGTCGAGCGGATCATACTCTCGCGCCCCGCCGTCGAGGCGGGGGAGCGGCTGGGCTTTCTCCCGGGCGACCTGCGCGAAAAGGTCGACCCCTATCTGCGCCCGCTCTATGACGCCCTGCACGACATGCTGCCGGGCGACCAGGTGGTGCGGCGGCTCGACGACGGCGACATCGAGGTCGCGCCGCTTGCCTTCATGCGGGGGCGCACGCTGGCGCACGCCTTCGTCATCCTGGACGAGGCACAGAACACGACGCCCGTGCAGATGAAGATGTTCCTGACGCGGTTCGGCGAGCGCTCGCGGATGGTCGTCACCGGCGACCTCAGCCAGGTGGATCTGCCGCGCGGCCAGCGGTCGGGGCTGCGCGACGCACTGGAAGTTCTTGCCGGCGTAGATGGCGTCGGCTTCGTGAACTTCACGCACAACGACGTCGTCCGTCATCCGCTGGTCACCCGGATCGTCCGGGCCTACGACCGCCGCGATGCCGGGACCGCCCAGAGTGGCGACCCCGATGGCGCGTGATCCCGACATAGACGTCGGCATCGACGATCCCGCCTGGTCGGCGGCTCTTCCCGACTATGAGAGCATCTGCCGGCGGGCGGCGGTCGCGGCGGCCGCCGTGCGTTCCGAGCCGCAGGAAGCCGCGGAGATCGCGCTGATGCTGACCGGCGACGCTGCGGTTCGCGACCTCAACCGCACATATCGTCACATGGACAAGGCGACAAACGTGCTTTCGTTTCCCGGAGATGCCGATGCGACGCCGGCCGGGCACCCGCGGATGCTGGGCGACGTCGTTCTGGCCTACGGGACCGTCTCTGGCGAGGCGGAGGCGCAAGGCAAGCCGCTGGCGGACCACGTGACGCACCTCGTCGTCCACGGCGTGCTCCACCTGCTTGGGTTCGACCATGAGGAGGACGACGAGGCGGCGGAGATGGAGGGCCTGGAAGTGCGGATCCTGGCCCAGCTCGGCATTCCCGATCCCTATCAGGAGGCGGCCGTGATACGGCACGAGGCCGTGGAGCGATGAACGGCACTCAGGACAGCGAAGGCTCGGACAGTAGGCGGGCCGCCGGCGAAAGCGGGCGGCGCCCCTGGTGGAAGGACTTCTGGCGCATGACGCGGCGCCGGAACGGCGACGGCTCCTTGCGCGACACGCTCGAGGAGCTGATCGAGCGGCACGAGGAGGACGAGCATCCCATCGATCCGGCGGAGCGGGTTCTTCTGGAGAACACGCTGCGGCTGCGGAACGTCACGGCCGAGGACATCTCGGTGCCGCGGGCCGACATCGTCGCGGTGGAGATAGACACCAGCCTCGACGACGTCATCGCGGTGATGGGGACCAGCCTCCATTCGCGGCTGCCCGTCTATCGCAAGAACCTCGACGATGTCGTCGGCATGGTTCACGTGAAGGACGTTCTGGTCCAGGCGCGGCAGGAGGCGCCGGCGCCGCTCTCCGCGCTGATCAAGCAGGTGCTCTTCATCTCGCCGTCGATGCGGGTCCTCGACCTGCTGCTGCAGATGCGCCTGTCGCGAATCCACATGGCCCTCGTCGTCGACGAGTATGGCGGCATCGACGGCCTGGTCACGATCGAGAACATCGTCGAGGAGATCGTCGGCGAGATCCGCGACGAGCACGAGATCGCGGAAAGCCCGCAGATCACGTCCAGGCCCGACGGCACGATGATCGCCGATGCGCGCGTGTCGCTCGAGGATTTCGAGGAGGTGGTCGGCCCGGTCCTGACGGACGAAGAGCGCGAAGACATCGACACGCTCGGCGGGCTCGTCTTCACGCTGATCGGCAGGGTGCCGACACGCGGTGAACTCGTCACCCACACCTCCGGTATCGAGTTCGAGGTCTTGGAAGGGGATCCGCGGCGGCTGAAGAAGCTGCGGATCAGAAACATTCCCCGCCTCACCGCGGCCGCCGAGTGATCCCGGGAGACCGGCGGTCGGCAGCGCCCTGGGACGCGCGGCTGCACGGCACTCTGACCAGGCTTGCGCGCCGTTGCGCCGGCCTCGAAGGCTGGCGCCGCTGGCTCGTGGCATGGGGCGCCGGCGCGGCTGCCGCTCTGGCCATGCCGCCCATCGGGCTGGTGCCGGTCCTGTTCTTCGCCTTCCCGGTCCTGGTCTGGCTCGTGGACGGCGCCCAACGGCGGAGGGCTGCCTTCGCCGTCGGGTGGTGGTTCGGCTTCGGCTACTTCGTCGTCGGACTCTACTGGATTTCCAACGCTCTGCTCGTCGATCCGGAGCAGTTCGCCTGGCTGATTCCGTTTGCCGTGTGCGGTCTGCCGGCTCTCCTGGCCATCTTCACCGGCCTCGCGACGCTGACCTCCGCGCTGTGGCGGGGCAGGGGGCCGGGACGGGTGCTGCTGCTGGCCGCCTCGTGGAGCGCGATGGAATGGCTGCGCGGCCACGCCTTCACGGGATTCCCTTGGAATCTCCTAGGCTATGCGTGGGCGGACTCGGCGGCGATGCTCCAGGTGACCTCGGTAGTAGGCATCTATGGCCTCAGCCTGCTGACCGTGCTCGCCGCGGCGGCGCCCGCGGCCCTCGCCGATCCGCACGGCGACTCCGACGCGCGGCGCGCCTGGATTCTGCCGGCGGCCGCACTCGCGATGCTCGCGGTGCTCTGGGCCGGCGGGATGGCGCGGCTGTCGGAACCGGCAGTCGGGAGCGTCGACGGCGTACGACTCCGCATCGTTCAGGCCAACATTCCGCAGAGCCTGAAGTGGGACGATTCGCAACGTGTCGCCAATGTGCGCCGCTACCTGGATATGAGCGCTGCACCGGCTGCGCCGGGGACGCCGCCACCGACGCACATCGTCTGGCCGGAGACGGCCGTGCCGTTCTTTCTCAATGCCGAACCGCAGGTAATTGCGGCGCTCGCACAGGTTGCGCCGCCGGGCGGGGCGTTGATTACCGGCGCGCCACGCATAGAGCGCGGCGTCGCTTCCGGCGAGCATGGCGGCACGCGGATCTGGAACAGCGTCATCTCGATCGATTCGACGGGTGCCATCGTCGCGACATACGACAAGTTCCACCTCGTGCCGTTCGGCGAATACGTGCCGTTCCGATCGGTCCTGGGGTTGGCGAAGATAACGCCTGGGACAGTCGATTTCTCCGCCGGTCCCGGGCCACGGACGCTCGACATTCCCGGGGCCCCACCGGTCAGCCCACTGGTATGTTACGAGGCCATCTTTCCGGGCAGGGTGACCGAGCCTGAGCCGCCGCCCGCTTGGCTGCTCAACGTCACCAACGACGCGTGGTACGGCCGTAGCGCCGGGCCCTATCAGCATCTGCAGATTGCCCGGGTCCGGGCGGTGGAACAGGGTCTGCCGCTCGTCCGCGCGGCAAACACCGGGATCTCGGCCATCATCGACCCTCACGGCCGTGTGGTGGAGCGCCTGCCGCTCGGCGAAACCGGGGTCATCGACGCTGCGCTGCCGGCGCCGATCGCTACCGGCACCGTATATGCGCGGTTGGGCGACACCATCTTCGCAGCGATGCTCCTCTTCGTATTCGGCGGCAGCTACAAGTTGCGCCATGGCTGGCAAAGGCGCGTTGTCGGAGGAGGCTGAATCAAACGCGTCCCGCGCTCAACCTTCGGGCGAGACAAGCTGCGCATACGATGGTAGGTTCCGGCGCGATGGTTGCGTTTGTCCATAGGAGTCGATCGAAGTGAGCGCAGCAGAGGCTACCGCACCGCCGCCAAAGAAGCCCCGCAGCAAGCCGCGGCGTACGCGCGGAAAGCCCAACCACGTCGACATTCATGTCGGCAGCCGTGTCCGGCAGCGGCGTACCCTGCTCGGCATGAGTCAGGAGAAGCTCGCCGATGCTCTCGGACTGACCTTCCAGCAGGTTCAGAAGTACGAGCGCGGTGCCAACCGGATCGGCGCCGGGCGGCTCTACGAATTGAGCAAGGCTCTCGACGTCCCGGTCTCCTACTTTTTCGAAGAACTGAGCGACGGACAGACGGGGCTGCGTGAAGAGGCGGCGGCCTACGGAGAGGATCCGATGGCGCGTCGCGAGACGCTTCTACTGGTGCGTGCGTATTACGGGATCGGAGAACAGGCAGTTCGCCGTCGCGTGCTCGATCTGATGAAGTCACTGGGGGCGGAAGCCGCGCCGGAAGAGGTGTGACGACCGTGTGAAATCGTCGTCAGGACGGTGGGGACTTGACGTTTCCAGGCATTTCTTGCATCAAGGCGGCCCGTCGTCTGTCGCTGAGGGCAGACGGCGGCCGCCGCCGGCACCACGCGGTTCCGGCGGTTCGCTGTGCGTCCGCTGGTCGGGCGCCCTCGTTACGAACGACCGAAGGCGCCGGCCCGCGGGCCGGCACAAGGAGTGTACGTGGCCCAGGGCAACTATCTCTTCACGAGCGAATCCGTATCCGAAGGACATCCGGACAAGATCTGCGATGCCGTTTCCGATGCGATCGTCGACGCCTATCTGCACGAAGACCCCATGTCGCGTTGCGGTGTCGAGACGCTCGTGACGACGAACCTGATCGTGGTCGCGGGTGAGACCCGGAGCGCCGGGAACGTTTCCCACGAGCGCATCGAGGAAATCGCCCGCCGGACGGTCCGCGAAATCGGATACGACCAGGACAACTTCCACTGGGAGAAGTCCAAGGTCATGGTCTACGTTCACAGCCAGTCCGCCGACATCGCCGTCGGCGTCGATTCGGCCGGCAACGAGAAGGACGAGGGCGCCGGCGACCAGGGCCTGATGTTCGGGTATGCGTGCCGCGAGACGCCGCTTCTGATGCCTGCGCCGATCTATTATGCGCACGAGATCCTGAAGTCGCTCTCCAAGGCGCGTCATGCCGGTGAGGTGCCGGATCTCGGCCCCGACATGAAGAGCCAGGTCACCCTCGAATACCGCAACGGTCAACCGGTGCGGGCGACTTCGGTGGTTGTGTCGGCGCAGCATTCCGAAGGGGTCGATCAGGCCACCGTCCGCAAGCTCATCCGTCCGCACGTCGAGAACGTGCTGCCGTCCGGCTGGATGTGCTCCGAGGACGAATTCTACACCAATCCGACCGGCCGGTTCGTCATCGGCGGCCCGGACGGCGATGCCGGCTTGACCGGCCGCAAGATCATCGTCGACACCTATGGCGGCGCGGCGCCGCACGGCGGCGGCGCCTTCTCCGGCAAGGACCCGTCCAAGGTCGACCGTTCGGCGGCCTACGCCTGCCGCTATCTGGCGAAGAACATCGTCGCGGCGGATCTGGCGGATAAGTGCACCATCCAGGTCGCCTACGCGATCGGCATCTCCAAGCCGCTGTCGGTGTATGTCGACACGCACGGCACCGGTAAGGCCGACGAGGCCGCGATCGCTTCTGCAGCCCGCAAGGCGATGGACCTGTCGCCGCGCGGTATCCGTACCCACCTGCAGCTGAACCGCCCGATTTATGCGCGGACGGCGGCTTACGGTCACTTCGGTCGGAACCCCGATGCGGACGGTGGCTTCTCCTGGGAGAAGACCGATCTGGTGGACGAGCTGAAGGGCGCGATGCGCTGATCCGTTCGTCCTGGGACGAAGCTGCGGGGGCCGGTCGTTCGACTGGCCCCCGTTGCGTCTGACGATGGATTCCGCGGCGTCATCCTTTCTATTGGCCCGCGGCTGGCAATGCTGTAGACACCCCCATTCGGTTGGCGCCGGAGATTCCGGCGCCGGCTCTCGGTCGGGTCGGGCCGTGCGGGCGTGGCGGAACTGGTAGACGCGCCAGACTTAGGATCTGGTGGCCTTGGTCGTGGGGGTTCAAGTCCCTCCGCCCGCACCAATCTGCCGCCCGATGGCGACGATCCGTCCCGCAGGACAAACGCAGAAACCCGGACGAAGCCCCCATGCAGGTAACCGAGACCAACGCCGAAGGCCTGAAGCGCGAGTTCGCGATCATGGTCCCCGCTGCCGACATCCAGGCCCAGGTGACGGCCAAGCTGGAAGAGATCGCCCGCACCATCCGGCTGCCGGGCTTCCGCCCGGGCAAGGCGCCGATCGGCGTGCTGCGGCAGCGTTATGCGAAATCGATCACCGGCGAGGTGCTCGAGGCGCAGGTGAACGAGAGCAGCCAGAAGGCGATGGACGATCGCGGGCTGCGTCCGGCGGTTCCGCCGAAGGTCGAGGACCTCAAGTTCGAGGAGGGCGCCGATCTCGAGTTCAAGCTCGCCGTCGAGGTGATGCCCGAGATCGCGCCCATGGATTTCTCGTCGATCGAACTGGAACGGCCGACGGCCGAGGTGGAGGAGAAGTCGATCGACGAAGCCGTCGAGCGTCTGGCCTCGAACCTGCGGAAGACGCGGCCGCTCGCCGAGCCGCGGCCGGCGCAGTCCGGTGACATTGCCGTGATCGATTTCGTCGGCAAGCTCGACGGCGAGGCGTTCGCGGGTGGTTCGGCCGAGGGATACGAACTCGAGCTGGGCGCCGGCAACTTCGTCCCCGGTTTCGAGGATCAGGTGATCGGCGCCGAGGTCGGCGAGAAGCGCGAAGTGCGGATCACGATGCCGGCCGATTACGGTGCGGAGCACCTGGCGGGCAAGGAGGTCGTGTTCGACGTCGAGGTCAAGGAACTGAAGGAGCGGGAGCCCGTCACCGTCGACGAGGAAACCGCGAAGAATTTCGGCTTTGAGACGCTGGCCGAGCTTCGCGAGGCGGTGAAGGGGCGCATCGAGAGCGAGTATGGAGCGCTGTCGCGCGCCCGCGTGAAGCGCGTCCTCTTCGACAAGCTCGATGAAGCGCACAAGTTCGACGTTCCGGAAAGTCTCGTCTCGCAGGAGTTCGAGGCGATCTGGACCGAACTCAAGCAGCAGCTCGACGGGCCGAACGGCGAACAGATCCGGGAGGGTAAGAGCGACGAGGATCTGGAGGCTGAGTACCGCCGCGTCGCCGATCGCCGCGTGCGTCTCGGGCTCCTCCTTGCAGAAGTGGGCCGGCTGAACAATATCTCGGTCTCGCAGGACGATCTCGGCCGTGCGTTGCGTGCCGAGGCGTCCCGGTACCCCGGGCAAGAGGAGAGGGTACTCGACTTCTACCGTCAGACTCCCGGAGCGATGGCGCGGCTTCAGGCGCCGATCCTGGAAGAGAAGGTGGTCGACTATATTCTTGAGCTCGCCCAGGTGACCAACAAGACGGTCACTCCGGAAGAGCTCGTCAAGGAGGCTGAGGACGAAGACAGCGGGACCTGACCCCGGCCTCCTACCGACCATTGCACCCGCCGAGCTGAACATGCGCGATAGAGATCCGATCGACGTCTATTCGAACATGCTCGTGCCGATGGTCGTGGAGACGACCAACCGCGGCGAGCGCGCCTACGACATCTACTCGCGCCTGCTAAAGGAGCGGATCATCTTCCTGACGGGGCCGGTCCACGACGGTGCGGCCGCCCTCATCTGCGCGCAGTTGCTCTTTCTCGAAGCCGAGCATCCGACGAAGGACATCTCCTTCTACATCAACTCCCCCGGTGGAGTGGTGACGTCGGGGCTCGCGATCTACGACACCATGCAGTACATCCGCTGCCCCGTGTCGACCGTCTGCATCGGTCAGGCGGCGTCGATGGGGTCGCTTCTCCTCACGTCCGGTGAAAAGGGCAAGCGCTATGCCCTGCCGAACGCGCGGATCATGGTGCACCAGCCCTCTGGCGGCTTTCAGGGCCAAGCCAGCGACATCGAGATTCACGCTCGTGAAATTCTCTCGATTCGTCGCCGGCTGAACGAAATCTACGTGCATCACACCGGACAGCCGATCGAGGCGATCGAGGAAGCACTCGAACGTGACCGCTTCCTGACCCCGGAAGATGCGCGGGAATTCGGCCTCATCGACGAGGTCGTAAAGCAGCGACCCCCTGCCGAACCCGAAGCAAAACGCTGATCTCGGCAGAAATTAACCCCCTGTTGAGCGGAGGCCGCTCAAATCAGGTGCTGAAGCGCCGGCGGACGGCCAGGCGGTGATGTGGCGCATTAGGCGTTGTGCGGCCGTCGGCCGTCTGGCTAACATGCTTCGGCTACAGTTCCGTTTCGTGATGGACCAGCGATGACCAAGGCCAGCGGCGGCGACTCGAAGAACACGCTCTACTGCTCCTTCTGCGGCAAGAGCCAGCACGAGGTGCGTAAGCTCATCGCGGGCCCGACGGTATTCATCTGCGACGAATGCGTCGAGCTCTGCATGGATATTATCCGTGAGGAGCACAAGAGCACCCTCGTCAAATCCCGCGACGGGGTTCCGACCCCGTCGGAAATCCGTAAGATTCTCGACGACTACGTGATCGGGCAGGACCATGCGAAGAAGGTCCTCTCAGTCGCGGTGCACAACCACTACAAGCGCCTCGGCGGCGGCGGTAAGGCCAGCGAGGTCGAGATCGCGAAGTCGAACATCCTGCTCGTCGGCCCGACCGGCTGCGGCAAGACGCTGCTCGCCCAGACCCTGGCGCGCACCCTCGACGTGCCGTTCACGATGGCGGACGCCACGACCCTCACCGAGGCGGGCTATGTCGGCGAGGACGTGGAGAACATCATCCTCCGCCTCCTCCAGGCGGCCGACTACAATGTCGAGCGTGCGCAGCGCGGGATCGTCTACATCGACGAGGTCGATAAGATCTCGCGCAAGTCGGACAATCCCTCGATTACCCGCGACGTGTCGGGCGAGGGCGTCCAGCAGGCGCTCCTGAAGATCATGGAGGGGACGATCGCCTCCGTTCCCCCGCAGGGCGGGCGCAAGCACCCCCAGCAGGAGTTCCTCCAGGTCGACACCACGAACATCCTGTTCATCTGCGGCGGCGCGTTCGCCGGGCTCGACCGCATCATCTCGATGCGCGGCAAGGGGTCGGCGATGGGCTTCGGCGCCCAGGTCCGTTCGCCGGATGAGCGCACCACGGGCGAGATCCTGCGCGAGGTGGAGCCGGAAGACCTGCTCAAGTTCGGCCTCATTCCCGAGTTCGTCGGCCGTCTGCCGGTGATTGCGACCCTGGGCGACCTGGACGAGCCGGCGCTGATCGAGATCCTGACCAAGCCGAAGAACGCGCTGGTCAAGCAGTACCAGCGGCTGTTCGACATGGAGGACGTGCGTCTCACCTTCACGGATGACGCGCTGACGGGCATCGCCAAGAAGGCCATCGCCCGCAAGACCGGTGCGCGCGGCCTGCGCTCGATCATGGAGGGCATCCTCCTCGAGCCGATGTACGACCTTCCCGGCCTCGAAGCCGTCGAGGAACTGGTCGTGAACCGCGAGGTCGTCGAAGGGCGGGCCCGGCCACTCTACATCTACTCCGAGCGGCGGGGCGACGTGGGCTCCAGCGCCTGAACGCGCCTTGAAGCGCACTCGTCGCCGGCCATTTAGTTAAAGAGGCACCCGCCGCTCCGGACCGTTTCGGTTCGGCGGGTGCGGCTCCCCAACGCAAAGTGGTGCGATGCAGCAAAAGCCGAGCGGCAACACTTATCCGGTCCTGCCCCTGCGCGACATCGTGGTGTTTCCCCACATGATCGTGCCGCTCTTCGTCGGGCGCGAGAAATCCGTTCGCGCCCTCGAAGAGGTGATGAAGGACGATAAGCAGATCCTCCTGCTCACCCAGAAGAACGCGACACAGGACGACCCTGCCGCGGCAGATCTCTACGAAGTCGGCACGATCGGCACGGTGCTTCAGCTGCTGAAGTTGCCCGACGGCACCGTGAAGGTGCTGGTCGAAGGCGTGCAGCGCGCGCGCGTCGGCGCTTTCACCGGCCATGAGAACTTCTTCGAAGTCGAGGCCGATATCCTCGAGGAAGAGCCTGCCGGCGATCCCAGCGAGGAAGAGGCGCTGGTGCGCACGGTCGTTGCGCAGTTCGAGCAGTATGTGAAGCTCAACAAGAAGATCCCGCCCGAAGTGCTCGTGTCGATCAACCAGATCGACGAGGCGGCGAAGCTCGGTGATACCGTCGCTGCCCATCTGACGCTGAAAATCCCCGAGAAGCAGGAGCTTCTCGAGATCGCCGGCGTGAAGCAGCGGCTCGAGCGGGTCTACGCCTACATGGAAGGCGAGATCGACGTTCTCGAGGTGGAGAAGCGCATCCGGAACCGCGTGAAGCGGCAGATGGAGAAGACGCAGCGCGAGTACTACCTCAACGAGCAGATGAAGGCGATCCAGAAGGAACTCGGCGAGGGCGAAGACGGCCGCGACGATGCATCCGAGCTGGAAGAGCGCATCAACGCGACGCGGCTGACAAAGGAAGCGCGCGACAAGGCCATGGCGGAGCTCAAGAAGCTCCGTTCGATGAGCCCGATGTCGGCCGAGGCGACCGTCGTCCGCAACTATCTCGACTGGATGCTGTCGATCCCCTGGAGCAAGCGCTCCAAGGTCAAGCGCGACATCCACCACGCCGAGAAGACGCTCAACGCGGACCATTACGGTCTCGAGAAGGTCAAGGAGCGGATCCTCGAGTACCTCGCCGTGCAGCAGCGGATGAAGAAGGTCAAGGGGCCGATCCTCTGCCTCGTCGGGCCTCCGGGCGTTGGCAAGACCTCGCTGGGCAAGTCGATCGCGCGGGCTACCGGGCGAAACTTCGTACGCATGTCGCTCGGCGGCGTGCGCGACGAGGCCGAGGTGCGCGGCCATCGCCGGACCTACATCGGCTCGATGCCGGGCAAGGTCATCCAGGGGATGAAGAAGGCGAAGACGTCCAACCCGCTCTTTCTTCTGGACGAGATCGACAAGCTCGGTGCCGACTGGCGCGGCGATCCGTCTTCGGCCCTGCTCGAGGTCCTGGATCCGGAGCAGAACAGCACGTTCAACGACCATTACCTGGAGGTCGATTACGACCTGTCGGACGTGATGTTCGTGACGACGGCGAACACGCTGCGCATGCCGCAGCCGCTGCTCGACCGGATGGAGATCATCCGGATCCCGGGCTACACCGAGGACGAGAAGGTCGAGATCGCCAAGCGGCACCTGATCGGCAAGCAGACCGGTGAGCACGGCCTTCGCAAGGGCGAGCTCTCGATCAGCGACGAGGCCCTGCGCGACCTGATCCGCTACTACACGCGGGAGGCCGGCGTTCGGAACCTCGAGCGTGAGATCGCCAACCTCTCGCGGAAGTCGGTCAAGGAGCTGGTCAGCAGCAAGGGCAAGAAGGAGATCAAGATCACGCCGCGGAACCTCGGCAAGTATGCCGGGATCCGCAAGTATCGCTACGGCGAGGCGGAGCTCGAGGATCTCGTGGGCGTGACGACCGGTCTCGCCTGGACCGAGGTTGGCGGCGAACTGCTGTCGATCGAGGCGGTGATCATGCCGGGCAAGGGCGCCGTGTCCCACACCGGCAAGCTTGGCGACGTGATGCAGGAGTCCGTTCAGGCCGCACGCTCGTTCATCCGCTCCAGGATGCTCCAGTTCGGCGTGACGCCGCCGGAATTCGACAAGAAGGACATCCATGTGCACGTGCCGGAAGGTGCGACGCCGAAGGATGGTCCGTCGGCCGGCGTCGCGATGATCACCTCGATGGCATCGGCGCTCAGCGGGATTCCCGTCCGCAAGGACGTCGCGATGACCGGCGAGATCACGCTGAGAGGTCGTGTCCTGCCGATCGGGGGCCTGAAGGAGAAGCTGCTCGCCGCCCTGCGTGGTGGCCTCCGGACGGTGATTATCCCGAAGGACAACGAGAAGGACCTGGCAGACATCCCCGACAATGTCCGCAAGTCTCTGAACATCATCTGCGCCGAGACCGTGGACGATGTCCTGCGACAGGCTCTCGTGAGGATGCCCAATCCCGTCGAGTGGTCCGAACCGGCGAAGGTGCCGCCGGTCGCCAAGGGCGACGACCAGTCTTCATCGGGCGTCGTCACTCACTGACCTTCAATGCAGGCGAGCGTCGCCGGGTTGCGGATTCCCCCAGGAAACCGCAGCCCGGCCCTTGCTTCGCGTTGACGCTGTAGAACGGCCCGATCTAGACTCCGCCTGCTTTGCATGGGGGCTGTTGTAGCCATCAGGGCGTTTGTTACTTTTGATTGACAGGGGAAGCTCCGTGAACAAGAACGAACTGATCGCTGCAGTTGCAAGCGACGCGGATCTGTCTAAGGCCGATGCAACCAAAGCTGTCGATGCCGTCTTCGACGCGATCACCGGGGCCCTGAAGTCGGGAACCGAGGTTCGTCTTGTTGGTTTCGGCACGTTCTCGGTCAGCGAGCGTGCGGCTTCTACCGGGCGCAACCCGCGCACTGGCGAGACGATTGAAATCGCTGCGTCGAAGCAGCCAAAGTTCAAGGCCGGCAAGGGCCTGAAGGACGCCATCCAGTAATATCGCCGATCGCCGGACATTCAGTGCCGGTAAGGCCGGCCGGCGACGGCCGGCTTATTTCTTTTCCGTTCCGGCGTTCCCCGGGCCCAGACGGGCGGTTAGCTCAGCGGTAGAGCACCTGCCTTACACGCAGGCTGTCGCTGGTTCGATCCCAGCACCGCCCACCACGTCCTACCGCGAACGTCCTTGCCGCCCTCGTCAGACGGGCGAGGCGACCGGCGCCCCGGAATCGACTTCGGCCGCGGGCTCGTTATAGGCGCCGCAGGTCGGGCAGCGAAATACTGCGCAGCGAATGTCGCTCGCCCTGAAGTCCGCGAGCAGCAGGTCGCCGCATGCCCCGCATTCGAAGCGGGCGATCCCGAAGCCCCGTGCGATCGGCGCGCGATCCGCGAAAAACACCAGCCGGCTGTTTGCAGGCGGCTTCGGCACGATTCTCATCCTCATGGTCCGTGCCCTCCTGGTGACATCGGGTGCAGAGGCTGCATACCGATAGGCGTCACTATAGCAGCGCCATCCGACGGTTCCGAGTCGTCTCGCCGTCCGTGACGATGAAGCTTGTGTTGCCATCGGTCCCGGTCCGGGACAGGGTTCTCCCCGAACTGGGAGGGCAGGGGCATGAACAAGAGTGGAGCGCTGGCCGGTCGGGTGGCGGTCGTCACCGGAGGCGCACGCAACATCGGCCGCGCGATCGTCTTGGCGTTGGCGGGAGAGGGCGCTTCCGTCGTCGTGAACGCGCGGGGTGACGCAGCCGCCGCCGAAGCGGTCGCCGCGGAGGCCGAGGCCGCCGGGGGCAGGGGCCTCGCGCACGTCGCCGACGTCACCGACGCTGCCGCCGTGCAGGGCATGGTCGATGCGGCCGTGGCGGCCTTCGGACGAATCGACTTCCTGGTCAGCAATGCGGCGCTGCGGCGCCAGACGCCCTTCCTCGACATGGGCTTCGAGGAGTGGCGCGAAATTCTGTCCGTCGCACTCGACGGCGCTTTCATCCTGTCGAAGGCGTGCGTGCCGCACATGATCGCGGCCGGGGGTGGGTCGATCGTGACGATCGGCGGCATATCGACCCATGTCGGCACGAAGAACCGCATCCACGTCTGCGCCGCCAAGGCCGGTTTGGAGGGATTTACCCGCGGGCTCGCGATGGAACTGGCGGAACACGGCATCACGGCCAACTGCATCGCGCCCGGTTCGATCGATACGGTGCGCGGCTCGACGGCGGGCGCCCGGCCCGGGAACATGGGGGCATCCGGCGTTCCGATCGGTCGATTCGGCCGGCCGGAGGAGATCGCGGCGATGGTCCGGCACCTCTGCCTGCCCGACGGCGGCTTCATCACCGGCCAGACGATTCATCTGAACGGGGGCGCCTGGATGCCCTGACCCCCGGAGCGCCGACGCCGGATCAGGCGCGGCGGTCTGCTTCGATCGCCCGCCGCGCCGCATCGATCATGCTGCGCGGTGCGCGAATCGGCATGGACAGCACCAGGGACGCCAGCGTCTTGCCATGGCCGTCGAGGTTCAGGCTGTCGTTGACGCCGCCCTGCAGCACGTCGTCGACGACGAAGTTGAGGGCGTGCAGCAGCGGCAGCTCGTAGCGGACGGCTCGGCCGGCGTCGCGATGCGCGAACAGCGCCTGCACCCGTTCTGCCGTCACCTGTTCGCACAGGAGCGGCCACGCGCCGGGGTCGTAGGCGACGACACTGACGTTGATGCGGTTGCCTTTGTCACCGGTCCTGCCGTGGGCGAGGTCGTGCAGCAGGCACTCGACCATCTCGTCGGTCCTTGCGGACAGGTCAGACGTCATTGTTGCCCACCATGGTGACGGTCGGCCGGACGCGGTCGCGTGCAACCAGAAACGAGCCGGTGTTGACGCGCGACGTGACGCCCCATCGGACACCGCCGCCGCCCGCCGGGCCGCAGCAGTAGAGGGCCAGAACTTCGCGACCGACCCGTTCCGCGACGGCACGGTCGACGCTGCGCGCCGCGACGCGGAGTCGAACCTCGGCCGGCGCGGCGGCGGTGCCGCGGCGCATGGCGCCCGAGTCGCCATCGAAGACCGAGGCGTATCCGATCAGATCGTATCGGGCTTCGCAGTCCAGGCCGAGTCGCCGGATCCGCTCCAGGACAGTGTCGCCGGCCATGCGGGCGCGGGCGAGGGCATTGATTCCGGCATAGGTGATCTCGCCTTCGCCGAGCCAGCCGCCGTCGACGCTGGCGGTGACCTTGAGTGTCGGCGGCCGTTCGCGCCCACGCGCGCCGGCGATTCGCACGCGGTCCAGGCCGATCTGGGTCACTTCCACACCGGTGATGTCCAGCACCACGTCGGGTGTGAGATAGGCCGCGGGATCGTGCATCTCGTAGAGGATCTGCTCCTTCACGGTGCGCGCGGTGACCAAGCCGCCTGTTCCGGCGGCCTTCGTGATGACGGCTGTGCCGTCGGAGGCGACCTCGGCGATGGGAAAGCCGATGTCGGCCGGATTCGGCACATCCTTCCAGCCGGGATCGCCGAAGTAGCCGCCCGTCACCTGCGCGCCGCACTCCAGGAGGTGGCCGACCAGCGTTCCGGCGGCGAGCCGGTCCCAGTCGTCTTCTGCCCAGCCGTAGTGGTGGATCAGCGGTCCCAGCGCCAGCGCCGGGTCGGCGACTCGGCCCGTGGCCACCACCTGCGCCCCGTGGCGCAGCGCCTCGGCGATGGGGAAGGCCCCCATATAGACGTTGGCGGCGATGACCTCGGTCCGCGCCAGGTCGATCGGCTTGTCCGCCTCCCAATGGGCCATCTCGCCGGGTGCGACCGTTCCGCGCACGTCGTCGCCGCCGACGACGCCGACCTTCAGCGCCGGGATGCCTTCGTCGCGCGCGATCGCGTGGATCAGCCGCGCGGCACCCATCGGATTCGCCGCGCCGAAATTGCCGACGATCGGAATTCCGTGCTCGACGCAGCGCCTGAGAATGGGACGGATCAGCTCCGCCAGCATGGGTTCGTAGCCGGCGTCCGGGTCCTTGCGGCGCGCCAGCTGCGCCAGGGCCAGGGTCCGCTCCGCCAGTACCTCGAACATCATCGCGGCGGGCTTTCCCGAAGCGATGAGCGTGTCGACCACGGGGCCGGGGGCATCGAGGCGGTCGCCGGAGAAACCGGCACCGTCGCCGACCAGGAAAACGTCGTCGCGCATCATTTCCATCCCAGCGGCCTTCGCTCTTGCGGCAAAGGCCGGGCGGTGCCATAAGCCACTCATGGTCGGCGGCGGCTTGGTGGATGTCAACGACATGCCCAGGTTTCGCAACGACCGGTGAGCCGAAGGAAAGCAGCGCAAGCGGTTGACACTCGGCTACGGGGACAGTACTTACACGCTCCGTCTTTCGACGGTCGCGGGGGTGTAGCTCAGTCGGTTAGAGCGCCGGCCTGTCACGCCGGAGGCCGCGGGTTCGAGTCCCGTCACTCCCGCCATTCCTCGAAAGCATCGTTCGGCAGCGCCCGAAATCGCCGTCGCTCCTTCGTGACTGTTCGCGATTGCGGGTGGTCGCGGATCGAAATCCATCGCCACACCGGGCCCATGCGCGGGCCCGGGAGCCAGGAGCGCAGCGTCCGCCGGTGCCCGTCCCAATGGAAGACCTCCTTCTGCAGTATCTGCCGATCCTGATCTTCCTCGGGATCGCCGTCGTCGTGGCCGGAGCGGCGATCGCCGCGTCGCTGGTCATCGCGCCGCAGAATCCCGACCCCGAAAAAGTCTCAGCGTACGAGTGCGGGTTCGAAGCCTTCTCGGACTCCCGATCGAAGTTCGACGTTCGCTTCTACCTGGTCGCGATCCTGTTCATCATTTTCGATCTGGAAGTGGCGTTCCTCTTCCCCTGGGCGGTGTCGCTCGGCGGAATCGGGGTTCTCGGATTCTGGTCGATGATGATCTTCCTCGGAATCCTCACCGTAGGCTTCGTGTACGAGTGGAAGAAGGGTGCGCTGGAATGGGAGTAGAGCGGACGGACGTCTCCGGCCCGATGCAGCGCGGGGTGCTGCCGCCGGGTCAGGAGCAGAACGCGCTGTTGCGCGGCGTGACGGACGAACTCCAGGACAAGGGCTTCATCGTCGCCAGCGCCGATAAGCTGGTGAACTGGGCGCGCAGCGGGTCGCTGTGGCCGATGACCTTCGGTCTCGCCTGCTGCGCGGTCGAGATGATGCACACCGCAGCGTCGCGCTACGATCTGGACCGGTTCGGCATCGTGTTCCGGCCGAGCCCGCGGCAGTCGGACGTGATGATCGTCGCCGGCACGCTGTGCAACAAGATGGCTCCCGCCCTGCGCAAGGTCTACGACCAGATGGCGGAGCCGCGTTGGGTGATCTCGATGGGGTCCTGTGCCAACGGCGGCGGCTACTACCACTATTCTTATTCTGTGGTGCGCGGGTGCGACCGGATCGTCCCGGTCGACGTGTACGTGCCCGGCTGCCCGCCGACGGCGGAAGCGCTGCTGTACGGCGTCATGCTCCTGCAGAAGAAGATTCAGCGCACCGGCACGATCCGGCGATAGGCGAGGGCGGCAATGGACGAGGCGCTGACCGAACTCGCGGAGCACATCACCGCGACGCTGCCCGACGAGGTCGAGCGGACCGAGGGACAGCGGGGCGAGTTGGTCGTCTGGGCGCGCCGCAGCGCCATCGTGAAGGTGCTGACCTTCCTGCGCGACGACTCGAACTGCCACTTCAAGCAGTTGATGTCGGTGTGCGGCGCCGACTATCCCGAACGCGAGAATCGCTTCGAGGTCGTCTACAATCTGCTGAGCCACCGTCACAACCATCGCGTCCGCGTCAAGGTCGCGACCGACGAGGAGACGCCGGTCCCTTCCGTGACGGGCGTGTTCAGTTCGGCCGCCTGGTATGAACGCGAGACGTGGGACCTCTATGGCGTGTTCTTCTCCGATCACCCGGACCTGCGTCGGCTGCTGACGGACTACGGTTTCGAGGGCCATCCGCTGCGCAAGGACTTCCCGTTGACCGGCTATGTCGAGGTCCGCTACGACCCCGATCAGAAGCGCGTCGTCTACGAACCCGTCACCCTGACCCAGGAATTCCGCTCCTTCGACTTCCTGAGCCCGTGGGAAGGCTCGCGCCAGATGCTGGCCGGCGACGAGAAGGCGACGGTCACGCTTCCGGAAGGAAAGCAGACCTGATGCCCGAAGCTCTGATCCGGCACTACACGCTCAACTTCGGCCCGCAGCACCCAGCCGCCCATGGCGTGCTGCGCATGGTCATGGAGATGGACGGCGAGGTGGTCGAGCGAATCGACCCGCATATCGGGCTGCTGCATCGCGGCACCGAGAAGCTGATCGAGTACAAGACGTACCTGCAGGCGCTGCCCTATTTCGACCGGCTCGACTATGTCGCGCCGATGAACCAGGAGCACGCCTTCGCGCTGGCGGTGGAGAAGCTCCTCGGCGTGACGGTACCGGAGCGCGGCCAGTACATCCGGGTCCTCTTCTCCGAGATCAGCCGGATCCTGAACCATCTCCTGAACCTGACCGCCTTCGCGCTCGACGTCGGCGCCATGACCCCGCTGCTCTGGGGCTTCGAGCAGCGCGAGTTCCTGATGGAATTCTACGAACGTGCGAGCGGCGCGCGGCTGCATGCCGCCTATTTCCGCCCGGGCGGCGTCCACCAAGACCTGCCGGCCGGCCTGACCGAGGACATCCGGCGCTGGGCCGAGCAGTTCCCGAAGTTCATCGACGACCTCGAGGCGCTGCTCAACGAGAACCGCATCTTCAAGCAGCGCACCGTCGACATCGGGATCGTCTCGCAGCGCGACGCGCTCGACTGGGGCTTCTCCGGACCGATGCTGCGCGCCTCCGGCATGGCTTGGGATCTGCGCAAGGCGCAGCCCTACGATGTGTACGACCGGATGGATTTCGACATCCCGATCGGCAAGAACGGCGACTGCTACGACCGCTTCCTGATCCGCGTCGAGGAGATGCGTCAGAGCCTGCGGATCATCGACCAGTGCCTCGACCAGATGCCGGGCGGCCCCGTGCTCGTCGAGAACCACAAGATGTCGCCGCCGCGGCGTGCCGACATGAAGCGCTCGATGGAAGCGCTCATCCATCACTTCAAGCTCTATACCGAGGGCTATCACGTGCCCGAGGGCGAGACCTATACGGCGGTCGAGGCGCCGAAGGGCGAATTCGGCGTCTATCTGGTCGCCGACGGCACGAACAAGCCCTATCGCTGCTACATCCGCGCGCCGGGCTTCACCCATCTGCAGAGCATGGATTTCTGCAGCAAGGGCCACATGCTCGCCGACAGCGTCGCGATCCTGGGTGCCATGGACATCGTGTTCGGGGAGATCGACCGGTGAGTGCAGCTGGCCTTCCCGATGCGGACGATCCGCGCCAGCCGGCGAGCTTCGCCTTCGACGACGCCCACATGGCGCAGGCGCGCACGTTCATCGCCAAGTATCCCGCGGGCCGCCAGGCCAGCGCGGTGATCCCGCTCCTCGACCTGGCGCAGCGGCAGAACGGCGGGTGGCTGCCGCGCGTCGCGGTGCCCTACGTCGCCGACATGCTCGGCATGGCCGAGATCCGCGTGTGGGAGGTCGCCACCTTCTACACGATGTTCAAGCTGCACCCGGTCGGCCGGCATCTTGTCGAGGTCTGCACGACCACACCCTGCTGGCTGCGCGGCTCGGACGAGATCGTCGCGACCTGCGAGCGGGTGCTGGGCGTCAAGGTCGGCGAGACGACGGCGGACGGCATGTTCACGCTGGCCGAGGCCGAGTGCCTGGGAGCGTGCGTCAACGCGCCGATGATTCAGATCGGCGACCATTATTACGAGGACCTCGACGGGGCCGCCATGGAGCGGCTGATCGAGGCCTTGCGGCGCGGCGAGACCCCGCAGCCCGGCTCGCAGACCGGTCGATCCGGCAGCGAGCCTGCCGGCGGCCTCACGACCCTGCTCGAGGCGGGAGACGATTGATGCTGGCGGATGCCGACAGGATCTTCACGAATCTCTACGGCCGGCACGACTGGCGCCTCGAGGGCGCCAAGGCGCGTGGCGACTGGAACGGCACGAAGGACATCCTGCTCAAGGGCCGTGACTGGATCATCGACGAGATGAAGAAGTCCGGCATGCGCGGCCGCGGCGGCGCCGGCTTCCCGTCCGGCCTGAAATGGTCGTTCATGCCCAAGCAGTCGGACGGCCGGCCGCATTATCTGGTCGTCAACGCCGACGAGGGCGAGCCCGGGACCTGCAAGGACCGGGACATCATGCGCTGGGACCCGCACAAGCTGGTCGAGGGCTGCCTGCTCGCCAGCTTCGCCATGGGCGCGCATACCGCCTACATCTATATCCGCGGCGAGTTCTACCAGGAGGCGCTGAACCTCCAGGCGGCGGTCGACGAGGCCTACGAGGCTGGCCTGATCGGCAAGGACGCCTGCGGCAGCGGCTGGGACTTCGACCTCTTCGTCCATCGCGGCGCCGGCGCCTACATCTGCGGCGAAGAGACCGCGCTGATCGAGAGCCTGGAGGGCAAGAAGGGCCAGCCCCGGCTGAAGCCGCCTTTCCCGGCCATGTCGGGCCTCTACGGCTGTCCGACGACGGTGAACAATGTGGAGACGATCGCCGCGGCGCCGGAGATCCTGCGCCGCGGCGGCGCCTGGTTCGCGGGTCTCGGCCGCGAGAACAATACCGGCACCAAGCTCTTCTGCATCTCCGGGCACGTCGAGAAGCCGTGCAACGTCGAGGAGGTGATGGGCATCCCGCTGCGGGAGCTGATCGATCGGCACTGCGGCGGCGTGCGCGGCGGCTGGGACAACCTGCTCGCCGTCATCCCCGGCGGTTCGTCGACGCCGATGCTGCCGAAGGACGTCTGCGACACGATCCTGATGGATTTCGACAGCCTGCGTGCCGCGCGTTCCGGTCTCGGCACGGCGGCGGTCATCGTCATGGACAAGTCGACCGACATCGTCCGGGCGATCTCGCGCCTGTCGAAGTTCTACATGCACGAGAGCTGCGGCCAGTGCACGCCGTGTCGCGAGGGCACCGGCTGGGTCTGGCGGGTGATGGAGCGCATGGTCGTCGGCAATGCGACCGTCGCGGAGATCGACCTGCTGCTCGACGTCTGCTCGGAGATCGAAGGACACACGATCTGTGCGCTCGGCGACGCGGCCGCCTGGCCCGTTCAGGGCCTGTTCCGCCACTTCCGGCCGGAAGTCGAGCGGCGCATACTTGAATACCGTGGCCGGGCGAAGGCGGCCTGAGGAGCGATCATGCCCAAGCTCAAGGTCGACGGTATAGAGGTCGAGGTCCCGCCCGGCAGCACGGTCCTTCAGGCGTGCGAAGCCGCGGGCAAGGAAATCCCGCGCTTCTGCTATCACGAGCGCCTGTCCATCGCCGGCAACTGCCGGATGTGTCTGGTCGAGATCAAGCCCGGCCCGCCGAAGCCCGCCGCGTCCTGCGCGATGCCGGCCGGCGAGAACATGGAAGTGTTCACCGAATCGGCGATGGTCCTGAAGGCCCGCAAGGGCGTTATGGAGTTCCTGCTGATCAACCATCCGCTCGACTGCCCGATCTGCGATCAGGGCGGCGAGTGCGACCTGCAGGACCAGGCGATGGGCTATGGCATGGACCACAGCCGGTTCGCCGAGAACAAGCGTGCGGTGCCCGACAAGTATATGGGCCCGCTGATCAAGACGATCATGACGCGCTGCATCCACTGCACGCGTTGCGTACGCTTCGTCGACGAGGTCGCGGGCATGCCGGCGATCGGCGGCCTGTTCCGTGGCGAGCACATGGAGATCAGCTCGCTGGAGCGCGCGGTGACGTCCGAACTGTCGGGCAACGTCATCGACCTCTGCCCCGTCGGCGCCCTGACGTCGAAGCCTTACGCCTTCGCCGCGCGCCCGTGGGAACTGCGCAAGACGGAGACGGTCGACGTCCTCGACGCACTCGGCTCCAGCATCCGCGTCGATTCGCGCGGCATGGAGGTGCTGCGCGTCCTGCCGCGAATCAACGAAGAGATCAACGAGGAGTGGATCTCCGACAAGACGCGCTTCGCCTATGACGGCCTGAAGCGTCAGCGGCTCGACCGGCCCTATGTCCGGCGCGACGGCAAGTTGCGCCCGGCGACCTGGGACGAGGCGTTCGCCGCCATCGCCACCCGATTGAAGGGTCTCGCCGGCGACCGCTTCGCCGCCATCGCCGGCGACCTCGCCGACTGCGAGTCGATGGTCGCACTGAAGGATCTGGCGACCGGCCTCGGCTCGACGAATATCGACTGCCGCCAGGACGGTGCGAAGCTCGATCCGGGCGTGCGCGCCGGTTACGTCTTCAATGCCGGTCTCGCGGGTATCGAGGCGGCCGATGCCATCCTGCTGGTCGGTACCAATCCGCGCTTCGAGGCGCCGGTGCTCAACGCCCGCATCCGCAAGCGCTGGAAGGCTGGAGCGCTGAAAGTCGGCGTGCTCGGCCCGCAGGCGGATCTGACCTACCGCTACGACTATCTCGGCGCCGGCGCGCAGACGCTGGCCGACGTGGGCGAGAGTGGCCATGCCTTCCTCGACGTCCTGAAGAACGCCGAGCGGCCGCTGATCGTCGTGGGACAGGGGGCGCTCGCCCGTCCCGACGGCGCGGCGGTGCTCGCGGCATGCCGTGCCCTGGCCGAGTCGGTCGGTGCCGTCGGCGACGAGTGGAACGGTTTCGCGGTGCTGCATACGGCCGCGGCGCGGGTCGGCGGCCTCGATCTGGGCTTCGTGCCGCGCGACGGTGGCCGCGACGTCGAGGGCATCCTTCAGGGCTGCGAGTCGGGCGAGGTCGAGGTTGTCTATCTGCTCGGCGCCGACGAGTTCGACACGTCGCGCCTGGGCAACGCCTTCGTGATCTACCAGGGTCATCATGGCGACGCCGGTGCGCATCGCGCCGACGTCGTCCTGCCCGGCGCCGCCTATACCGAGAAGAACGGCATCTACGTGAACACCGAGGGTCGCGTGCAGTATGCGAACCGCGCCATCTTCCCGCCGGGCGAGGCGCGCGAGGACTGGACGATCGTCCGGGCCCTGTCGGGGGTTCTCGGCGCGCCGCTGCCCTACGACAATCTCGACCAGGTGCGGCAGCGGCTGGTGGAGGTGAACGACGTGTTCGCCCATCGCGACGAACTGCTGCGCAATCCCTGGGGCGACTTCGGTACCGCAGGTGCCATGCAGTCTTCCGCCTTCGCCTCGCCGGTGACGAATTTCTACATGACCGACCCGATCTCGCGCGCTTCGGAAACGATGGCGCGCTGTACGGCCGAGTTCCAGAACCGGGAGCTGACGGGCACCGATGGCTGATTTCTGGAACGGATACGTCTGGCCGACGGGTCTGATCGTCGCGCAGATCCTCGCGATCGTGCTGCCGCTGCTGGTCGCCGTAGCCTATCTGACGCTCGCCGAGCGCAAGGTCATCGCCGCGATGCAGATGCGCGTCGGGCCGAACGTCGTCGGCCCCTTCGGTCTGCTCCAGCCGCTGGCCGACGGCCTGAAGCTGCTGCTGAAGGAGACGATCATCCCGGCGGGCGCCAACCGCGTCGTCTTCATCCTGGCGCCGATGCTGACCTTCATCCTCGCGATGGTCGCCTGGGCGGTGATCCCGGTGAGCTACGGCTGGGTGCTGTCGGACATCAATGTCGGCGTGCTCTATCTGTTCGCGATCTCTTCGCTCGGCGTCTACGGCATCGTGATGGCCGGCTGGGCCAGCAACTCGCGCTACGCCTTCCTCGGTGCGCTGCGGTCCGCCGCGCAGATGGTTTCCTACGAGGTGTCGATCGGCCTCGTGATCATCACCGTGCTGCTCTGCGTCGGCTCGCTGAACCTGACCGACATCGTCATGGCGCAGCAGACGGTGTGGTTCGCCATCCCGCTGCTGCCGATGTTCGTCGTGTTCTTCGTGTCTGCACTGGCGGAGACGAACCGCGCGCCCTTCGACCTGCCCGAGGCCGAGGCCGAACTCGTGTCCGGCTACAACGTCGAATATTCGTCGATGGCGTTCGCGCTGTTCTTCCTCGGCGAATACGCGAACATGATCCTGATGAGCGGCATCACCACGGTGCTGTTCCTCGGCGGTTGGCTGCCGCCATTCGGCTTTGCGCCGTTCACCTGGATCCCCGGCGTCGTCTGGTTCGCGCTGAAGGTCGCGTTCTGCCTCTTCGTCTTCCTGTGGGTGCGCGCCACGTTCCCGCGCTACCGCTACGACCAGCTCATGCGTCTCGGCTGGAAGGTGTTCCTGCCGCTGTCCCTGCTGTGGGTGATCCTCACGGCGGGCGTGCTCGTGGCCACCGGCTGGATCCCCGATCCGGTCATCCGGCCGGCACTCTGAGCCGAGAAAGAGGGATCCCACCGATGTCGTATATCGACAGGCAGGCTCGCAGCTTCTTCCTCTGGGAGTTGCTGTCCGGCATGGCCATGACCTTCAAGGTCATGTTCAAGCCGAAGGTCACCCTGAACTACCCTTACGAGAAGGGGCCGCTCAGCCCGCGTTTTCGCGGCGAGCACGCGTTGCGCCGCTATCCGAACGGCGAAGAGCGCTGCATCGCCTGCAAGCTGTGCGAGGCGGTCTGCCCGGCGCTGGCGATCACCATCGAGGCCGAGCCGCGCGCCGACGGCAGCCGGCGCACGACGCGCTACGACATCGACATGACGAAGTGCATCTATTGCGGCCTGTGCCAGGAGGCCTGCCCGGTCGATGCGATCGTCGAGGGTCCGAACTTCGAGTTCGCGACCGAGACGCGCGAAGAGCTGATGTATGACAAGGACAGGCTGCTGGCGAACGGCGACCGTTGGGAAGCGGAGATCGCTCACAATCTGGCGCTCGACGCGCCGTACCGTTAAGAACGCAACACCAGAGCGCGCGGCGAGCATGCCGCGTCAGTGGCGCGGGCGGCATTGCCCGCGTCGCGCCATCGGGAGAACGGCGTGATCGTCCAGGCCCTCGTCTTCTATCTCTTCGCCTTTGTGGCGGTGGCGTCGGGCGTCATGGTCGTCTCCGCCCGGAACCCCGTCCACTCGGTGCTCTACCTGATCCTCGCCTTCTTCAACGGTGCGGGCCTGTTTGTGCTGATGGGCGCCGAGTTCCTCGCCATGGTTCTGGTGGTCGTCTATGTCGGCGCGGTCGCGGTGCTGTTCCTGTTCGTCGTCATGATGCTCGACATCAACATGGCCGAATTGCGGTCCGGCGTGCTGCAGTACCTGCCGATCGGCGCGCTGATCGGTATCGTCCTGCTGGTCGAACTGGCCTTCGTCTTCGCCGTGTGGGTGGTCGCACCCGAGGCGCAGGCCGTGTTCGGATCGCCGACCCCGCTGCCGGGGACGATGACCAACACCCATGCGCTCGGCCACGTGCTCTATACGAAATACATCTACCTCTTCCAGGCTGCCGGCATGGTGCTGCTCGTCGCCATGATCGGCGCAATCGTGCTGACCCTGCGCGAGCGGGAGGGCGTGCGGCGCCAGCGCATCTCCGACCAGCTCGCGCGGCGCAAGGCGGACACGATCGAACTGGTGAAGGTCACGACCCGGGGGGGCGTGTGATGACCATCGGCCTCGCGCACTATCTCACCGTCGCGGCGATCCTGTTCACGCTCGGCATCTTCGGGATCTTCCTGAACAGGAAGAACGTGATCGTCATCCTGATGTCCGTCGAGCTCATGCTCCTGGCGGTCAACATCAACCTCGTCGCCTTCTCGACCCACCTCGGCGACCTCGTCGGACAGGTGTTCGCGATGTTCGTCCTGACCGTCGCCGCCGCCGAGGCGGCGATCGGCCTCGCCATCCTGGTCGTCTATTTCCGCAACCGCGGCTCGATCGCGGTCACCGACATCAACATGATGAAGGGCTGACGGCCGGATGTACGCCGCAATCGTCTTTCTGCCGCTCGTCGGCGCCCTCGTCGCCGGGTTCGGCGGCCGCTTCATCGGCGACCGGGGAGCCCAGGTCGCGACGTGCGGCGCGATGCTGCTCGCCGCGCTGCTCTCCGTCGTCGCCTTCTTCGACGTGGCCGTCGGCGGCTCGCCGCAGACGGTCGTGCTGTTCGACTGGATCCGGTCCGGCACCTTCGAAGCGACCTGGGCGCTGCGTTTCGACACGCTGACCGCGGTCATGCTGATCGTCGTGACCATCGTGTCGGCGGCCGTGCACGTCTATTCGGTCGGCTATATGAGCCACGACCCGCATATCCCGCGGTTCATGGCCTATCTGTGCCTGTTCACCTTCGCCATGCTGATGCTGGTGACGGCGGACAACCTGCTGCAGATGTTCTTCGGTTGGGAGGGCGTGGGGCTCTGCTCCTACCTGCTGATCGGCTTCTGGTTCGACAGGCATTCCGCCAACGCCGCCGCGATCAAGGCCTTTGTCGTCAACCGCGTCGGCGACTTCGGCTTCATCATGGGCATCCTCGGCGTCTATCTCGTGTTCGACACCATTCAGTTCGACACGATCTTCGCCGCGGCGCCCGGGCAGGCGGGATCCAGCCTCGAATTCCTCGGGATGCAGTTCCCGACGCTGGAGATCATCTGCTTCCTGCTGTTCGTCGGCGCCATGGGCAAGTCGGCGCAGGTGCCCCTGCACACGTGGCTGCCCGACGCCATGGAGGGTCCGACCCCGGTCTCCGCGCTCATCCATGCGGCGACGATGGTGACGGCCGGCGTGTTCATGGTGGCGCGCCTGTCGCCGGTGTTCGAGTACGCGCCGACGACGCTCGGCATCATCACGGTGATCGGCGCCACCACGGCGATCTTCGCCGCCTCCGTCGGCCTCGTGCAGAACGACATCAAGCGGGTCATCGCCTATTCGACCTGCAGCCAGCTCGGCTACATGTTCTTCGCCATCGGCGTTTCGGCCTATCCGGCGGCGATCTTCCACCTGATGACGCACGCCTTCTTCAAGGCGCTGCTGTTCCTCGGCGCCGGTTCGGTGATCCACGCCATGTCCGACGAGCAGGACATGCGCCGCATGGGCGGCATCTGGCGCGAGATCCCGATCACCTACGCGATGATGTGGATCGGCAGTCTCGCATTGGCGGGCGTACCGATCTTCGCCGGCTACTATTCCAAGGACATGATCCTGGAATCCGCCTGGGGCGCGCACTCGGCGGTCGGCGACTACGCCTTCTGGCTCGGCATCCTCGCCGCGGCGATGACCGCCTTCTATTCGTGGCGCCTGATCTTCATGACCTTCCACGGCAAGCCGCGCGCCGACGAGCACGTCATGGCGCACGTCCACGAGTCGCCGCCGGTCATGCTCGCGCCGCTCTTCGTGCTGGCGGTCGGTGCGGTCCTGGCCGGCATCGTCGGCTACGGCGCCTTCGTCGGCGACGGCATGGCCGACTTCTGGAACGGGGCCATCCTGATCCTGCCCGAGCATCACGCGATGGAGAACGCGCATCATGCGCCGTTCTGGGTGAAGATCGCGCCGCTGGTCGTCGGCGTAGTCGGCATCGCCGTCGCGTTCCTGCTCTACATCCGCGACCCGGCCATGCCGGGACGCATCGCCGCCAAGGCGCAGGGGCTGTATCGCTTCCTGCTGAACAAGTGGTACTTCGACGAGCTCTACGACCGCATCTTCGTGCGGCCCGCCGCCTGGCTCGGCGTCGGCTTCTGGAAGGGGGGTGACGGTGCCGTCATCGACGGGCTCGGTCCGAACGGGCTCGCGGCGGCGACGCGCGGACTGGCGCGTCAGGCGAGCCGGCTGCAGACCGGCTACGTCTATCACTATGCATTCGTGATGCTCATCGGGGTGGTCGTCTTGGTTACCTGGTATCTCTACCGCGTGGGGGGCTGACGGCGGTGGACTGGCCGATCCTTTCGCTGACGACCTTCCTGCCCCTGGTGGGAGCGGCGTTCATCCTCCTGATACGCAGTGACGAGGAGACCGTCACCCGCAATGCGCGCTACGTCGCGCTGTGGACGTCGCTGGTCACCTTCGTCATGTCGCTCTTCATCTGGTTCGGCTTCGATCCGGAGCTGCGCGGCTTCCAGTTCATCGAACAGGCCGAGTGGTTCCCGGAGTTCGGCATCGGCTACCGGATGGGCGTCGACGGCATCTCCGTCTTCTTCGTGCTGCTGTCGACCTTCCTGACGCCGCTCTGCATCCTGTCGAGCTGGGGCGCGGTCGAGACGCGCGTCAAGGAATACATGGTGTCCTTCCTCGTCCTCGAGACGCTGATGGTCGGCATGTTCTGCGCGCTCGACTTCATCACCTTCTATATCTTCTTCGAGGCCGTTCTCATTCCGATGTTTCTCATCATCGGGATCTGGGGCGGGTACCGGCGCGTCTACGCGGCGTTCAAGTTCTTCCTCTATACGCTCCTCGGCTCCGTCCTGATGCTACTCGCCATCCTGGCGATCTACTTCGAGATCGGGTCGACGGACATGATCGTGGCTCTCGGCCACCGTTTCCCGGTCGAGATGCAGACCTGGCTCTGGCTGGCGTTCTTTGCCTCCTTCGCCGTGAAGATCCCGATGTGGCCGGTGCACACCTGGCTGCCCGACGCGCACGTCGAGGCGCCGACCGCAGGCTCCGTGATCCTCGCTGGCGTGCTACTGAAGATGGGCGGCTACGGGTTCCTGCGGTTCTCCCTGCCGATGTTCCCGGACGCGTCGGAATATTTCGCGCCGATGGTCTTCGCGCTCAGCGTCGTGGCCGTGATCTACACGTCGCTGGTGGCGCTCGTTCAGGAGGACATGAAGAAGCTCATCGCCTATTCGTCGGTGGCGCACATGGGCTTCGTGACGATCGGCATCTTCAGCGGCAACCAGCAAGGCATCGAGGGCGCGATCTTCCAGATGCTCTCGCACGGCATCGTGTCGGGTGCGTTGTTCCTCTGCGTGGGCGTCGTCTACGACCGCATGCACACCCGCGAGATCGCGCGCTACGGCGGTCTCGTGCACCGCATGCCGATCTACGCCCTGGTGTTCATGGTCTTCATGATGGGGTCCGTCGGGCTTCCCGGCACGAGCGGCTTCGTCGGTGAATTCCTGGTCCTCGTCGGGGCGTTCCAGGCGAATACCTGGGTGGCCTTCCTTGCGGCCACCGGCGTCATCCTGGGTGCCGCCTACATGCTCTATCTCTATCGCCGCGTCGTCTTCGGCCCGCTGGTTCGCGAAGACCTGAAGAACATCATGGACCTGAACCGGCGTGAGATCGTCATCATGGTCCCGCTGGTGATCATGGTGCTGTGGATGGGCATCTATCCCAACTCGTTCCTCGGACCGATGCACACGACGGTCGAGGCGCTCGTGGAGTCGACGACGCGGACCGCCGTCGACGGTCAGGCGTCGGTCGCGCCGACCTTCGCCAGTCTGTTCGGCCGCTAGGGGGTCCGCGCCGCCATGTCCGAGTTCATCAACGTCGCAGCCGCGGTCCCGGAAATCTTCATGGCCATCGCCGCCATGGGGATGCTGATGTACGGCGTCTTCAAGGGCGAGGGGGCGGCCCGCTCCGTCTCCTGGATCGCCGTCGCGGTCCTGGCGGTCACCGCCGGCCTCCTGCTCATCAAGGGCGGCAATCGCGAGGTCGCCTTCGCCGGCCTCTTCGTCATCGACCAGTATGCCGTGTTCGCCAAGCTGCTGATTCTTCTCGGCTCGGCGCTTGCGATCCTGATGGCGGTCGATTTCAACGAGCGTGAAGGCACGGCGCGCTTCGAGTACCCGATCATCGCGGTCATCGCGACGCTCGGCATGATGATGATGGTCTCGGCCAACGACCTCATGTCGCTCTATATCGGCCTCGAACTGCAGAGTCTGTCACTCTACATCCTCGCCGCCTTCCGCCGCGACTCGCTGAAGTCGACCGAGGCCGGGCTCAAGTATTTCGTTCTCGGTGCGCTCTCGTCGGGCATGCTGCTCTACGGCGCCTCCCTGGTTTACGGCTTTTCCGGGACGACCAGCTTCGACGGCCTGGCCCAGGTCTTCGCGTCCAACGCCCAGCCTTCCATCGGCGTGATCGTCGGCATCGTGTTCGTCGCCGCCGGCCTCGCATTCAAGGTTTCGGCCGTGCCGTTCCACATGTGGACGCCCGACGTCTACGAAGGCGCGCCGACCCCTGTGACGGCCTTCTTCGCGGTCGCCCCGAAGATCGCCGCCGTGGCACTGTTCGTCCGGGTGCTGATGGGGCCGTTCGCCGATCTTGTCGATCAGTGGCAGCAGATCGTCTGGGTGATCTCGGTGGGCTCGATGCTCATCGGCTCCTTCGCCGCCATCGCCCAGACCAACATCAAGCGGCTGATGGCCTACAGCTCGATCGGCCATGTCGGCTATGCCTTCGTCGGCCTCGCGGCGGGCACCGAGATCGGCGTGCGCGGTGTGCTGATCTACATGGCGCTCTACCTGTTCATGAACATCGGTGCCTTCGCCTGCATCCTGGCCATGCGGCAGAAGGGCCGGATGGTCGAGGAGATCGGCGACCTCGCCGGCCTGTCCCGTACCCATCCCATGGTGGCGGCGGCCTTTGCGGCATTGATGTTCTCGATGGCGGGCATCCCGCCGCTCGCCGGCTTCTTCGGCAAGCTCTACGTGTTTCTCGCCGCGATCGAGGCGGGGCTGATCGTCCTTGCCGTGATCGGCGTGCTGACCAGCGTCGTGAGCTGCTACTACTATCTGCGGATCGTGAAGCTGATGTATTTCGACGAGGTCGTCGAACCCTTCGACCATCCGCTGGGTCGTGGTCTCGGGGTTCCGCTCGCGATCAGCAGTATCGTGACGATCCTCTTCATTCTCTATCCCACGCCGATCACCAGCGGCGCCGCGGCGGCGGCGGCGGCGCTCGTCGGCGGATGACCGGCATGCCGGCGCTGCCCGCCGGCTACGGCCTGATCTCGCTTCCCGAGGTCGACAGCACCAACGCCGAGGCGATCCGGCGGGCGCGCGCCGGTGAAGCGGACCGGACGGTCGTCTGGGCGCTGGAGCAGACGGGCGGGCGCGGCCGGCGCGGCAGGGCCTGGAAGACCGGGCCGGGCAATCTCGCCTGCACGCTTCTGCTTCGACCCGACGTTGCCCCCAACGTCGCCGCACAGCTCGGTTTCGTCGCGGCTCTGGCGATCGCCGACATGGCTGTCGCGCTTCTTCCCGAGGCGATGGTCCGGGTAAAGTGGCCGAACGACGTTCTGGTCGATGAGCGCAAGGTTTCCGGTATCCTGATCGAGTCGATGGCCGGAGTCGGCGGACGGATCGAGTGGGTCGCGGTTGGCATCGGGGTCAATCTGGTCGGGCATCCCGTCGACACCGAAACGCCGGCGACCGATCTTGCCACCGCGGGCGCCGGTGTCGTTTCGCCGGGGCGGGCGCTGTCGCTGCTCATCGACCGCTTCGAGCGTTGGCTCGTTCCATGGCAGGCCGGCGGCTTCGAGTCGTTGCGCGAAGCGTGGCTGGAACGCGCATGGCGGCTCGGCGAGACGATCCGCGTCAGGCTGGAGCGAGAGACGATGGAGGGCCGGTTCGCCGGGTTGGACAGGGATGGTGTCCTTGTCCTGGAATTGTCATCCGGGCTAAAACGGTACGTTGCGGCCGGAGAGGTGTTCCCCGTGGGCGGCCCAGGAGAAGGCGATGCTGCTGGCGGTGGACGCCGGTAATACGAATACCAAGTTCGCGGTCTATGACGGCGACGAGCAGAAAGGCATCTGGCGCACGTCGAACGAGCCCAACCGGACGGCCGACGAATATGCCGTGTGGCTGCTGCAACTGATGCAGCTCCAGGGGCTGGCCCGGGATACGATCGACGCGGTCATCGTCGGCACCGTCGTGCCGGCGTCGTTGTTCAACCTGATGACGCTGGCGCGCCGGTACTTCCACTGCGAGCCGCTCGTCGTGGGGGATCCGCAGGTGAAGCTGGGAATGCGGGTCCTGACGCTGAACCCGGCCGAGGTCGGCGCCGACCGCATCATGGCGGCAGTCGCCGCGCACGAGACTTACGGCGGGCCCCTCATCGTCGTCGATTTCGGTACCGCGACGACGTTCGACGTCGTGAACCGCGAGGGCGACTATCTCGGCGGTGTGATCGCGCCGGGGGTCAACCTGTCCATCGAGGCGCTGCACAGGGCGGCGGCGAAGCTGCCGATGGTCGGGGTGGAGCGACCGCGCGCCGACAACAAGGTTCTGGGCCGGTCGACCATCCAGGCGATGCAGTCTGGGGTCTACTGGGGGTATGTCAGTCTCGTCGAGGGGCTGATTCGCCGTCTGAGGGAGGAGCACAAGGAGGACATGAAGACCGTCGCCACCGGCGGCCTGTCCTCGCTCTTCGCGGACGCAACCGACGTCATCGACCATGTCGACAAGGATCTCACATTGCGCGGACTGCTCGAAGTCTACCGGCGGAACGCGGCATGACCGCGTTGCCCGAGATTGCCGCCACGGAGGTCGTCCCGCCCGAGGACGAGGTCCTGTTCGTGACGCTGGGGGGCGTCGGCGAGATCGGCATGAACGTCGCTCTCTACGGACATGCCGGTAAATGGCTGATGGTCGACCTGGGGGTCACCTTCGGCGACGATACGACGCCGGGCGTCGATCTGATCCTGCCGGACCTGCGCTTCATCGAGGCGCAGGGCGGACGGCTCGTCGGGATCGTCATCACCCACGCGCACGAAGACCATGTCGGCGCGGTTCCCTTCTTCTCAAAGACCTTCGGCTGCCCGGTCTATACCACGCCGTTCACGGCGGCCTTCCTGCGGCGAAAGCTCGCCGAGAACGGCGCGGCGGGCCAGATGAAGATCGTCGAAGTCCCGCTCGGCGGTTCGTTCAGGGTCGGACCGTTCGACCTTGAACTGGTCACGATGACCCATTCGATTCCCGAGCCGAACGGCTTGGTCATCCGCACCGCCGTCGGGACGCTGCTGCATACCGGCGACTGGAAGATCGACCCCGAGCCGGGCGTCGGCGCCCCGCCGGACACCGAGAAGCTGGCGGCGATCGGCGATGCCGGTGTGTTGGCCATGATCTGCGATTCGACCAACGCGTTGATCGAGACGCCGACGCGCTCGGAGGCCGAGCTGCGCGAGAGCCTCGAGGCGCTGATCGGTGAGTGTACCGGCCGGGTGGTGTTCACCTGCTTCGCCAGCAACATCGCGCGGATGCAGACCATCGCCGCGGCGGCCGCGGCGAACCGCCGGCGGGTCGCACTGGTCGGGCGGTCGCTGCTGCGCATGAACGATGTCGCCCGGGAGACCGGGTACCTGAAGAACACGCCCCCCTTCCTCTCCGAGGAGCATGTGGGCTTCCTGCCGCGCGAGGAGGTCGTGCTGATGTGCACCGGCAGCCAGGGCGAGCCGAAGGCCGCCCTCAGCCGGATCGCGTTCGGTACCCATCCTAACGTCGTGCTCGATCCGGGCGACACGGTCGTCTACTCGTCGCGCACGATCCCTGGGAACGAGCGGTCGGTGGACCGGGTACAGGACAAGCTCGTCCAGCTCGGCCTCGACATCATCACGAACCGCGAGCGCCTCGTGCACGTCTCCGGCCATCCGTCGCGGCCGGAACTGAAACAGATGTACGGCTGGGTGCGACCGCGCTTCGCGGTGCCGGTGCACGGCGAGTTGCGCCATCTGCACGCCCATGCCGAACTGGCACGCGACTGCGGTGTGGAGGAGGCCCTGCTGGTCGAGAACGGGGTGCTCCTGTCGTTCTCGCAGAAGGGACGCCAGCGGCTCGGAAAGGTGCCCACTGGGCGACTGACGCCGGACGGCCGCAACCTCTCGCGTCTCGATGGCGAAGCGCTGCGCGCGCGCCGGCGCATGGCCGTCAACGGATCGGCGATGGTCTCGCTGGTCGTCGGACGCGACGGCGCGCTGCTCGCCGATCCGCAGATATCGGTGCGCGGCCTCTCGGAGGAGATCGAGGAGGGGCGCCTTCAGGACGCGATGGCCGACGCGGTCGAGCGCGCCGTGACGGCGTTGTCCGGCGGTCGGCGCCAGGACGACGAGGCGATCCGCGACGCCGCGCGCAGCGCGCTGCGCCGAACGCTGCGGAACCGCTACGACAAGCGGCCGATCGTAGAGGTGCACGTCGTCCGGGTCGGGCGTTAGGCTTCCAGGGTGTTCGGTCGGGCGAGGTGCGGGCTGGCGAAGCCCAGCCGGCCGAGTCCGACATGCACCTCGGGGCAACTCATGAAGAGATCCCAGAGCAGCCCGCTCCGGTAGTTCTCGATCATCACGACGATCGGCCCCTGGTCGATCGACAGCCATGTGTCGGCGTACCAGTCGCGCGTCTCGCAGAAGGCGTCGACGAAGCCGTGCTCGCGCCACACGCGCTCGCGCATTGGACCCATCAGGTGGCGCAGGACCCGGAGTGACTCTGCCGGCATATAGGGCAGGCTCGAGAGGGCCGCCGTCGGCGCGATGACGCCCGTGTCGTTGTCGGGCGCGTGCGCCGCATAGCCGTCCGGCCCGTCGCTCGAGGTCAGGCCCCAGCAGTCGGCGCCATAGCCCGCATGCCCGTTCGGGTTGGCGATGCAGTGTGCCCGGTTGATCTGGGTGTGACGGACATTCTGCTGCCAGTAGTCGGCATAGGCATCGCGCAGCCCGCGCGGATCGAGTCCCAGAAACGAATAGTGCGCGAAGAAGAGCGGCCCGCCGAAGTCCGGTCCCAGGGGCAGGTCGATGCCGTAGTAGCGCCGGTCGTTGCGGAAGCGCCGGCTCTCGGCCCAGCCGCGATGATAGGCCGCCGCATCGATGTCATGGGTCGGCGAGGACGCGGCCATGACATAGGCGATCAGGCATTCGTTCCAGCCCAGGATTTCCATGTCCATGTCCCAGCCGTGCCGGGGGCTCCAGTGCCAGTAGAGGACATGGCGCCCGTCGCGCGTATGCCAGTTCCACTTCGCCTCGCGCCACAGACGGTCGATGCGGCCGCGCAGGTCGCGTTCGGCCGGGGCATCGCTCCGGAAGTATTGGCGGGCGCAGAGAAGCCCGACGAACAGGAAGGCCGTCTCGACGATGTCGCCGCCATCGTCCTTGCGGCTGAAGGGGATGGTGCGGCCGGTGCGACCGTCCAGAAAATGCGGAAAGATGCCGTGGTAGCTCTCGGCCCGCTCGAGGAAGTGCACGACGAGGCCGAGCCTCTCCACGGCCTCGCTTCGGCCGATCCAGCCGCGAGAGCAGGCGGTGACGATCGACATGATGCCGAAGCCCGATCCGCCCGTGGTGACGGCGTCCGGCCCGTAGAGCGGATGGACATCGCTCCTGTCGCGCACGAGCCCGCTCACCGGATGCGCCAGGTCCCAGAAGCAGCGAAAGGTCTGCCGCTGTACCAGATCGAGCAGGGCTTCGTCGGAGGCTGAATGGGAGACGGTCACGGCGGGCCACGTCCTGTCGGAAAGCCGAGACTGGCGACCGGACGCACTCACTGTCAACCACTCCCTCGCGGCCGCACGGGTGGCTAGGAGGGATCGGTTGGGCGGCGGGACGTAGAAGCGCCCGGCCAGGGGGGACCGGCCGGGCGCTGGGGGCGTCTAAGCCAATGGACGAGGGGGGGATCGTCCGTGAGGGCGGCGATCAATGCCGTCCCCGGCTTATGCGTCACCAGATATGGCGGCGGCGGACGAATGCAAGTGCATCTCCGCCGTTCTTTGTCAAGAAAAATTGATGAGTGTTTCCAAGAGTATCTGCCGGCATGCGGCCGGCTTCTCGAAGGGCATCATGTGCCCCGTGCCATCGAGCCTGGTCAGCTGCGCGCCCGTGACGCGGGCGGCGGCGATCTCCTGGACGAGCGCTGCCCAACTCGGCGGTGCCGGGGGGACCGCGGGCTCCGATGCCACGAAGTGGACCGGGCTGGGGAAGCGCGGCAGGGCTTCGAACGTGGTGACGTTGTCGACGGCCTGATAGGTCGCCATCTCGACCTCCGGCGCGCACGCCAGTTCGAAGTCGCCGTCCGCCGTCGGACGAAGCGTGGCGCTGCAGTGGGCCTGCAGCATGTCCGGCCTGAACTGGGAGTAAGGGATGCGCTTTCCGAGCGAGGCGGCGTATGTCGCAGGGTCGACCCAGCGTCGCCGGCGCCTTGCCGCACCGGCGATCAGGTCGCGGCCGGTTGATGCGGCTATGGCATATTCGGGGTGGTCGGCGGTCGGGACGAGCGGCGGCTCGAACAGCACCACCGCCCGCCAAGGCGCCACGCCTTCGATCGCACCGAGACGAAGTGCGGCGACTCCCGAGAAGGAGTGGGCCGAAAAGAACATTGGCCTGTCGCCGACGATCTCCCGGACGCGCGCGACGTGCAGGCCGAGGTCGCTGGTGTAGCGGTCGATGTGAAGGGTTTCGTCGAACGGAAGCGGCGGCTGCTGCGAGCCGCCATGGCCGCGCGCATCGAAGGCGAAGACCTGGAAGTCGTCGCACAGCTCCTCGAGCAGCGGCAGGTAGCTGCCAGCGGAGAAGCCGTTCGCATGGCCCCAGAGCAGGACCGGTGCGTCGGCGCACCCGCGACGCAGGCGGTACAGGCGGAGGCCGAGCCCGTCGCGTGCCGTCACGGTCAGCAGCTCGGCGGCGGTCGCCGGAATGGACGGCGGTGGAAGCGTCGCAGCCCGGCTCACGCCGCCGCCCGTCGCTGCCGTGCGGCCACGTGCGTCCGGCAGGCGTCGCCGAACGCTTCGAACAGTCGCCGCGACAGCGTATCGCCCTGCCAAAGGGCTTCGGGATGCCACTGCACGCCGACAGCGAACGTCGCCGATCCGGTGACGCAGACGGCCTCGACCACGCCGTCGGGCGAGACGGCCTCGACGCTCAGCCCCTCGGCCAGCCGGTCGATCGCCTGTGCGTGCAGCGAGTTCACCATTACCTCCGGCACCTCCGCCAGCCGGTGGAGGTGGCCACCCGGCGTCAGGCTGACCGTATGGACCGGACCCGAGCGCTCGCCCGGCGGCTTGGTCTTGTCGGAGCGGTGGTCGCGCTTGCCTTCGACCGTGTGCAGGAACTGGTGCAACGTGCCGCCCATCGCGACGTTGAGTTCCTGGATTCCCCGGCAGATCGCGAACACCGGGACGCCCTGGCGCAGCGCCGCGCGGAGCAGGGGCAGCGTGGTGGAGTCCCGGGCGGGATCGTGCAGGATGTCGGGTGCCGCGGGTTCGGCGCCATAGTGGAACGGTTCGACGTTCGACGGGCTGCCGGTCACCAGCAGGCCGTCGAGCCGTTCGGCCATGCGTTCAAGGTCCAACCGTTCGCCCAGCGCCGGCACGATCATCGGGACGACGCGCGACGCCTCGGTGAGTGCGACCAGATAGCGCTGGTTGACCGCGTGGAACGGGAAGCCGTTCACGTCGCGGACACAGGCGGAGATCCCGACGATGGGCGCGGGTTCGGGGATGGTTTCGACGGGGGTCATCGTGCCGGAAATGCTGACATGTCTGCAGCATTGTGGGGGCGCACGACGCTTCTGCGCAAGACCCGGCCGCCGACGGTGGGCATCAGCGCGGCCGGTCCGTCCAGACCGGCTCGTCGAACACGAAGCGCTCGTTTGCGATCGGTGTGCCGAACGTGGCGTCGCGCAGCGTCACGTAGGTCACGACGCCCTGCGCGTCGGAGACGGCCCACTGCTCCAGGCGCATGGGGTTTTCGCTGAACACCAGCGTCACCGCGCCCTGGTTCGGCTCGCTCGTCTTGATCAGCGTGATCAGGATGCGGTCCTCCCGCCGCGCCACCTCGGTGACGGTGACGTCGCCCTGCATCTCGATCTTCGGCGACAGCAGGAACCAGGCCGGCGTGTCGCGCTGATTGATGTAGGAGGCGGTCTTCAGGTCGCGATCGTAGTGGATCAGGTGACGTCCGTTGGCCACGATCAGCACGGGTACCGGCGGGTCGTACTCGAAGCGCATCCGGCCGGGCCGCGACAGATAGATCTTGCCGGTCGCCCGTTTGTTTGCGCTGTCGACCTGCGTGAACCGTGCTTCCATGGTCTGGATGCCGTTCAGATACTCTTCGGCACGCTTGACGATCGCCCGATCGTCGGCCGACAGCGGCCCCATGCCGCGAGTCGGGTTTCCCGACGGGGCAGCAGCCTGGGGAGTGGCGGCCTGGGCCAGGGCGCCGCCGGGAGCGGCGGTCAGGCAAAGACCAGCACCGAGCAGCAGGGCTGCCGCGGCGCTGCGGGTCTGGAAGACGGCGGGCAGGCGAACCCTCGGAAACATCGGCACTCCGAAACAACGGTCGATCGTCGCTCCGGCGCTAGATGGGGGTGCTCAGTCGCCGCCGCCACCGATCAGCACTTCGCGCTTGCCGACATGGTTGGCGGCGCTGACGATCCCCTCGGTCTCCATCTGCTCGATGATCCGGGCAGCGCGGTTGTAGCCGATCTGCAGGTGACGCTGGATGAAGCTGGTCGACGCCTTCTTCTCGCGTGCGACCAGGGCGACCGCCTGCTGGTACAGGTCGCTGCCTTCGTCGATGCCGCCGTCGCCCTCGAAGCCGGGGATGCCGGCCGCGGCCTCGTCGTCCTCGGTCACGGCCTCGATGTAGGAGGGCTGGCCCTGCTGCTTCAGGTAGCCGACGACCTCCTCGACCTCGTTGTCCGTGACGAAGGGGCCGTGGACGCGGCTGATGCGTCCGCCGCCGGCCATGTAGAGCATGTCGCCCTGGCCGAGCAGCTGTTCGGCGCCGCCTTCGCCCAGGATGGTGCGACTGTCGATCTTGGAGGTGACCTGGAAGCTGACGCGCGTCGGGAAGTTCGCCTTGATCGTGCCGGTGATGACGTCCACAGACGGACGCTGCGTCGCCATGATGATGTGGATGCCGGCGGCCCGCGCCATCTGCGCCAGGCGCTGGATCGCCATCTCCACGTCCTTGCCCGCGACCAGCATCAGGTCGGCCATCTCGTCGACGACGACGACGATGAAGGGCAGGGGGGTCATGTCGAGGGTCTGCTCCTCGAACACCGGCTTGCCGGTATCGGGATCGAAGCCGGTCTGGACGCGGCGGCTGAGGATCTCGCCTTTCTTGCGGGCTTCTTCCAGCCGCGCGTTGAAGCCGCCGATGTTGCGCACGCCGAAGGTCGACATGGCGCGATAGCGGTTCTCCATCTCGCGCACGACCCATTTCAGCGCGACGACCGCCTTGCGCGGGTCGGTGACGACCGGCGCGAGGAGATGCGGGATGTCGTCGTAGACCGACAGTTCCAGCATCTTCGGGTCGATCATGATGAAGCGGCACTGCTCCGGCGTGAGGCGGTAGAGCAGCGACAGGATCATCGTGTTGATGGCCACCGACTTGCCCGAGCCGGTGGTGCCGGCGATCAGCAGGTGCGGCATCCGCTCGAGCGCCACCGCGACGGGCCCGCCGCCGATGTCCTTGCCCAGCACGAGCGTCAGCCCGCTCTGGGAGTTCTCGTAGGCCGGCGTCTCCAGCAGCTCGCGCAGATAGACCGTCTCGCGCCGCACGTTCGGCAGCTCGATTCCGATCACGTTGCGGCCGGGCACGACCGCGACGCGGACCGACACGGCGCTCATGTAGCGGGCGATGTCGTCGGCGAGGCCGATGACGCGCGACGCCTTGGTGCCCGGTGCCGGTTCCAGTTCATAGAGCGTGACGACCGGTCCCGGCCGGACCTTCACGATCTCGCCGCGCACGCCGAAATCGTCCAGGACCGATTCGAGCAGGCGCGCATTCTGCTCCAGCGCCGAATCGTCGATCTGCAGCGACTTGCCCGCATCGGGCGCCATCGCCAGCAGCTCGCGCGGCGGCAGGCGGTAGCCGTCGCCGAGGGGCAGGTCCGGCTGGCTGGTCTTCGTCCGCACCGGCGTGCCCTGCTTTTTCGGCGCGCGCGGCTCGACGATGCTCGCAGGCTCGGCGGTGCGCACCGTCACCTCGGGCGGCGGCTCGGCCGACACGGCGGGGCGGCGGAAGCGGGGCTCGCGGGGCGTCACGTCGTCGGCATCGTCGCCGGAGGTGTCGCGGCGCCGGGGAAGCTGCGGTGCCGCCGCGCGCCGCGCATCCCAGGTGCGGCGCAGGAACAGGACGCCGCCGATGGCGCTGGCCGCGAGGAAGCGCACCCCGCGAAAGCAGGCCCGCGTCAGCATGGCGATCTCGCGGAAGCTGAAGCCCAGGACGAAGGCGACGACGATGCCGCCCGCGATTCCCGTCACCAGTCCCACCTGCTCGTAGGCGAGCGGCAATCCGATCAGCTGCGGCAGCCCGGCGGCCCAGTGTAGCAGCACGACCCCCAGCACGCCGCCCAGTCCCTCGCGCAGCGGCCACGCCTCGGCGGTCGGCAGCGAGGCGAGCGCCGTCGCCACCAGCAGCGTGCCGAAGGGCAGCAGTGCCACCCGCACCCATGTCCGCGTCAGGCCGCGATGGCTGGCGATGCGCCAGCCCCAGACGGCCAGCATGCCGCCGAAGGTCACCGCCGCCAGTCCCAGCGTCCGCAGCATGACGTCCGCGATATAGGCGCCCGGTACGCCGAGCAGGTTCCGAACCGTGCCGCCGCTCGCCACGTTCGGCGACGGATCGGTCGGGGCGTAGCTCGCGAAGGTGACCAGCAGGGCGACGCCCGCCGCGACGAGAACGAGACCGCCGAGTTCGATCGCGCGGCGGCGCAGGAATTCCACCGCCGCAGGCGGCAGGAACTGGCTTCGTTCGGTTTGCGTGGAGGCGCGTGCCATCTACTCCGTCCCTTGGCGCGTCACAGGACCTGGTTCATGCGGTGAAGTGCCTCCTCGATCGTGGCGAGGTCGTGCACGAGGGCCACGCGGATGTAGCGGTGCCCGACGTTGGTGCCGTCCGGATGGTCGTGCGCGAAGAACGCGCCCGGCTGGACTCGGATCGCGGCCTCGGCCCAGAGGCGCTTCGCGGCGGCTTCGCCGTCCCCGACGTCGAGCCAGAGGTAGAAGCCGCCGTCCGGGCGGTAGAAGCCGAGGCGGTCGCCGAGCACGGCCTCCGCAATGTCGTATTTCCGGGCGTAGAGCGCGCGATTCTGCGCGGCGTAGGTATCGTCGTTCCACAGGGCCGTGGATGCGGCCAGGATGGCCAGCGGCGGGGCCGCCCCGCCATACAGCCGCACCCGCCAGAAAGCGTCGGTCAGGTCGGCGGCACCCGCCACGAAGCCGGATCGCAGGCCGGGAACGCTCGACCGCTTCGACAGGGAGTGGAAGGTGAGGACATTGGCCATGTCGCCGCCCATCTCGGCACAGGCCTGGAGGCCCCCGGCGACCGGGGCCGGCGTATAGTAGAGTTCGCAGTAGCACTCGTCGAGCGCCAGGACGAAGTCGTGCCGGCGCGCCAGGCGAATGAGGTTCTTCAGGTAGCCGGCATCGGCGGCCGAACCCTGCGGGTTGGCCGGCGAGCACAGGAAGGCCAGGGCGGTGCGCTCCAGGATCTCGTCGGGCACGGTGGCGAAATCGGGGAGGTAGCCGGTGTCCGCCGTACAGGGCAGGTAGTAGGGCTCCGCGCCCGCGAACACGCCCGCGCCGACATAGACCTGATAAAACGGGTCGGGAATGAGCACGACGGGCCGCTTGCCGTTCTTCATCTCCGGAATGGCCGCGAGGCCGACCATGAACAGCGCCTCGCGCGTTCCAGAGACCGGAACGATGTGGCGGCCGGGGTCGATCATCCCGTCCGGCAGGTCGAACCGTCGGCCAAGCCAATCCGCCGCCGCCTTCCGGAACTCCGGCGTGCCGAGCATGGGCGGATACTTGCCCCAGAGCTCCGCGTTGCGGTCCAGCACCTCGCGCACGATCGGCGGTGCCGGATGCTGCGGCTCGCCGATGCCCATGTTGATCTCGCGCAGGCCCGCAGGCGGCCGGATCCCCTCCAGCATCTGGCCGAGCCGTTCGAACGGATAGAGCCGGAAAGTGCCGATCCGGTTGTTGATCATCGCTTCTTCCCAGCGGGGCGCACGAGGGGTCCTCATAGCATTCCTTTTTGCGCGGCAACAGGATCTCGGAACGATTCCCGCTGACTAGCCGGTGCTTTTCACCCCAATAGTGAGCAATTTCCGCAACATAGGAACGAAACGAGAAAGGCGGCGCCGTCGGGGACGGCGCCGCCTCTCGAAGGCGACCGGCAGGTCGGTGCGTGCTTAGTGCACGACCTCGCCGTGCAGGCGAAGGTCGAGTCCCTCGCGCTCGGTCTCCGGGTCGACCCGCAGTCCCATGATCGCGTCGATGATCTTGAGGATGATGAAGGTGGCGACCGCCGTATAGATCAGCGTCGCGACGATGCCGTAGATCTGCGTCACGACCTGGCCGCCATTGCCTTCGAGCAGGCCGGCGGTGCCGCCGATGGCCTCGACCGCGAAGACGCCCGTCAGCACCGCGCCGACGATCCCGCCGACGCCATGGATGCCGAAGACGTCCAGGCTGTCGTCGTAGCCGAGCTTGTTCTTCAGGCTGGTGGACGCCCAGAAGCAGATGATGCCCGCGATGATGCCGATGAACAGCGCGCCGGTCGGGCCGACGAAGCCGGAGGCCGGGGTGATCGCCACGAGGCCCGCGACGGCGCCCGAGATGATGCCGAGAACGCTGGGCTTACCCTTCGTACCCCACTCGGCGAACATCCAGGACAGGGCGGCTGCGGCTGCGGCGATCTGCGTCACGGCCATCGCCATGCCGGCACGGCCGTCGGCGGCCACGGCGGAACCGGCGTTGAAGCCGAACCAGCCCACCCACAGGAGGCCCGCGCCGATGACGCTCAGCACGAGGTTGTGCGGCGCGAACATCTCGGTGCCGTAGCCCTTGCGCTTGCCCAGCACCAGGCAGGCGACGAGGCCGGCGATGCCCGAGTTGATGTGCACCACGGTGCCGCCGGCATAGTCGAGGACGCCGTCGTTCATCAGGAAGCCGCCTCCCCACACCCAGTGGGCGATCGGCGCATACACGACGATCGACCAGATCGTGATGAACACCAGCAGCGACGAGAACTTCATCCGGTCGGCGATGGCGCCGGTGATGAGGGCGCAGGTGATGATCGCGAATGTCATCTGGAAGATGGCGAAGACGCTCTCCGGAATGGTGCCGCTCAGCGTGCCGACTTCGATCCCGGCCATGAACATCTTGCTCAGGCCGCCGACCCAGTCGGATCCCTCGGCGAAGGCCAGCGAATAGCCGATCACCATCCAGATGATGCTGACCAGACAGCAGATGGCGAAACTCTGCATGATCGTGGAGAGCACGTTCATCTTCCGGACCATGCCGCCGTAGAACAGCGCCACCCCCGGAATCGTCATCATCAGCACCAGAGCCGTCGCAGTCAGCATCCACGCCGTGGATCCCGCATCGGCTGTCGCATCCTGCGCCAGCGCCGGCGCCGCGAAGGCGCAGGCCGCGAAGGCAGCGGGCAGCATGAACTTCAACGCACGCATGATCGTCCGATCCCCCTTATCCGGTAGGTCTTTGTTGAGTATGTCTCGGGTTCAGAGAGCTTCGGCGTCGGTCTCGCCGGTGCGGATCCGCACCGCCTGGATCAGATCCAGGACGAAGATCTTTCCATCGCCGATCCGGCCCGTGTGGGCGGTCCGTTGGACGGCTTCCACCACCTTCTCGACCTGATCGTCGGCGACGGCGACCTCGATCTTGACCTTGGGCAGGAAGCTGACGGTGTATTCCGCACCGCGGTAGATCTCGGTCTGGCCCTTCTGGCGGCCGAACCCCTTGACCTCCGTGGCGGTGAGACCCTGAACCCCGATCGAGGTCAGCGCTTCGCGCACCTCGTCGAGTTTGAACGGCTTTATGATCGCTACGACGAACTTCATGGGCTCCTTCCTTTCGGTCGTGCCGCCCGGCGACGGTCCGCCATCGGTCACTCAAGAACCATGCCGGAGCCACGGCAGGCGCGCGATCATCCCATTGTCGGCCGATGCGGCAGGGCTGATGCGTGAAAAGACGGCAGAAGACCGAAAAATAATCAGATGATGCCTGTTTGGGCATGCGCCTCGGCGGGCTCGACACGGGGTCGTGAAGCCCTAGACTTCGCGACGGCCGCTGTGCCGGACGGAAAATGTGGGCAGTAACATGTCAGTGCATGGTGATCGCGACCGGTTCGACGTCATCGTGGTCGGTGCGGGAATGGTCGGCGGGTGCCTGGCCGCTGCCCTCGGCAGGGCAGGGCTGCGGGTGGCGGTGGTCGACCGCGAGGCGCCGGCGACACTCACCGATGCGGCCTTCGACGGCCGGACCTCGGCGATCGCGCACGGGTCGATGCGCATCCTCGAAGGGTCGGGCATCTGGCCGGCGCTCGTCGAGCATGCCGAGCCGATCCTGGACATCCGGGTGTCCGACGGAGGGTCGCCGCTGTTCCTGCACTACGACCATACCGAGGTCGGGGACCTGCCGCTGGGCTACATCGTCGAGAACCGGCGTCTGCGGCAGGCGGTGTTCGATCATCTCGGCGCGGCGGACGGCGTCGCGCTGCTGGCGCCGGCGGCGGTCGCCTCGGTCGAGCGGGACGGCGCCGCGGCGCGTGTCTACCTCGCCGGTGGGCGTACGCTCACGGCGCCGCTGGTCGTCGCGGCGGACGGCCGGAATTCCAGGCTCCGGCGCGACGCCGGCATCGTCGTGTCAGAATGGTCCTATCGGCAGACGGCGATCGTCTGCGTGGCACAGCACGAGCGGCCGCACCGCGGCGTCGCGCACGAGCGGTTCCTGCCGTCGGGGCCCTTTGCCATCCTGCCGATGCGGGATGCCGAGCCCGGTGAGGCGGGACCGGACGGCGGGCTGCATCGGTCGTCCATCGTCTGGAGCGAGCGTGCCGACCTCGCGCCCCGCCTGCTCGGTCTGGATCAGGCGGCGTTCGATGCCGAACTGCGCCGGCGCTTCGGCGACTTCTACGGGGCGGTCCGGGCCGTCGGACCGCGCTGGTCCTACCCGCTGTCCGTCCTCAACGCCGCCCGATACGTGGCGCCGCGCCTGGCACTGGCGGGCGATGCCGCGCACGCCATCCATCCGATCGCCGGGCAGGGGCTGAACCTCGGTGTGCGCGATGTTGCCGCCCTGGCCGAGGTGGTGGTGGAGGCGCGCCGGCTCGGCCTCGACATCGGCAGCGAAGCGGTGCTCCAGCGTTACGAGCGCTGGCGCCGGTTCGATTCGCTGACCCTCGTCGCCGTCACCGACGGCCTCAACCGGTTGTTCTCCAACGATGTCGCGCCCCTGCGCTGGGCGCGCGACCTGGGGCTCGGGGCGGTGAACCGGCTGCCGCCCCTGCGCCGCCTGTTCATGCGGCACGCCATGGGCACGGTCGGCATCCTGCCGCGGCTCGCGCGCGGCGAGCCGCTCTAAAGCCAGGGTGTCGCTCGGCCGCCGTCAGGCCGCCGAGCGGACGTGCCCGAGGAAGCGGTCCACCTCGTCGCTCAGGATGACCGCGGTCCGCGCGAGTTCCTGTGCGCTCGACAGGACCTGCACCGATGCACTGCCACCCTCGGCGGCTGCCTGCGACACCTGGACGATCGCGTGGGAGACGGCGCTGGTGCCGGTGCTCGCGTGCTGGACATTGCGCGCGATCTCCTGGGTGGCGACGTTCTGCTGCTCGACCGCGGAGGCGATCCCCGTCGAGGCTTCGCGGTTGTCGGCGATGATCCGGGTGATCTCCGTGATCGCGACCGAGGTGTCGGCGGTGCCGCGCTGCACCGACTGGATCTGGGCGGTAATGTCCTCGGTCGCCTTGGCGGTCTGCGTCGCAAGCGCCTTCACCTCGGTGGCGACGACCGCGAAGCCGCGGCCGGCCTCGCCGGCGCGTGCCGCCTCGATCGTGGCGTTGAGCGCGAGCAGGTTCGTCTGGCTGGCGATGGCATTGATGAGACCCACCACCTCGCCGATGCGTTCGGCCGCCTTGCTCAGTTCGGAAACCGTCTCGCCGGTGCGCGTCGCACTCGCCACGGCGCAGTCGGCGAACTGGGCGGAGGCCGCGACCTGTTGTCCGATCTCGTGGACCGATGCGGCCAGTTCCTCGCATGCGGCGGCCACGGCCTCCACGTTCGAGGAGGCTTCCGTCGATGCGTTGGCGACCGTCTCCGACTGGACCGTCGCTTCCTCCAGCGAACGCGAGAGCGTGTGCGCCGCGGCCTCCAGTTCCGTCGCGGCCGAGCGGATGGTCGCCACCACGGCGCCGACATTCTGCTCCAGGGTATCGGCCATGTGGTTGAGGGCTTGGCGCTGCTCCTGGCGCGCGCGCACCTGCTGTGCGGCGGCCTCGGCCTCCATCTCCCGGTTGCGGATCATGTTGGTCTTGAAGACCTCCATGGTCGCCGCGACCGACCCGATCTCGTCCCGGCGGCCGGTCCCGTAGATCTCCGTCTGGAGGTTGCCCTCGGCGAGGCTGCGCAAACAGGCCACGATACGCTGCAGCGGCGCCACCACACCGTAGCGCGAAATGAGGAAGCCGAGAACGATGCCGAGGGCGACCCCGATGCCCGAAACCAGCAGAAGCACGAGCCGGATCCGCTCGTAGGTGCGATCCGCCTCCTCGGCGAGCGTCTTGGCCGCGTGTTCGGTCAGGCCGACATAGTCATTCACGGCCTGCCGCAGCGCCTTGGCTTCGACGTCGCTCACCTTCATGGCGTCGATGATCTTGCGCTGCGTCTCGCCGATGGTGACGTCGCCGCCGAGCTTTCGGGCAACCGCCAGCGTCTCGTCGATCTCCTGGGAGTATTTTCCCCAGTAATCCGCGACGCGATCGATGATCTTCCGCTGCTCGTCGTCGGCATCGCCGGCAATCAGCTTGAGCCGCCGATCGAAGAGCGCGCGCTCCGCCGCCACCGCCTTCTCGACGTCCGCGAGTTCCGCGGCCGACGCCGTCGCCGCGACACGGTACTTGGCCCCGTTGATCGCCAGCATGTTCACGGAGAGGCCCATGGCGTTTTCCATGTCGATCCCCGCGCGCTCCATCGCGTGGTCGATTTCGTTCATCTTGCTCATGGCGCTGATGCCGACGCCGGCGACGGTGATCGTCGCCAGCCCCGAAAGGGATACGATGGCCAGCATCTTCGTAGCGATTCGATAATCGGAGAGCCTGATCACGGCGGCGATCTCTCTGCAGTATGGTTCGGCGAGCCGGCGTGCCGTTCGTGTGCAGCGGCACCATGCTCTGACCGCTCTTCTAGGTCAGCCGCGTCTAATCAACCGTAAATACAGGTCGCTTCCGGATCGGTGCCGGAGAGACATAATGTCTCGCGTCGACAACTTATCGATACGGCGATCGAAATCCACAGGCCGGCGTAGCCTCCGGGAATGCGCGTCCGGCGCCCCCGGACGGTCGACTACCAGCCGGTCATGTCGGCCCAGAACCGTCGTAGGGCCGCCCCCGTGGCGTTCCGCGGCAGGCGAAACACCTCCACCTGCCCCGACAGGCGGTTGTCGGCACCGACCCCGGCGGTGATCCCCCAAAAGCCACGATCGGTCTCGCCCGGCAGGCCGTAGCGCAGATCGGTGGCCTCGACGCGCATGCCGCCGTCCGGTGTCGGCACGGCGCGCCACAGCACGTGCCCCATGGAGAACCAGTCGAACAGCGCGGCTTCTGGCGTGTCCCGCACCAGCGCGATCGACGGCTCGTCCTCGCGCGGATACGCGTGCCACGCGACGCGCTTGGGGTTCAGGATCGAATAGTAGCCGACGTGCGTCGCCTCCGGCGTTACGGCGACGACGCGCCGATAGTAGGGCTGGAAGAGCAGCGGATAGGCGTTCACGGCTGCCGGTCTTCCGAAATCGGCCGCTGCGACCCGCTCGACCCTCTCGTTGATCGCCCAGCCGGCGAGCGTGTAGCCGGCAATGGCGATCAGGACGGCCGCCGCGGCGTCCTGCGCCAGCCTCGCCTTCGACCGCGCCAGGGCGCCGAAGATGAGCGCCGCCAATAGCGCCGCCGAATAGACCGGATCGATGATGGGCAGTGCATCCACCGCGAAGCGCGTCGTCGTCAGCGGCCACAGAAGCTGGGTGCCGTAGCTGGTGAAGAGGTCGATCAGAGGGTGCGTGATCAATGCCAGGACGGATAGCCAGATCCACGCACGCAGCGTCTCGCCGTCCAGGACATCCGCCCTGTCGCGGGTGAGCCGGCGATGCAGGCGCCACAGTCCCCAGCCGATCAGCGGCCCCGCCAGCGGCCCGAAGAAGATCGAATGGGTGAGGCCACGATGGTGCTCCCAACTGGCAAACGGTCCGGCGACCCAGCCCACGACCACGTCGAGGTCGGGGACGATGCCGATCGCGGCACCGGCGACGAGCGCCTTGCGGCCGAGGGTGCGCCGAAAGCCGGCCTGGGCGACCGTGGCGCCGAAGAGCATCTGGGTGACGGAATCCATGTCGGTCGGACCATCGCAGAGGGGGAGGGGCGCCAAGGCTCCGGAGCGACATGAGCGGTTCCCTGTTGATTGGCAACATGAATCGGCCGCCGACGCGGCGTCGGCCGGCCGCTCGACATCGGTCGTCCGCTCTGTTCTTCTCCGCGCTCCACCGGAGGATCATCGTGACGACCATGCTTCGCACGGTGGCGGTCGCCACCAGCCTTGCCGCCGGTTTCGCCGCCGGAGCGGACGCCCTCGCGGCACCGTCCGCCAGCGCCGACTTCGATCGCGCCTGCGTCGGCTACTACATGGAGGGCAACGACCCGGAAGTTGATCCCGCCGGCGCACCAACCTTCTGCGCCTGCCTCGCCGAGCAGCACGTACGCAACGGCCTGCGCCGCGACGCCCTCGACTTCCTGGCGCGCACCTACACCGGCGACGTGACGACCTTCCTCCAGGAGTACACCAGCGGCGACGCCTGGATGGAAAAGTCGATGCGCGCCGAAGCCGCCTGCAAGCCGGACACGGGCGGCGCCGGAGCCGTTGGAAAGCGGAGCGAAGCCGAACCGGGCGAGACGGCGGGCGCGTTTCCCCGCGCAGCCGGCTCATGGGGCGGCATCGTGCGCAGCGGCCCGGGCCGGCAGTACGAGCGGGTGGATTCGCTGTCGGAGGACGAGCGGATCGTGCTGCTGGAGAGGACCGCCGTCGCCGAGGACGGCTATCCCTGGCTGCGCATCCGCTATCGCGGCGAGCGCGAGGGCTACCAGTGGGGCGGTATTCTCTGCTCCTTGCAGGGGCCGGATCCAGACCTGTTCGAGGCCTGCAGGTAGGCGGGGCTGCCGTTCGCGGTTGGCGTCAGCGCCGATGCTGCGCGCGGCCGCTGGCGAGGGTGGCGACCCAGCGGCTGCAGGCGGCGACGGGGTCCGGCTCGCCGCGGAGGTCGAGAAGGGGACCTTCGCCTGTCACCACCTCCCGTCCCGAGCGTTCGGCCATCTGCCTCAGCTTCGTACGCACCGGATCGGCTACGGCGACCCGGACGTCGAGCCCGTGCCTGAATGCAGCCATCGCCATTCCCGCGCTGTCGCCGCAGTCGAGTATTCCGCGGACCTCCGCGTCCGGGTAGGCCCGGCGCGCGGCCTCCATCATCGCGGCGAAAACCATCGGCCCGTAGGCATCGGCGACCCACGCGGCACTCCGGATGTCCAGACGCAGCTGCGCCGCCGAGGCGGCTGCCGCGGCGGCGCAGGCTTCGATCCGGTTCTGGACGATGATCGTCGGGCGGCCCATGGGCTCCCCGATCTCGGTCGGGCCGGCTATGGCCGGCCCGGTCGGAGTCAGATGGTCTTGGCGAAGGCCACGGCGGTATCGCACATGCGGCTCGAGAAGCCCCACTCGTTGTCATACCAGGACAGCACGCGCACGAGCTTGCCGTCGATCACCTGGGTCTGGGTGGCGTCGAAGGTCGAGCTGAACGGCGAGTGGTTGAAGTCGCAGGAGACGAGTTCCTCCTCGTTGTAGCCGAGGATGCCGCGCAGGCTGCCGTTCTCCGAGGCCTTCTTCATGGCCTCGTTGATCGCCGCGACGCTGACGTCCTTCTTCGGCACGAACTTGAAGTCGATCAGGGAGACGTTGGCCACGGGCACCCGCACCGACGTTCCGTCGATCTTGCCCTTCAGGTCGGGCAGGACCTCGCCGACGGCACGCGCCGCACCGGTGGAGGTCGGGATCAGCGACAGCGCCGCGGCGCGTGCCCGGCGACGGTCGGAGTGCAGCGTGTCCTGCAGGCGCTGGTCGCCGGTATAGGCGTGGATCGTCGTCATGTAGCCGCGCTCGATGCCGAAGGCCTCGTTGAGCACGTGCGCGACCGGCGCCAGGCAGTTGGTCGTGCAGGACGCGTTGGAGACGACGAGATGCTCCTTGGAGAGCTTGTCGTGGTTGACGCCGTAGACGACGGTCAGGTCGGCACCCTTGGACGGGGCGGAGACGAGAACGCGCTTCGCGCCGGCATCGAGATGGACCTTGGCCTCCGGCTTTTCGGTGAAGCGGCCGGTGCACTCGAACACCATGTCGACGTCGAGGCTCTTCCAGGGGAGCTTCGACGGATCGCGTTCGGCGAGGATCTTCACCTTGCCCCTGCCGAAGTCGATGGCGCCGTCCGAAACCGTCACGTCGTTCGGATAGCGACCGTGCACCGAATCGTACTTGAACAGGTGCGCGTTGTCCTCGGTCGAGCCGAGATCGTTGATCGCCACGAACTCCACATCGCTGCGGCCGGATTCCAGTGCCGCGCGCAGCACGAGCCGCCCGATGCGTCCGAAGCCGTTGATCGCAACCCGTACCGCCATTTCCGTCCTCCGATATGCAGATCCATTGACCGGGCGGACGCGCGGGATGCGTCCGCCCCGATGCAGGCGTTAGCTCTTATTTAGGCGCGCCCGGGCGGTTTTCGCCACCGCCTCGGGCGTCAGGCCGAAATGCTCGTAGAGTTCATCACCCGGACCGGACTCGCCGAACGTCTCGATGCCGACGATCGTTCCATCGGACCCGACGAAGCGCTCCCAGCCGAAGGGGCTGCCGGCCTCGACGGCGATGCGGGTGGTGCCCTTCGCCAGGATCTCGTCGCGATAGTCCTGGGGCTGCGTGTCGAACAGCTTCCAGCACGGCACGGAGACCACCGTGGTGGCGATGCCGTCGGCCTGCAGCGCGTCGCGCGCCGCCATCGCGATGGCGACCTCGGAGCCGGTGGCGAACAGCGTCACCTGCGCCGCGCCGCCTTCGGCTTCCGCCATCCGATAGGCACCGCGGGCGCAGCGGTTCTCGTCTTCGTAGGTCTTGCGCAGCGCCGGCAGGCCCTGGCGGGTGAGCGCCAGGAGCGACGGCCGGTCGGCCGACTGCAGCGCCAGCGCCCAGCATTCGGCCGTCTCCACCGCATCGGCCGGACGCATCACCAGCAGGTTCGGGATGGCGCGCAAGCTGGCCAGGTGCTCGATCGGCTGGTGCGTCGGGCCGTCCTCACCCAGGCCGATCGAATCGTGCGTCATGACCCAGATGACGCGCGCCTTCATCAGCGCCGACAGGCGGATCGCCGGCCGGCAATAATCGCTGAACACCAGGAAGGTGCCGCCGTAGGGGATCAGGCCGCCGTGCAGTGCGATGCCGTTCATCGCCGCACCCATGCCGTGCTCGCGCACGCCGTAATAGATGTAGCGGCCGGAATAGTCGTCCGCCGTGACCGGCTGCATCGCCTTGGTCTGGGTCAGGTTGGACCCGGTCAGGTCGGCCGACCCGCCGATCAGTTCCGGGATGGCCGGGACCAGCGCCTCCAGCACCTTCTGCGAGGACTGGCGCGTCGCGAGCTTCGGTGCCTCCTCGACGAGCTTGCGCTTCAGGTCGCCGAAGGCCGCGTCGAAGCTCGCGGGCAGCTTGCCCGCCATCGTGCGGTCGAGCGTCTCGCGCACGTCGGCCGGCAGGACGGCCCGGCGCTCCGCCCATGCGGCGCGCTCGGCGCTGCCGCGTCGGCCGGCGTCGCGCCATGCCGACAGGATGGCCTCCGGCACCTCGAACGGGCCGTGCGGCCAGCCGAGCTTCTCGCGGGCGCCGGCGATCTCCTCGGCGCCCAGTGGCGAGCCATGCGAGGCGGCCGTGCCAGCCTTCTTCGGCGCGCCGTAGGCGATGGTCGTCTTGCAGCCGATCAGCGAGGGCAGGGGGGATGCCTGTGCCGCACGGATGGCGGCCGCAACCGCGTCGGGATCATGGCCGTCGACCTCCTGGACGTGCCAGCCGAGCGCCCGGAAGCGCGCCGGCTGGTCGTCGCTCATGGTCAGCGACGTCGGGCCGTCGATCGAGATGGCGTTGTCGTCCCACAGCACGACCAGGCGCGACAGGCGCAGATGGCCGGCCAGTGCAGCCGCCTCCTGGCTGATGCCCTCCATCAGGCAGCCGTCGCCCGCGATCACGTAGGTGAAGTGGTCGACGATCTCGGCGCCGAAGCGGGCCGCCAGCATGCGCTCGGCGAGCGCCATGCCGACCGCGTTGGCGAAGCCCTGGCCCAGCGGCCCAGTGGTGGTCTCGACGCCGTCGGTGTGACCGATCTCCGGATGGCCGGGCGTGCGGCTCTTCAGCTGCCGGAAATTCTTGATGTCGTCGATGCCGACCGAGCCGTAGCCCGTCAGGTAGAGCAGGGCATAGAGCAGCATCGAGCCGTGGCCGGCCGACAGCACGAAGCGGTCGCGGTCGGGCCAGTGCGGATCGGTCGGGTCGTACTTCAGGAACTGGGTGAACAGAACCGTGGCGACGTCCGCCATTCCCATCGGCATGCCGGGGTGGCCGGACTTGGCCTTCTCGACCGCATCCATGGCGAGAGCGCGGATGGCATTTGCCATGTCGCGCTGCGTGACGGAGCCGGGGGTGCCGGCTGCGGGGCGCTTGGCGACATCCATCGCGTATGCTGGGCCTCTGTTGTCCGGGTATGCACGCATGCTGGCCCGGTACCTGAAAAGGAGGCGCACAATCCCTCGCGAAGGCGCGTGCGTCAACGCCGTTTCGCCCGATTTTTCGGCCGATGTTTGCCTGGACGGCGGTCCGGGCGCATATGTGGTCCACGACGAGCCAAGGAGGCATGGTCATGTGGATGCTCAAGCGCAAGAACATCGAGATGCCGACGCCGGAGACGGCCCTGCCGGGACGCAGCACCCGCATGCCGGTGCCGCCCGCGCACTTCGTTCTCGGCACGCGACTGGAGCCGCCGTTTCCCGAAGGCATGGAACTGGCGCTTTTCGGCCTCGGCTGCTTCTGGGGCGCGGAGCGCAAGTTCTGGGAGGCGCCGGGCGTCCATTCGACGTCGGTCGGCTACGCCGGCGGCATCACCCCGAACCCGACCTATGAGGAGGTCTGCAGCGGCATGACCGGCCACAACGAGGTCGTGCGGGTCGTGTTCGACCCCGGCAAGATCAGCTACGACCAGCTGCTCGCCGTCTTCTGGGAATCGCACAATCCGACCCAGGGCATGCGCCAGGGCAACGACGTCGGTACGCAGTATCGCTCGGGAATCTATGCGACGTCGCCGGAGCAGCGCCGGGCGGCCGAGGCGAGCCGCGACCGGTTCCAGCAGGCGCTGACCAAGGCCGGCTACGGCAAGATCACCACCGAGATCGTCGACGCACCCGAGTTCTACTACGCCGAGGACTATCACCAGCAGTATCTGGCGAAGGTTCCGGGCGGCTACTGCGGCCTCGGCGGCACGGGCGTCAGCTGCCCCGTCGGCGTCGCCGCCAGCCCAGCCTGACCCGCGGCATCCGCCGCGAACCTGCTAGGCGGGGGTGGCCTCCTTGGCCGCCATCCCCGGTGGCGGAAGGTCGACGACGGTCTCCGTCCGGATGCACCGCGCGAGCCGCGAGCCGCCGACCTCCCGCAGCGCCGGCACCCCCTGCAGGCAGCCGTCGATGACGAGCGGGCAGCGCGGCGCGAAGGTGCAGGCGGTCGGGGCGTTGGTCAGGTTCGGCGGCGACCCGGGAATGGCTTCCAGCCGCGTTCCCCGCATCGAGCCGTGGATCGTCGAGGCGAGCAGGCCGCGCGTGTAGGGGTGCGCCGGTTTGCGGACGACATCCTCCAGCAGCCCGGTCTCGACCACCTGACCGCCATACATCACCGCTAGGCGCGAGGACACCTCGACTGCGACGCCCACGTCGTGCGTCACGAAGATGATGCTCAGGCCCAGCTCCTCCTGGAGCTGCGCCAGGAGCAGCAGGACCTGGATCTGCACGGTGGCGTCCAGCGCCGTGGTCGGTTCGTCGGCGAGCAGCAGCTTCGGCCGGCAGGCGAGGGCCAGCGCGATCATGGCGCGCTGGCGCATGCCGCCCGACATCTCGTGCGGATAGGCGCGCAGGCGCGTCTGTGCGGAGGGGATGCGCACCAGTTCGAGCAGCTCGAGCGCGCGCGCCTCCGCCTGCTTCCACGAGATGCCCTCGTGATGGACGATCGTCTCGCAGATCTGGTGGCCGACCGTGTAGACGGGGTCGAACGCCGTCGCCGGCTCCTGGAAGATCATGGAGACCTTGGAGCCGCGGATGCCCGTCACCTGCCGCGACGACATCTGCAGGACGTCTTCGCCCTCCAGCATGATCGAGCCCGACATCACCGTGCGCCGCTCGGGCAGCAGGCGTTGGATCGAGCGCAGGGTGACGCTCTTGCCCGATCCCGACTCGCCCAGGATGCCGAGCACCTCGCCGCGGGCGAGGTCGAACGACACCCCGTTCACGGCGTGGACGGTCCGGTCGCGGGTGACGAACTTAACGTGCAGGTCGCGGACCGAGAGGATCGGGTCGGTCGCCGGTGCCGGGACGGGTGCCTGGGCGGCTGCGTCGACCGGTGCGGTGGCTTTGATGGCGGCGGCTGTCATGGCTGACCTTCGTTTCAGGCGGCGGCAGCGGCGGCTTGGGAGTGGCCGGAACCGGGAATGACCATGTGGCAGGCGGCTTCATGGAAGCCGGGGCCGCCCGTGGTGGTCAGCTTCGGCACGACTTGGCTGCATACGCCCTCGGCGAAGACGCAGCGCGTGTGGAAGCGGCAGCCGGGCGGCGGCGCGATCGGATTCGGCGGGTCGCCGGTCAGCGGCGCCTTCTTGCGCCGCTCGGCGGGGTCCATCGCCGGCTGCGCCAGCAGCAGAGCCTGGGTATAGGGATGCTTCGGGTTCTCGTAGACCTCGTCGGCTTCGCCGATTTCCACGATCTCGCCCAGATACATCACCATGACCTTGTCGCTGATGAAGCGGACGACGTTCAGGTCGTGGCTGATGAAGACATAGGTCAGGTCGAACTGACTCTTCAGGTCGCTCAGCAGGTTCATCACCTGCGCCTCGACCGACTTGTCGAGCGCCGACACCGCCTCGTCGAGGATCAGCAGGCGCGGCTGCAGTGCCAGCGCCCGCGCGATGTTCACGCGCTGGCGCTGCCCGCCGGAGAGTTCGTGCGGGTAGCGGTGGACGAACAGGCGCGGGTCGAGGCCGACCTTGTCGAGCAGCGAGATCGCGCGGGCCATCGCCTCCTTGCGCGGCACGCCGTCGCTGATCGCACCAAACGCCACCGATTCCTCGATCGGCAGGCGCGGGTTCAGCGACGCATAACTGTCCTGGAAGACCATCTGCACCTGGCTGCGCATTTCGCGCACCGAGATGCCGTCCTCGCTGGCCACCTTCTGGCCGTCGATGATGACGTCGCCTTCGTCCGGTTCGATCAGACGGATGAGCAGCCGTGCCATCGTCGACTTGCCGCAGCCGGATTCGCCGACCACGCCCAGGGTCTCGCCCTTGGCGACCGAGAAGGAGATGCCGTCCACGGCGCGCACGGGCGGCGACTTCTTGAAGCCGGCGTTTCGCCCCTTCACCACGAAGTATTTTCGCAGATCCTGCACCAGCAGCAGCGGCTGCTTCGGTCCGCCCACGTCGGGCCGCGTTTCGTCCACCAGATCCAGCTCCCGTGTTCGTGTCATCCGAACTCGGTGCATCGCAGCAAACGACGTGCCAGGAGCAGATTGCCTGCGGTTGCGGCAGAGACGGCGGGACTGGAATCGGGATGTGCAGCCCGAATGCCCGCAGAATGTGCAGTGCGGCGGGGAGGTGGCCCTTAGCCGGTCTGTTCGAACAGCTCCCGCCCGATCAGCCAGCGGCGGATCTCCGACGTGCCGGCGCCGATCTCGTAGAGCTTGGCGTCTCGGAGCAGGCGGCCGGTGGGATAGTCGTTGATGTAGCCGTTGCCGCCCAGGCACTGGATCGCCTCCAGCGCCATCCACGTCGCCCTCTCGGCCGTGTAGAGGATCACGCCGGCGGCGTCCTTGCGGGTCGTGTCGCCCCGGTCGCAAGCCTTTGCCACCGCATAGGCGTATGCCTTGGCGGCGTTCAGCGTGACGTACATGTCGGCGAGCTTCGCTTGCATGATCTGGAATTCACCGATCGCCTGGCCGAACTGCCGCCGCTCGTGCAGGTAGGGGACCACCACGTCCATGCACGCCTGCATGATGCCCAGCGGTCCGCCTGACAGGACCAGCCGCTCATAGTCGAGGCCGCTCATCAGCACACGTACGCCCTGGTCGACGCTGCCGAGCACGTTCTCCGCTGGGATCTCGCAGTCCTGGAAGATCAGTTCGCAGGTGTTCGAGCCGCGCATGCCGAGCTTGTCGAGCTTCTGGGCCGTGGAGAACCCCTTGAAGCCCTTCTCGACGATGAAGGCGGTGATGCCGCGTGCGGCGGCATCGGGCGTGGTCTTGGCGTAGACGACCAGGACGTCCGCGTTCGGCCCGTTGGTGATCCACATCTTGTTGCCGTTCAGCACATAGCTGTCGCCGCGGCGGTCGGCGCGCAGGCGCATGCCGACCACGTCCGACCCCGCGCCGGGCTCGGACATGGCCAGGGCACCGACATGCTCGCCGGCGATCAGCTTCGGCAGGTAGCGGCGCTTCTGCTCGACCGTGCCGGTGCGGCGGATCTGGTTGACGCAGAGGTTGGAGTGCGCGCCGTAGGACAGGCCGACCGATGCCGAGGCGCGGCTGATCTCTTCCATGGCCACCAGATGCTCGGTGTAGCCCATGCCGGCGCCGCCGAACTCCTCCTCCACCGTCACGCCGAGCACGCCAAGCGCGCCGAGCTTGCGCCACAGGTCGGCCGGAAACTCGTTCTCGCGATCGATGTCCGCGGCCCGCGGCGACAGTTCGTCGGCGGCGAAGGCGGCGACGCTCTCGCGCAGCATGTCGGCGGTCTCGCCGAGTGCGAAGTCGAGGGAGGGCAGGGCGTTCGGCAGCATCGGCGTCTCCGCGCGTCGTTGGCCCGAATCTAGCGCCGATCGCGCCCGCCGGCCATGCGCCCGGGTGGCGCGCGGCGAGAGCGTTAACGATTTGGTCCCCTTTGTCCGTATAGCTTAAGCCGCTGAACCCGTAGCGCACTGCGGTTTTTCTGACCGATGTCACGCAAAAAGCCGAGCATCCTGCTGGTCGAGGACACCCCGCCGCTGGCGCGCGCCTATCGCGCCTACCTGCAGGGAGAGCCCTATCACGTCGAGCATGTCGAGACCGGCAAGGCCGCGATGGCGAGTCTCGAGCGTGGCTACCCCGACGCGCTGGTGCTCGACCTGCAGCTTCCGGACATGAACGGGCTGGAGATCCTGAAGCAGCTCCATGGCAAGCCTGGCGCTCCCGGGGTCGTCGTCATCACGGCCAACGGCTCGGTCAACACGGCCGTGGAGGCGATGCGCGAGGGCGCGGTCGACTTCCTCGTGAAGCCGTTCACAGCCGAGCGTTTGATCTACACGCTCCGCAATGTACTGGAGCGCCAGCATCTCACCCGGATCGTCGAGACCTACCGCACGGAGATCGACCGCCGCTCCTACGCCGGCTTCGTCGGATCGTCCCTGTCGATGCAGGCGGTCTACCGCACCATCGATGCCGCGTCGGCGAGCAAGGCGACGATCTTCATCACCGGCGAGAGTGGCACCGGCAAGGAGGTCTGTGCCGAGGCGATCCATCAGAAGAGCCCGCGCCGGGATGCGCCGTTTGTGGCCATCAACTGCGCGGCGATCCCGAAGGAGCTGATGGAAAGCGAGATCTTCGGCCATGTGAAGGGCGCCTTCACCGGCGCCATCGGCGATCGCGAGGGTGCCGCGGCGCGCGCCGACGGCGGCACGCTCTTCCTGGACGAAGTCTGCGAGATGCCGCTCGACCTGCAGGTCAAGCTGCTGCGTTTCGTCCAGCTCGGCAGCTTCATGAAGGTTGGCGGCACCGAGATGCGCCAGGTCGACGTGCGCTTCATCTGCGCGACGAACCGCGATCCGCTGCACGAGGTCGAAGCGGGCCACTTCCGTGAGGATCTCTATTACCGGCTGCACGTCATCCCGCTGCACATGCCGCCGCTGCGCGACCGCGAGCGGGACGTGCTCGACCTCGCCAACCATTTCCTCGCGTCGTTTGCCGCCGAGGAGGGCAAAGCGTTCCAGGGCTTCGCTCCCGACGTGGAGGCTCTGCTGATGACCTACGACTGGCCGGGCAACGTCCGGCAGTTGCAGAACGTGCTGCGCAACATCGTCGTGCTCAACGAGGGCGCGGTCGTCGAGCGCGACATGCTGCCCGACCTGCTGCTCAGGAGCGCGCCAACCGTCACGGTCCATCGCCAGCCGGCCGGCCAGCCGCACACGGACACCCCCGGCGGCATCCGGCCCCTCGCCGTCGTCGAGCGCGAGGCGATCGAGGCCGCTGTCCAGGCGGCCGGCGGCAACATTCCTCGCGCCGCCGCGCTGCTCGAAGTCAGCCCCTCGACCATCTACCGGAAATTGTCGCGCTGGGAAGAGCAGGTCGCCTGACGCCCGGGCCGTCCCGGTCGTCATTTCAGTACTCGTGACGCCCGTCACCTCGCTGCAGGATGCCCGGAACTTCGATCTGCCAAAGGAGTTTGCTCCGTCGACATGGGCGTGCGTTGTCGCGCCCAGTGATGGAGGTTTGGCGATGAACGTCAGGACAGGTCGTGGCAATCTACTCGTCGGTACGGTACTCGCCGCAGCACTGGGTTTCGCGGCACCCGCTGCTGCGCAGTCGACGACCGGTTACGGCGGCGGCTACGGGGCCGCGCCGTACGATTCCGGCACCTATTCCGCCGGAACGTCGGGCACGATGCCGGCACCCACAGCGCCCTACAGTTCTTCTCGCTACGGCGCGCCGGCCTACGAAGCTCCGGCGGCCTCGCTGTCGTCCTCCGGCGGCCGGACGGGTTCGGCGGACGGTATGATCGAGCGGCAGACCGTCGGCGGACTGATGCGCGGCGAGACGGCGCCGCCCGACGCAGTGCGCGATCCCGCGCTCTGGGCACAGTGGCAGAAACACGGCCAATACGAATACGACCGCGGATACGAGGCCGGGCGCCGCGATGCGATGGAGCATATGCGGAGCAGCATGGCCAACGACCGCGATTCCCAGTCGCCGATCACGCTGGCGCCCGCGCCGTCCGGCCCGCAGCACACCTATACGCGGATGTCGGAGCGGTACGATGGACCCCGCGCCGACGGCCCCCGGTATGACGGTGCACCCATCGGTGCTCAGGAGCCCTGGTGGGCGACGAGCTGGGACCGCATGGCGAGTAGCGACTGGCCGCGGCTGAGCGAGGAGATCCGGCGGCGCTGGCCGCAGCTGACGGGCTACGACGTGGAGCGGATCCGGGGCGAGCGGTCGATGCTCCTGACCGTGCTTCAGGATCGCTACAATCTGTCGAACGAGCGTGCCCACGAGCAGGTGGTCGCCTGGCAGCAGCAGCTGCGCGGGTAGACGGCTCGCGAAATGCAAGAGGCCCCCGTCGCTGCCGCGGCGGGGGCCTTTCGCGTCTACATGCCGAGCTTCATGCGCGTGTCGCTGTCGAGGTGACCGCTCACCGGCAGGTCGTTGCGCGACTGGAAGGCCATCAGGGCCTCGCGGGTTCGCGGGCCCATCGCGCCGTCGACCTTCAATCCCGCGCCGTCCTTGTTCAGGGCCCGCTGCAGATCGCGGACATCGGCGCGGCTCATCGAAGCGCCCATTCCGCTGCGGTGCTGGCCGCTCGACGACATGCCGGCCGCCGGGGGCGTCGGTTTGCCCGTCACCATGGTCGCCAGGGGGTTGGTGTCGCCACCGATCGGCCGGGATACCTTGGCCCCGTGTTCGACGACTTCTTGCGCCGAGCGGCTCTGCGCCGACGCTGCGCCCGACAGTGCGAGCCCGACCAGCATCGTGCAGACGAGGCCGACCGGCTTCGCCGCATTGCCCATCCTGATTTGATACAGCGCCATCTTGATCCCTCCCGAGGCGGCCGCAGCCGACAGCCGGCTGCGCAACCGAACCAGCAGTAGTCCGGTCAGGGAAAGGGGGCTGTGACGGGCTTCACACCGGATGACGATGTCGCGTCACCGGCATGCTACTCGCGCAGGTCGTCCCACAATTCCTTGACCTTTGCGAAGAACCCCTCCGACTCGGGACTGTTCCCGTTGCCGCTGCCGACCGCATCGAACTCGCGGAGAAGTTCCTGCTGCTTCTTCGTCAGGTTGCGGGGCGTCTCGACGATCGCCTCGACATACATGTCCCCGACGGAGCGGCTGTTCAGAATAGGCATGCCCTTGCCGCGCAGGCGGAACTGCTGACCGGTCTGCGTCCCGGGCGAGATGGAGACCTTGGCGCGCGATCCCTCGAGTGTCGGCACCTCGATCGAGCCGCCCAGTGCGGCGGTGACCATGGGGATCGGCACGCGGCAGTAGATGTTGGCGCCGTCGCGCTGGAACACCCGGTGCGCCGCGATGGTCAGGAAGATGTAGAGGTCGCCCGGCGGACCGCCGCGCAAGCCGGCCTCGCCCTCGCCGGACAGGCGGATGCGCGTGCCGTCCTCGACGCCTGCCGGGATGTTGACCTGCAGGGTCTTTTCGCGCCGCGCGCGGCCGGTGCCGCTGCAGACGCTGCAGGGATTCTGGATGATCTGGCCGGTACCGTGGCAGGTGGAGCAGGTGCGCTCGATCGTGAAGAAGCCCTGCTGGGCGCGCACCCGGCCCTGGCCGTTGCAGGTCGGGCAGGTGACGGGGGCGGCACCGCCTTCGGCACCGCTGCCGTCGCACGC